>DASRCB010000182.1:0-11081 GCA_035653295.1 Bryobacteraceae bacterium
CGCCCGCCTTGCCGTTTTTTCCCTTTTCGCTATGGCTGTTGCGCAGTCGAATTCCGCTGCGCGGATGGCCTGGAACAAACCTGTCAAGCCGTTCCGCATCGCCGGAAACATCTACTACGTCGGGATGGCGGGTGTCAGCTCGTTCCTGGTCGTCACGCCGGCGGGGGACATTCTGCTCGATGGCGGTCTTCCGGAATCGGCCGCGCCGATTGAGCGCAACATCGCCGCGCTCGGATTCCACGTACGCGACGTGAAGTACCTGCTCAACAGCCATGCGCATTACGACCACTGCGGCGGGCTCGCAAAACTGAAACGCGAGTCCGGCGCGCAGATGATCGCCAGTCAAGGCGATGCTCCAGCACTAGCCAGCGGGGATCAGCCTGGATTTTCGTCAGCACCGGCGGTGAAGGTGGATCGCATCATCGACGATGGCGCGACAGTCACCCTTGGCGGCGTGCTTCTGACTGCGCATATAACACCCGGCCATACGAAGGGGTGCACTACGTGGACGATGCCGGTGACCGAGGGTGGCCGGAAATATAATGTCCTGTTCTACTGCAGCACGTCGGTGGTTGACAACCTGGTGAACAATCGCAACTACCCGAACATCGCGGCCGATTACGAAGCCAGCTTTCAGAAGCTCCGGGCGCTGCCGTGCGACATCTTCCTGGGGTCGCACCCCGGGTTCTTCAACATGGACGAGAAGCTCCGGCGGCGCGCCGCTGGCGGTCCGAATCCCTTCATCGATCCCGCGGAATACCGCGCCTTCGTGGATCATTCCGAGCAGGACTTCCGCGCGGCGCTGAAGAAACAGACCGTAAAATAAAGACATGCGGCTGCTTGCCGGCCTGGCTGCGGTGCTGCTCGCCGCGGCCGCTACCGTGCCCTCCGATTACGTTCAGCAGATTGAGAACTGGCGGCGCACTCGCGAAGAGCGCCTCAAGTCCGATACCGGGTGGCTGACGGTAGCCGGCCTGTTCTGGCTGCACGATGGAGAGAACAAGATCGATCTGCCGCGCGGCGCAAGGGCGACGTTCATTCTTCAGAACGGTAAGGTGACACATGACGGGGCAGAGATGAAGCCTGACGTCACGGAGCACCCGACGGAACTCAAAATCGGCGATCTCACCATGTACGTCATCGAGCGCGCAGGGCGGTTCGGCATCCGGCTAAAGGACAAACAAAGCGAATACCGGCGCAATTTCACCGGCCTGAAGTGGTATCCGGTGCGCCCCGAATATCGGGTGGAAGCGCGCTTCACCGCGGAGCCGAAGAAGATCCCGATCCTCAACGTTCTCGGCCAGACCGACAAAGAGGACAGTCCGGGTTACGTCGACTTCACGCTGCACGGTCAGCCGCTGCGCATGGTCGCGCTGACCGAAGAGGACACGCTGTTCTTTGTCTTCCGAGATCGGACTTCTGGGAAGACGACGTACGGAGCCAGCCGTATGCTCAACACGCCCATGCCGAAGGACGGGCGTGTCGTGCTCGATTTCAACAAAGCGTACAACCCGCCCTGCGCCTTCACTCCGTACGCAACCTGCCCGCTGCCGCCGCGCGAAAACCGCCTGCCGGTGGCCATCGAAGCCGGCGAGAAGAAATACAGCAACGAAGGCTAACCTGCCGTAACCGTCCGCATCTGGCCGCGTGGCGTCTACGAAGTGGAGGACGTATGGCCAAACGACTGGAAGGAAAGAAAGTCGCCATTCTCGTGGAGAACGGCTTCGAACAGGTGGAGATGACGGAGCCGCGCAAGGCGCTCGAGGAAGCCGGCGCGCAGACGAAGATCGTCTCGCCGGTGCAGGGCCAGGTAAAAGGCTGGCAGCACACCGAATGGGGCGATAAGTTCAATGTCGATCTGCCTCTCGCCGAGGCCAATTGCAAGGACTTCGACGCGCTGCTCCTGCCCGGCGGGGTGATGAATCCGGACAAGCTGCGCATCAATGAGAAGGCCGTGAATTTCGTGAAAGGCTTCTTTGACGGCGGGAAACCTGTTGCCGCGATCTGCCACGGACCGTGGGTGCTCATCAACGCCGGTGTCGTGCGCGGCCGCCGCTTGACCTCGTGGCCGTCGGTGCACATGGACCTCCGAAACGCGGGCGCCGACTGGGTGGATGAAGAGGTTGTGGTGGACAGCGGGCTCGTCACCAGCCGCAAGCCGGACGACATCCCGGCCTTCAACAACAAGATGATCGAGGAGTTCGCCGAGGGGGTGCACGGCGGCCAGCGGCAGAAGAGCAGCGGCCGTGTGCGCGTTCCCGACGAAGAACTGGAGACGGTTCCCCGAACCTGATTGCGGGCGCGCCAGCAGGGCGCCCCAGTTCAGGCCGGCGCCGAAGGCGGCGAACACGACGGGAGCATCGAGGCGATCCGTGGTTCGCCGCCATTCGGCTGCGGCGATCAGCAGCGACGCGGACGAGGTGTTGCCGTATCGCCCGAGATTTTGGAAAAAGCGATCGTCGGGCACCCCGAGCGCACGCGCGACCCTGGCCAGAAGATTCGCATTCGCTTGATGGAGGACATACCGGCCGACGTCGCCGCAGTGCAGTGGGAATGATCGAGAATGGCTGCATCATCGGCGCGCAGGCTCGGCTCTCGCCGGGATTTCGCTCCGAACCCTACGGCATCTACGGAGGCTCAACGGGGAGACTGCTGGGGTTCCGTTTTTCCGAATGAATTCGGGAGCAGCTGCTGGATCTGGCATGGTGGGACATGCCGCTGGACTGGATTCGGGAGAATAACGACTTTTTCCTGCTCGATTTGACCGCTGATGAAGCGCGAAGCCTGGAAGCCCTGGCGGAGTTGAAGGAGCGCAGGCAGGCGGCCACCCGCCTGCGCGCCGGATCAGAAGTAGAAACGCAGCGAGAGCTGCAGGTTACGAACGTCGTTGTTCTTGGCGGTGACTTTGCCGAACGTCGAGAGGTTGGTCGGGTTCGTGCCCGCGCCCGGACCGCCATTGCTGTTGTTCAGATTGGGATGGTTGAACACGTCGAACGCCTCGGCGCGGAACTGCAGGCCGGTGTGCTCGGTGATGGCGAAGGACTTGAACAGGCCGACGTTCCAGTTCTCGAGGCCCGGCTCGTGGAAAACGTCGCGGCTGGCCTTGCCGAGAGCGAAGGTATTGAGCGCAGGCGCGGTGAACATGGGAGTGCCGTCCGAATTCGTGGTCTGGAACCACAGGCGCGGGTCCTTGCTCCCACCCGCGGCGAAATTGCCCAGAACGGTCGGGTTGCCGTTAACATTCCAGAGCTCGCCGGTGCCGCCGCAATCGTTGAAGTAGCCGTCGACGCCAACCAGGGCGTAGTCGTTGTTGGCGACCACGCTGCAGGCTCCGCCGGTCTGAAGCTGCGTGATGCCGCTGATCTGCCACCCGCCCAGCAGCGCGTCCACTCCCCGGTTCCAGTTGCCGCCGAAGCGCCGTCCGCGGCCGATGGGCAGATCGTAAAGGTAGTTGATCATCATCACGTGGGTGATGTCGAAGGTCGAGGGCGCCCACAGGTTGTGATAATCGTACGTGTCGGGAACGATGTTCCGATAAGCCGAACCGTAGTCCATGCTCTTTGCGAACGTGTAGGCCACGCCAAACATGAACCCGCTCGCAAAGCGGCGGTTCCAGGTGACCTGCAGGGAGTTGTACTGCGAGGTCCCGACATTCTCGCTGGAACGGATCGAGTTGTAGCCCTGATAAGGCCGCAGCGAGTCGAGATTTACGGTCAGCTTGCCGGAAGAGCTGATGTACGGAGCGACCGCCGCGGTGGTCGGCTGATTGATATCGAACTCCAGGGGAAGATGCAGGTCGCGGCTGCCGACGTAGGCAACGCTGGCGACCGAGTTCCAGAACATCTGCCGCTCCACGGTGAAGTTCCAGTTCCATGCCTCGGGATTCTTCTGATCCTTGGGATACGTGGTGACGGTCAGAGGAAGAACACTGGTGCTGGACCCGCCGGGATTATCGACGCTGCCGAAGGTCACGCTGGCGGTGGGCTGGAAGGGCGGATTGCCGCCGAGGAAGATCGAGTCGCTTACGCCCAGCCGGGTGAAGAAACGCCCCGCGCCCGCGCGTATCACGGTCTTGTCATTGAGCTGGTATGCAATGCCGACGCGTGGCTGGGGCGTGGCGTACTGCACGTTCTCGAAGTACGGCGGCTCGGCGCCGTTCCGGAACAGGTAATCGTACGTGCCCGCGGTCGCCGCGGGGAAGCGGCCCTTCGCGGAACTCGGCCAGCCGTTGCCGGGGATCACCAGACCGTTATACCGGTCGCCGTTGCCCACGATCACCTGACCGGTTTTCGGGTCGACTCTGACGGCTTTGGCGGGATCGTACAACGCCGGATCGAACACGGACATGTTCCGCCAGAGCGCCTGATTGGGGAAGTTGATGGTGTAACGCAGCCCGTAGTTGATGGTCAGTTTGCGATTTACTTTCCAGCTGTCCTGGGCGAACATCTCGTACATGTTGCTGCGGAAGATGGTGTAGGCGCGCGAGCCCAGCTCCGAGTAGGTGGTGAACAGACCGAGTGCGGCATTGGCCGCGGCGACGCCTGAAGTCGCGCCGCCGCCATTGTTATCGGTGAAGGAGAACTGCCCGTTCTGGTTGTTGGTGCAGGTGGGGCACGCGTTCACGTTGATTTCGTCGTTGTCGTTCTCGCCGGAACGCTCGAACGCAAACCCGAACTTCATGGTGTGGCTTCCCTTCACCCACGTGAGGCTGTCGGACGCCGTGTAGATGGGGCCGGTGGAGTGTGAAGGATAGGGGCCGCCGGTAAGGGTGCTGAAGTTGCTGATGGAGGCGGTGGGAATTCGGGTGGGAATCAGCTTGCCCTCGGGGAAGATGTACGGGTAGTTGAGCCCGACGGTAGTACGGTCGAGGAAGTGCGCCTGATCGACGGGGATGTACACATCGTCGAGACTGACAGTGGCCAGAACTTCATTGACAACTGTCGGACTGGCTGTCCAGACATAGTCGAGCGAGTTGGTCTGATTCGGACGGATGAAGTACTTGGGTGTCTCCGTCGGGGTGCCGTCGAGGGGCTGATACTCCCACCATTCGTAATTCATGCGCCGGAACTGAAGGCGCTGGGTGGGCGTGACGTTGATGTCCGCGGACAACGTGTCTTTGCGCTGGTTCTGCGGGTGAATCGCCGCTGCATAGAAATTGTAATTGCCAATGGGATTGGCCAGATTGGCGGCAGGGAACGCTTTCAGAATGCCGAGGCCGTTCTGGCTGAGCTGACTCTGGGGAATGACATTGCCTGGATACGGGTTCCCCGTGATCGGATCCTTGATCTGGACTGCTTTGCCGTAGAAGATGTTATTGGGATTCAGCAGCTCGCTGAAGTTCCCCTGGCGCATGAGGTCGGTGGGGACAGTCCAGTCGGCTGTGTCCGTGAAGCGATTGCGAACCCACTCCTGGCCCCAGTACCAGAAGAACTTACTGCGGTCGGTGTTCAGCTTGCCGGGAATGTAGAACGGGCCGCCCACGTTGTAGCCGAACTGGTTGTAATGAAACGGCGGGACGAAATTGGTGGCCGCGTTCAGGTTGCGCTGCCACGTGTTCGCGTTGAATGCAGTGTTGCGCAGGTATTCATAACCCGCGCCGTGGAAGTCGCGGCCGCCGCTCCTGGTAATGATGCGAATCTGGCCGCCGGCCGCGCGGCCGTATTCAGCGGCGTAATCGGCGGTGGGCACCTGGATCTCCTGCACCGAATCGACATCCGCCGCGCCAAGGCTGGTGCCGTTGGCGCGTGTGCGCGTGGCGGGAGCGCCATCATAGGTGATCAGATTGTCCCAGTTGCGGGACCCGTTGAAATTCGACGGTCCCTGGGTGAAGTTGAAATTCAGGTTGGCGAGGTTGCCGCCTACTGTACCAGGCGCCAGACTCGCCATGTAGATGGGATTGCGGCCGTTCAACTCCAGAGAATCGATCTGCTGCCTGGTTACGTTCTTCTCCACCGTTGCGGTCTCAGTCTGAAGTTGCGAGGCGCTGGCGGTGACCTGCACGGACTCGGTGGCTGCCCCCACGGTCATGCTGGCGTCCAGGGAAAGCGCCGCGCTCGGATCCAGCTTGTTATCGGTGGATTCGAAGGTCTTGAAGCCGGGGGCCTCCGCCGTGAGGGAATACATCGCCGGCGGCAGATTGGTGATGGTGTAGTAACCCGCGTCGTTCGTAGTTGCGGTGCGGGTGAGGCCGGTCTGGTTTCTGACCGTGACTTTCGCGTTCGGAATGGTGGCGCCGGTCGGATCTTTCACGTACCCGGATATCGAGCCCAGATCGGACTGTGCGAAGACGAGAATGGTCGAAATCAGGAAAAATCCGAGGTACAGAATGGAAGTTCGCAGAGCGCCGCGGAGCGCGCACACGTACATTGAGTCTCCCCTCCAGAGTTTGATTGGAATCGGTGTACCTGAAGCAGCCTGCTGTACCCGATTAGTTTAACTCTGTCCCGGTTGAAAATATTTACAATTTTGCACCAATCGTATTTTTTTTTGAAACCTGCTGCGGTCGATTACCCGTGCGATTCCTACTACATTCGTCGCCGGGCAGCTCGCGCGTCGTGGCCGCTACGACGTGTGTCGAGGCAATAGAGCGGAAGCGTTGCGATCGCATCGAAAGCCGCACGTACGGCTGGAGGATAGCGCACTGCGCCCCGCGCGCCCGGTGGCGATCCGCTTTCGTCCGGCGCCAGGCCGACAACCTATACTGATAACTTATCCGTGGTTGCCAACGGCGTTTCGGTGAAATGTCAGCTGCGAGCAGGCCATGCCGGCGGATGAGCTACTCCAGTCGCTCATTCTCTATGGAGTCTTCTCGTTTTGTGGGTTATTGGGATGGCCTCTCCTCGCGCGTCTGCTGAAGCGCAGGGTGCTGGCCTGGAGCGCGGGCAGGCTCTTCGGGCTGCTGGTATTCGCGTGGCCCGTGTGGTTCCTCGCGTCGGCTGGAGCCCTGGATTACCAGCATCGCGGCATGATCGCCGCGGGCCTCGCGGCGTGCATCGCCGCCGTGATCGGCGCCTCACTCCACAACACGCGGTTTGCCGCATTGAAATGCACGCTGAAGCAGAACTGGCGCTGGCTGCTCGCCCTGGAGGGCACGGCGCTGGCGGCGTACCTGGGTTACCTGTATCTGCGGTCCTTCAACCCGGACGCGTTCGGCACCGAGCGCTTCATGGATATGGCCTTTTTCGTGGCTTCCGCCAGGACCCGCCATTTCCCCTTCATCGACCCCTGGCTGGCGGGCGCCCCGGTCAACTACTACTATTACGGCTCCTTTCTGATGGGGCTGCTGGCGAACCTGAGCGCCGTCCCCACCGCACTCGCCTACAATTTCGCGCTGGCTCTCGTCTTTTCCGAGGCCGTCGTGCTTTCCGCCGGAATCGTGCTGGAGTGCACGGCGTCTGCCGCGGCTGCCGCGCTGGCTGCGATTCTGATCACGTGTTCAGGCAGCATCTTCTACGCGGCTGGTGAGATTCGCGCGCTCGTGCATCCTGGGAGCGCGCCGTACTCCTGGACGAATTCCACCCGGTTTTACGACCCTTCGTACATCATCAACGAGGTCCCCTCCTACAGCTTCACCGTAGGCGACCTGCACGCACACGTGCTCGCGCTTCCGTTCTTTCTGCTGAACCTCGCCCTCCTGTTTTGCTGGTACAGGGCTCCCAGGCCGCAGTGGCCCCTGCTCGCGGCCATGACCATCAGCCTCGCGACGAGCGCGATGGTCAATTCCTGGGATGTCGTCACCCTGTTCCTGGTTTTCGCATTCATCACCGCCGCCAAAGCGTGGCCCACTGCGACGCACTCGCGGCAGCGGCTGCTTTGGCTCGCGGCCCTGGCATTGTCCGCCGTGGGCGTCCTCACCCTGATGTACCCGTTCCTGCGGACCTTCCAAAGCCCGGTGATGGGCGTGGGCTTCGCCCCGTCATTTGTCCGCGAGTATCACCTGAAGGACGTGCAATACCCTACGCCCGCGGCAGCGTGGTTCGGCTTGTGGGGGATGTTTGTCCTGGCGATCGGAGCCGCGCTGGTTCGCGTGCGCGACGGCCGCAACCGCGGCTTCGCGTGCCTGCTGGCCGGCGCCGCCGCCGCGCTTCTTGCCGGGGTCGAGTTGTTCTTCGTTCGCGATATCTACAGCGTCGCAAACCCACCATTTTTCCGGGCCAATACGGTCTTTAAGTTCGGCTATCATGCCTGGACCATGCTGGCCATCGCCAGTTCCGTTCTGCTGTCCGACGCATACCGCGGCCGGCAGCCCGTCCAGCCCCGCGCAGTTCGACTCGGCGCCGCCGCCGTAACCGTGTCGCTTGCCGCCGCGTTCCTGCTCACTCTGATCTACCCGTGGCAGGCCGTTGAACAGTTTTACCTCAGCAATCGCGAGCAGCGCCGCATGCGGGACGCCAGCGTGGACGCCTCACTGTTCATGAAGCAGGAAGGCCCCGGGGACTATGAGACGGTCCGTTATCTTGCCGCACACGCCCCCGACCGATGGGTGCTCGTCGAAGCCGCGGGTGACAGTTATACGTATCACGGCCGTCTCAGCGCGTTTACCGGAATGATCGATCCGATCGGCTGGGTCACCCACGAATGGACATGGCGTTTCGATGCCCGCAGCGCCCGCCGGGCCCGGCCGGGACAGAATGTCGAAACCGGATACAGCGCTCTGGCGGATCGTCAGAACGACATCCGTGACATCTATGAGACCTCGGACATAGCGCGCGCGGCGGCCCTGTTACGGAAGTACGATGCGCGCTTCGTTTACGTCGGAGCGCTGGAGCGCACCGATTACCCGAAACTGGACGAGCCCAAGTTCTACCGCCTCGGGAATCTGGTCTTCTCCTCGCATGGAGCGGACCTTTTCCGGATTGACGACTCGATTCGCAACCGCCAGGATTGAAGCTCCCGCCAATAAAAAACCGGCGCCAGTTTCCCGGCGCCGGTCGGTTGCTTCGAAGAAGGAAAATCAGTTACGGACTGACCGTTGAGCTGGAACTGCTGCTGCTGAAAGTGCCGGCCGCCGCAAGGCCACCAATGACGCCTGCCACGGCAACACCCGCGATGATCGCGACGGTCGCGCCCGATACGCCACCGCCTCCACCCGCCGCAGCCGCCGCTCCGCCACCACCCGCAGCCGCCGCGGCAGCTGCCGGAATTTCAGACTTGCAGCCCTTGCCGCCGCTCGGAGTCAGCGAGTTTTCGTGAATCAACTGCGAGGCGCCGGAAATCGGCGTTGCGGTGGAATCGAGAGCCCCGCTGATCTGAACCGACTTCCCAACGTTGGCGTCCACATCCGGCCCGGTGACCTGATAAACCACATTCGTGGTTTCGTCACGCAGAACGTAGTTCGATGTCCCTTTCACCCGCTGGATGCAGCCCGTGATCTGCGAGGGCGCGCCCGCTCCCGTGTCCTGATCGACAAAGGACATCGCCTCACCGCGCGAAACCTGCGCGATAAGCATACCGTGGGAATTCAAAACCGATGCCGCGCCGTCCGTGGCGCCAACGGCGAACCGTTTCGAGCCGTCGGTGGTTACCTGAATCATGGCATTGTGCTGCTGAGGCACGATGCGCATCCCATTGACGGTAACCGGCACGCCCCGGACCTTACCCGTGCCGCGCTCCAAAACCACATGATCCCTGTAGACTCGGCCGCTCGACTCCGTCGCCAGATCGATCCTCGCTCCTCCACGAAGAGTCATCTGCGAAGGGTCTTCGCGCGTCTGAACCGTACTCCCGTCCAGCAATGCCGCGTTCCCTCTGACCTCCGCGTTGTCTACCACGAGCACACCCTGCGTGGTCGCAAGGCCTATCGCTCCTGACGTTCGGGCATCGCCGGCAATGCACACACATGTCGCTGCCAGCACGATTGGAACCAGCGCGACACTACGAGAACGATGGTACACTGTCACCTCCTCGTTGTATTTTGGATGAAAAGGAACGTCGAATCAAGAGTTACCGAATGTATTCTTCTGTATGACAATGATCGGCCGCATTACGGTTATCGCTGCCGCCGGCCTCGTCGTGCTTGTCCTGCTGGTCTTTTCGGTCCGCCTGTTCGCGGCCGACATCCTCTCCCGCGGATCGACCCTGTACGCCCGCGAGACGGCCGTGGATCTGTTCCCAGGCAGCGTGTCGTACATTCTTTCACTGGTCGATCTGCGCCGCCAGAATGACCTCGACATTCGCCGCCAGCTTCGCATGGCGACGCAGGCCGATCCGGTTGACGCGCGGCTTTTCATCGAGCTCGGGCTGGAGTGTGAGCGCGCCGGCGATTACGATTCCGCCCTGCGATACCTGTTGGAGAGCTCTCGGCTGAGCCAGGAGTTTCTGCCCCGATGGACCCTGGCCAATTACTATTTCCGTAGGAATGACCTGACCCAGTTTCGCTTCTGGATGCACAGCGCACTGGAAGTGGGGGCGCCCAACCTGACCGCCGCCTTCCGTCTGCTGTGGAATTCCGGGCTGACTACCGCGGAAATCTCCACGGTAATTCCGCACACTCGCGATGCCGTCGTGGGGTGGTTGCGATGGTGTGTCGATCAGGGCCGGCTCGACGCGGCAAGGGAGGCGGCAGCCGAGTCCCTGCGCCAGTGGCCAGGCGAGAGCGCAGGCGTGCTTATCCGCTACTGTGCGCTGCTGGCGCGCGGTTCGGCCAGCGCACGCGCGCAGGCGGCCGATCTTTGGAACGCACTGGTGGCCCGGGGCCTCCTGCACCAGCGCCCGGTATACCCAGCGGGGGCCCCAACCGTCGAGGACCCGGATTTCTCAACCGGACCAGGCGACCTTGCCTTCGGCTGGCACATGATCCCGGTCGAAGGCGTTGTGTCCGATCATTATGGCCGCGGTATTCACTTCCGGCTGGACGGGAACGAACCGGAAAAATGCGATCTGCTCACGCAATTGCTGTCGCTTCGGCCCGGGTCGAAAAATGTTCTTCGCTGCCGGTATGACAGCACGGGCCTGCTGCCGGGAAGCGGGCTGTACTGGCACATCGAAGATCCGGATGCTCACACCGCGCTGGAGGAAACCCCGATTTTCCTCAATGACCAACAAAAAGAAGTAACGGCGCCCTTCACCGTTCCTCCCGGACA
>DASRCB010000183.1:0-14725 GCA_035653295.1 Bryobacteraceae bacterium
GCCGGAGAGGAATGAGGTATAGACGGTCAGCGGCTGCCCTGTGGCGCTGCGGCCGAGCAACTTCAGGAACACGCCCAGATCCTGGGCGCGCGGGATCACCTTCTCGATGCCCGCCACGGCGATGTGAATCTTCGGCGCCGAGGAAGTCAGCCGGGCGTTGCCTTCGTTCTCCACCACAACCACCGCGCCGGAATCCGCGATCAGGAAATTCGCCCCGGTGACGCCTATGTCCGCGGCCAGAAACTTTTCCCGCAGCACGGATCGCGCGATCATCGTTTGCTTCTCGATGACCTCCTCGCGCGGGACGCCCAGTTTTTCGGTGAACAGCCGCGCCACGTCGAAGCGGGTTTTGTGCAGCGCGGGGGCGACGATATGATACGGCCGCTCGTCCGCGAGCTGAACGATATATTCCCCGAGATCGGTCTCCACGGCCTCCAGGCGATGGTGTTCCAGCCGCTGGTTGAGATGGATCTCCTCGGTGGTCATCGACTTCGATTTGACGATCAGCCGGGCGCCGCGGTCTTTGGCGAGGCCGAGGATGAAATCCGCGACGTCCTCACCGGTATCGCACCAGATGACTTTTCCGCCGTGAGCCTCGAGACTGCGCTCGAGTTGTTCGAGGTAGAAATCCAGGTTATCGAGGGTGTGGCGCTTGATCCGGTTGGCCTGCGCGCGCAGCTCCTGGTAATCCGGCAGACCGTCAGCGGCGACCGTACTGCGCCGTTTGTCGATGAGCCGGCCGGTGGAAGCGTAGATCGCCGTCTGCAGCTTCTGATCGGACAGAGTCCTGCGAATGTCCTCGACGGGAATGAGGCTCATGTCGCGGCCAGCACTTCGGCCAGGTGCAGAGTGCGGATGTTCAGGCCCGCCCGCCGGATCGCGCCCTGCAATTGCATGAGGCAACTCGAGTCCGCCGAAACCACGGTGTTGGCTCCGGTGCGGCGGATGGATTCGATTTTTGTCCGCGCCATGGCCCCGGAAACCTCGGGAAACTTGACGCTGAACGTTCCTCCAAAGCCGCAGCACTCTTCCGCGGCATCCATTTCACGCAGCGTCAGCCCCTGCACCCTGGCCAGCAGCCGCCGCGGGCCGTCTTTAATTCCGAATTCGCGCAGCGCATGACAGCTGTCGTGATACGTCACCACGCCGTCGAAGCGGGCGGCGATATCATCGACGCGCGCTTCGTTCAGAAGAAACTGCGAGAACTCGAAAACCCGGCTTTGGAGGTTATGCGCCTCCGACAAAGCGGCGGGGTCATCATGAAACAGGTCGGCAAAATGATGGGCGATCATCGAGGTACACGATCCGGACGGGACAACGATGCACTCGGCGTCCCGAAACACGTCCAGAAAATGCCGCGCCACGGCGCGCGCCTCGTCGCGATAGCCGGTGTTGAAGGCGGGCTGGCCGCAGCAGGTCTGCCCTTCGCGGAAGTCCACCGCGTATCCGAGGCGCTCCAGCACCTCTGTCATGGCGATGCCGACCGCGGGAAAGATCTGGTCGATGATGCAGGTGACGAAGATCGATACCCTGCGCCGCGTCATGAAGTCCGATTGTAACCCGCGGCCTGCGTACAATGGAGCAGAATTCATGCGCGATACATATTCCGCCCAGCGCGTTTCCGTCGATTCGGTCGATGTGGTGCGCCTCGAAGACCGGCAGCGCAACATCCGCGTTTCGATCGCGCCGTCGGTGGGCAACAACGCTTATGAGATGGCGGTCAATGACCGAAATATCTTCTGGTTCCCGTATGGCAGCGTGAGGGAGTTCCGCGACAAGCCGGTGATGCTGGGCAACATCTTCCTGGCGCCGTGGGCCAACCGGCTCGACTCGGAAGGATACTGGGCCAACGGCAAGCGCTTCACGCTGAACCCCGGGCTGGCAAACTATCAGCACGATCCCAACGGCCTGCCAATCCACGGGCTGCTGCGGCACACCTCCGCGTGGCAGGTTACCGGCATGCGGGCGGATGAGGCTGGAGCCGAGGTCACAAGCGGCCTGCAATTCTGGCGATATCCGGAGTTCATGGCGCAGTTTCCGTTCGCGCACGAGCTGGAAATGACCTACCGGCTGGCGAATGGAGCGCTCGAAGTGAGGACCGTGGTGGCGAACGTCGGGTCCGAACCGATGCCCCTGTCACTCGGCTATCATCCTTACTTCACGATCGCCGACGCGCCCCGTGACGAATGGACGGTGCAGATTCCCGCCGCCGAGCACGTCTCGCTGTCAGACCGTCTGATCCCTACCGGCGAGCGCAGTCCGCGCGAGGACCGAGGCCCGTTTTCGCTGCGCGGCCGGGCGCTGGATGACGTCTACACGGCCCTCGAGCATGACACCGATTTCTTCGTACGCGGCCATCGGCAGCAGATCGCGTTACGGTATGGCGCAAGGTACGCCGTCGCGGTTGTCTATGCGCCGCAGGGGAAGGACTTCATCTGCTTCGAACCGATGACCGGTCCGACCAACGCCTTCAACCTGGCGCACGAGGGCGTCTGGAAGGATGTGCAGACCATCCCGCCCGGAGGCCGCTGGGAGGAGAGCTTTTGGATTCAGCCCAGCGGCGATGAGGAGTGACTCAGCGCTGAATGCGCGCCATGGTCGCTATCGGTTTCTGCGCGTTGAGTTGCCCGGCGGCGCCGCTTTGAACCGGTCCACGCGAGCACGGCACTGCTGACGATCTTAGTGTCCGCTCGTGCCGGGGGCCGGACGAGTGGATCCCGGAGCCGGCCGTGCGCCGGTTCCCGGCGCGATCGGACGGGACGCCGAACCCGTTGCCGGGGCCGGCGAGCTCATCGCACCGGCGTTCTTGTCATACAGATCGATGATGTCCTTGGTGACGTCGATGGCGTTGGAGGCGAACAGCACGGGCGTCTGCGGCGAGCTGACATCGATGATCAGCGAATAGCCGTTGTCCTGGGCGTACTTGTTGATCACCACCATGATCTTCTGGCTGAGATCGCGAAGCAGGCGGTCCTGCTCGGACTGCATCTCGGCGTTGTCGTCTTCCATGGTGCGGTTCAGGCGCTTGGTCTTCTCGTCGATGTTGCGATAGAGCTCTTCCTTGGCCGTATCGCTGAGGGTATTGGCGCCCTTCTGGAGCTGGTCCTTCAGGCCCTGGATTTCGGCCTGCTTGCTCTCCACGTCCTTACGGCGCGGGGCCATTTCGTTCTCCAGCTCGGCCGCGGCCTTCTGGCCATCCTTCGTGCCTACGATCGCGCTCTGGATGTTAATCACTCCCACTTTGCCCATGGGCGAAGTCTGCGCGCCCGCGGCCATAACCACACCGATCGCACCCATGGCGATCATCAATGCCTTACTCATAACGTCTCGAAACTCCTGTCGGTTTAGCTTATAGTTTAGCAATCCAGGGGCTCAGAATGTCCGTCCGATGGAAAACCGGAACATGGTGTGCCGCTCGGTATAGGGGATCGCCGTGCCATAGAGTCTCACGGCGTAATCGTAGGTCTGCTCGTTGGGGAACATGGAGCGGTCCAGGGCCAGCGGCGGCACCAGCGCCGTGTTCAGGAAGCTCGGGTTATACGCCCACCACAGCCGGAACGGGGCGTTTACCACGGGCATCATTACCTGCAGCTCCAGCCCGGTGGAGCCGCGCCATTTCTGCGACTGCGGCACGATGACCGCACGCTCCCCGAAATTGGCCTGCGGGAATTCCGAATTGAGCTGCGCCACACGATCCGGATTCAGCTTCAGCTGATTACCCAGCGCCAGCTTATCGATTCCGGCGTCGAAGAACGGCGCCAGAATGACCGGCCCGAAGATCGGGATGCGGTATTCGAAATTGGCCACCAGGTTGGTGTCGCCGCCCGGCAGCGTGAGCTGATAAACGGGAATGTGTTGCTGCACGGTGGCATACGACACGCTGCCGTCGGAGTTGATGATCTTCTGCTGCCGCGTGGTCCCGTCCGGATTCAGCACGGGCACGAAAGTGTCGCTGGGAATAAAGGCGATCGGGCTGACGGTCCAGATGTCGAACCCGCGAATGTCGTTCTCACCGCCCATGTAGAAGCGCTGGAATGGAGGCGCTACTTTGCCGCCATAGCCAGTGAGAAACCGGCCCAGGAAGTGCATGCCGACGACGTGGCCGTTGCGGAATCCGCGGCGGAAGTACTTGGCGTCAATCTGCGGCTCGATGGTATTCACGTTGCCCCCCAGCACGCTCCCGGAAAAGCCCACTGTGGCGAACAGGCTCTTGCCGCGGCTGGGCGTGATGGGATGGTCCACGGTGTTGTATTGATATGAAGGCGTGATCTTGCTGGTGCGGATGCCGCTCAGCGAGTTCGGCCCGCCCACGCCCTGGAAATCCAGGAAGTCGAAATAGGTCTTGGCCGCCGTGCTGATGGTCTGAATGTTGGAGATGTCGTATCCGTAGGTCAGGCCCACGCGGGAGAAACTGCGCCGCAGCGGGTAGCTGATGAACGTGGTGAACCCGTACCCGTTGGATATATAGTTCAGCAGATTGTTGGTCCCGATGGAATTGAAGTATGGGATCAGGTTCGTGCCGGCGAGGAGCGATTCCTGCTGCGCCTGGTTGAAGTTGTACCGCTGCGTGTAGACGGTGAAGCCGCCCTGCATGGGCTTGCCGAACAGGTATGGCTCGGTGAAGCCGAACTGCACCGACCGCAGTATGGTCCCCAGCTGCGCGCTGATGCTGAGCGTCTCGCCCAGTCCCAGGAAGTTGTTCGTGGCATAGGACATCCCCAGGAACGTGCCGGCGATGCCCGAAACGCCGCCGTTGAGCTGGATTGAGTTTTTCCCGCGCTCCTTCACCTTGAGGGTAATGTCCACGGTATCCGTCTTGGGATCGCGCGTCAGGGTGGCCGCCTCATTTTCCTTCAGCGGCTCGAAATAGCCGAGCTGGTTCAGGCGCAGAATGCTCAGGTCCCACAGGCGCGAGTTGAACAGGTCGCCCTCGTCGATCATCAGCTCGCGGCGGATGACCTTGTCGCGCGTCGTGGTATTGCCCTGGAAGTCGATGCGGCGGACGAAGAACTGGTGGCCCTCGTCGACGGAGAGATTCAGATCCACTTTGTCGGTGCCGGGGATGGGCTCCGGATCCGGCTCGCCGACGAAATCGATATAACCAAATTCGCCGTACAGCTTGCGCATGTTCTCGATGCCCTTGCGCAGCTTGGCGGTGGAAAAGGTGTCGCCTTCCGACATGGCGAACAGCGGACGCATCAGCGTCTGCGGCGTGCGGAACAGCTTCACGCCGGAGAAGGTGACGTGGTTGAGGTGGTACTTGCGCCCTTCGTTAATGGCCAGATTGATGTCGGTGCGCTTGCCGACATGGGGGTGAGAGATCAGCGGAAAACGAAACTTACCGCCGGGCACGTCGTAGGTGTGCGTCTTGGCGCTCTCCACGCGCGCCTGCAGGTATCCGTGATCCATATAGAACTGGCGCACCCGCTCTTCGTCTTCTTCCAGCTTGCTTTGGTCGAAGGTGCGCGCGAACAGGTTCTCGAACAGGATCGAATACGGAATGCCGATGGGGTGCAGGTTCTTCATGGCCCGAATCACCTGCCGGTCGGTCATGGCTTTATTGCCGGCGATGTCGATTTTGCCCACCTTCACCTTGGGCCCCTCGTCGATGCGAAAAACGACGTTCAGCGAGGAAGGGGGCACGGGGTGGATCTCCGGCGTGACTGTGGCGAACTGATGTCCACGTTCGGATTCGAGCTCCTGGAGCGTGTTCTTCGCGCGCTGGATCTTGTTCGGGTCGTACTGCGACTCCACGCTGAGGCCGACCTTGCGCTCCTTGTAGCGGTCGAGAATATCGGAGACGCTGACGCTCTTGTTGCCTTCGTAGGTGATGGACCGGATCACCGGCCGCTCCACCACGACGAAGCGGATAATCCAGCCTCGTTTCCCGCGCTCGCGCTCCAGACGGATATCGTCGAAGCGGTTGGTGTTCCACAGGGCCATGAAATCCCGATGCAGCACGTCCTCGTCAAGCCGGTCGCCAGGCTTGCTGTAGATGAGAGCGCGAAGGGTATCCTGGGGCACGCGGCGCGAACCGCGAAATTCGATCGATTCTATGGTGTCGCCGCTGGCCGGCTGCTGCGCCTGCGGCGGTGTTTGCAGACCCTGCTGAGGTTCCGCCTGCTGGGGCGCGGTGGGAACGGTTTCGAACGGATTCTGCGTGTTCTGCTGCTGCGGCGGATTGGTTTGCTGCGCCGGCGCCGCGGAAGGAGCGTTTTGCGCCGGAGGGGGCGTGGGAGGTTGCGCCGGCTGCTGCGGAGCAGCCTGTTGCCCCAGCAGCGCGCTTCCGGGCAGCGACAGGCATACCAGGAGCAGTCGCAGGCCTTGCAGCCTGAAGGACTTCTTCAAAATGATTCCCTTTCCTCCCTGAGCTAACCCGTCTTGACGTCCACCCCTGAAACACCGTTTCAGCAGGCGCTTACACAGACGTGAGGACGAAAGCTCTATTCTAGCGGAAGCCGCCGCGCAGCCGCGACTGTGGCGAATACGCGCCACCAGCGTCGCGGCGCTCACACCCAAGCCATTGAACGCGCTGAGCTTGCCATGCGTGCTCATGCTGTGAAGCACCGCACATGCCAGTCTCCGGCCGGGCGAAACCGGCCCCGCTGCGGCGCCGTCCACAAATACATAAGATATTAGGGAGCCGTCGCCGCGGGACGCTCACCATCTGATGCTTCCACAATCCGTCACTTGCCCCGCCCCCGCCGAGCAGTACTCCGCGCACGTGAATCCGCAGTGGGTTCGCCTGCTCGAGGTGCTGCAGATGAATGTTTCGTACGAACGCTGCGAAGGCGCGGAGCTGTTCACTACCGGCGGCCGGCGGATTCTCGATTTCCTCTCCGGCTACTGCGTTCTGAATACCGGCCACAACCATCCACGAATCGTCGCCGCGCTTCGCGACGAACTGGACCGCAGCGGACCGGCAATGCTGCAGAGTCACGTGCCGGAAAACGCCGGGGTGTTGGCCGAGCGCTTGTGCCGCAGCGCTGCGTTGCCGGGTAGCGGCGCATCCCTGAACAAAGTATTCTTCTGCAGCTCCGGAAGCGAAGGCGTCGAAACGGCGATCAAATTCGCGCGCGCGCGCACCGGACGCTCGGGCCTTCTGTGCGCTGAAGGCGCCTTCCACGGCCTGACCTGCGGCGCGCTGTCGCTGATGCGCGATCCCTACTGGCGGGACGGTTTTGGACCGATGCTGCCCGACACCGACGCCGTACCCTTTGGAGAAATCGAGCCGCTCGCAAAGAAGCTGGCCACCAAACGCTTCGCCGCATACATCGTCGAGCCCATTCAGGCCGAGGGCGGCGTTCGCATCCCTCCCGACGGCTACCTGGAAAAAGCGCAGGAGCTCTGCCGCCGATACGGCACGCTTTTCGTGCTGGATGAAGTGCAGACAGGCATGTACCGCACCGGGCGCTTCCTGGCCGCACACCGCTTCGGCGTGGCGCCCGATATGGTGATCCTCGCCAAGGCTCTGAGCGGCGGGCTCGTGCCGGTGGGCGCGGTCCTGATGACCGATGCGGTCTACGATTCCGTTTACGACTCCTTCAAGCGGGCCATCGTCCACACCTCGACATACAGCGAGAACGGGCTGTCGATGCGCGCCGGTCTGGCCGCGCTCGATGTGCTGGAGACCGAGAACCTCGGCGACCGCGGCGACCGCCTTGGCGATCTGCTGCGGCAGCAGCTCCGGGAGAAGCTGTCCGGCTTCGAAATGGTGAAGGAAATCCGGGGCGCCGGCATGCTTTCCGGCATCGAGTTCCGCGCCCCCCGCGCGCTGCGCCTGCGCGTGCCTTTTGAAGCGTTCCGCCGCATTCACGAAGGCATGTTCGGACAAGTCCTGGTGATGCGGCTGTTTCGCGACCACAACATACTCACTCAGATCTGCGGCAACAATTTCATGGTCCTGAAAGTCGCTCCCCCGCTGATGGTCACGGAAGCGCAAATGACTGAGTTCGTCGACGCGATTCATGAGGTGCTGGACCTGGTTCACGGATCTAATCTGGTGTGGAACGAAGCGCTGGGGCTCGCGCGCCGGGCGTTGAATCTATGATGCGTACACTGCTCCTGATCGGCGCCCTCGCCCCCGCCGGCATCGCTGCCGCCGAGCCGGTAACCGTCGAGCAGGCCTACCGGCAGATGTACGATCTCGATTTCGCGGGTGCGCATCGAACGCTGGCGGCATGGGAGGCCTCTCATCCCGCCGATCCGATGGGACCCGCTTCGGACGCCGCGGCGTGGCTGTACGGCGAATTCGACCGCATGCACATCCTGCAGTCGGAGCTCTTCGTGGACGATAACAGCTTCTTCCATTCCCGAAAGCAGTCCGCCGATCCGGCAGTGAAGCAGAAGTTCGAGGACGACCTCGCAAAAGCGCGGCAACTCGCCGATGCTGCGCTGAAGAACGATCCCAGCGACGGCAACGCGCTGCTGGCGCGCATGCTGTGCACCGGTCTCCACTCCGATTACCTGGCGCTTATCGAGAAGCGTTATCTCGCGGCGCTCAGCGAAGTGAAAATCACCCGGGCCATGGCCGAGAAGGCCCTGGCCATTCATCCCGATCTTTACGACGCCTACATCGCCATAGGCGAGGAGAACTACATCCTGAGCCAGAAAGCCGCTCCGGTGCGCTGGATACTGCATATGAGCGGTTCGGAAACCGACAAGCAGACCGGCATCGAAAAGCTGCGGCTCACCGCCGAGAAGGGGCGCTACTTCGGCCCCTACGCGCGCCTGCTGCTGGCCGTTGCCGACCTGCGCGACAAAAATAAAGCACACGCGCGGCAGAAACTGGCCTGGCTCGCCGCGCAGTTTCCACACAACCGTCTGTATCGCGACGAGCTCGCGAAACTGCGCTCGTGAAACCGTAAGACGACGCGGATCGTCAGTCGGAGCGTTGCTCCCGAAAGCGTGACTCAGTGAAAATCATCAGCGCCGCAAGCGCGTTCCCCCGCCATTACTACCCGCAGCGAGTTCTGACCGAAGCGATTCGGCAATACTGGGGCGACCAGCTGGAGAATTCGCGCATGCTGGAGCGGCTGCACGCGCGCACCGGCGTGGACGGCCGATTTCTCGCCCTTCCGCTCGAGCGATACCTGCAACTCGGCGGCTGGGGCGAGGCGAATAACGAATGGATCGAGGCCGCCGAAGAACTCGGGCAGCAGGCCATCTGCCGCGCCCTCACGCGCGCCGGCCTGCATCCAGGCGATCTCGGCGCGCTCCTGTTCACATCCATCACCGGCGTGTGCAGCCCTTCCATCGATGCGCGGCTGATCAACCGCATGAAAATGCCGCCGGACATCCGCCGCACGCCGATCTTCGGGCTGGGCTGTGTTGGGGGCGCGGCCGGAATCACGCGAGCAGCGGACTACGTTCGCGCGTACCCCGATCAGATTGCGGTGGTGCTCGCCGTGGAGATCTGCTCGCTCACGATTCAAAAAGACGATTTGTCCATAGCCAACCTGATCTCGTCGGGACTGTTCGGCGATGGCGGCGCGGCCGCTCTGGTGGCCGGCGACGATTGTGATCTTCCCGGGCCCGAGATCGTCGGCACGCGCTCCGTGTTTTACCCCGACACCGAAGAAGTGATGGGCTGGGACATCTCCGAGAAGGGATTCCGGATCGTCCTCACGCCGGAAGTCCCGGACGTGGTGCGCGGCCATCTGCGCCACGACGTCGACGAGTTTCTGACTGACTTCGGGCTGACGCGCGCCGATATCGGCTGCTGGGTCCTGCACACCGGCGGTCCGAAAGTGCTGGAAGCCACACAGGACGCGCTGCAGGTCGATCGCACCGCGCTGGCCGCTTCCTGGGATTGCCTGCGCAGGACCGGCAATCTCTCGTCCGCCTCCGTGCTGTGCGTGCTGGAAGAAATCATGTCCCGGCGCAGGCCTGCTCCGGGCACATGGAGCGTGCTGGCGGCCATGGGCCCCGGCTTCTGCTCCGAACTGGTTTTACTGCGCTGGTAATGGTGAACAGAAAGACTGACGTGTTTATCGCCGGCGGCGGACCCGCCGGACTCGCCGCGGCGATCGCGGCCCGCCGCAAAGGCTTCGAGGTGACCGTTGCCGACGGCATGCGGCCGCCCATCGACAAGGCCTGCGGCGAGGGCCTGATGCCCGATGGCCTGAGCTCTCTCGGCGCGCTCGGGCTCTCGATTCCCCAGGAGGGATCGCACCCGTTTCGCGGGATCCGCTTCGCTGCCCCGGGAGTTGCCGTCGACGGCAGCTTCCCGCACGGCCACGGACTCGGGGTCCGCCGCACGACGCTGCACGCGATACTGGTCGAACAGGCCGAGCGCTGTGGCGTTCGGTTGCTCTGGGGAACTCCGGTGCGCGGCATCGACGCTGAGGCAACACTGGGAGCCCGCTGGGTAGTCGGCGCGGACGGCAGCCGTTCCCGCGTGCGGCAGTGGGCGGGGCTCGAGGCCGCATCGCGCGTATCGCATCGATACGCGTTTCGCCGGCATTACCACCTCAGGCCGTGGACGTCCTGCATGGAAATGTGGTGGGGCGACGGTTTTCAGATATACATTACGCCGGTTGCATCCGACACGGTTTGCGTGGCGCTGATGTCGCGCGATCCTCACCTGCGCCTTGACCGTGCGCTCGCCTCCCTTCCCGATGTGGTGGGGCGGCTGGCCGGGGCGCCGATCGCCAGCGCGGAACGCGGCGCGGTCACATCGACGCGGCGTTTGCGAGCGGTGACACGAGGACGCGTGGCGCTGATCGGCGACGCATCCGGATCGGTGGATGCCATTACCGGCGAGGGGCTGTGCCTGGCATTTCGTCAGGCTGTGGCGCTCGCCGACGCGCTCGAAGCGGGCGATCTTCGCCTTTACCAGGCCGAGCATCGCCGCCTTGCGCGCCGCCCGGCGTTCATGGCCGATTTCATGCTGCTGCTGGACCGGCTTCCGTATCTCCGCGGCCGCGCCCTGCGCGTGCTGTCGCGCAATCCCTATATTTTCGAGCGCCTGCTGGCCATGCACGTCGGCGAGCTGCCGCTTCCGCAATTCGGCGCAACCGCCGCCACGCTCGGCTGGCGCCTCATCACCGGCTCATGAACACGAATCCCACGCGCTCAGCAATCGCAGGTTTTTGGGGGGCAGGCGAACGCCGGGCCTGGCTCCCCATCGCCCTGCTGGTCGCCACCCTTACCCCCGCGTTCGCCGATAACATCGCCGTGCACTTCGACCCCGCGCACACGGAAGTCAACTTCACCCTCTCCGATGTCCTGCACACGGTCCACGGCATCTTCCATCTGAAGACGGGCGACATTCAGTTCGACCCCGCCACGGGCAAGGCAACCGGACGCCTCGTTGTCGACGCCGCCAGCGGCGACAGCGGCAGCAAAGCGCGCGATGGCCGCATGCACCGCAATATCCTCGAGAGCTCGAAATTCACCGAGATCACCTTCACGCCCGATCGCGTCGACGGCAAGGTAACCCTCGACGGCGACTCCCAGGTGCAGGTGCACGGAACCTTCAACCTGCACGGGTCCGCGCACGAACTCACCATCCCGGTGCAGGTTCATGCCGCGAATCAGCAGGTGACCGTAGCCACGCGATTCAATGTGCCGTATGTGAAATGGGGCCTGAAGAACCCGAGTACTCTGTTCCTGCGCGTCGGCGATCAGGTGCAGATCGATATCCGGGCGGCCGGGACCATCACTTCGACGAGCTAGCCGCACTAGCCACGAATTTGGCCGCCGGCGGCGCCTGCGGGCGCGCTCCGAAACGAATGTCCACCGCGGCATTGTTTCCGAACGTCACCTCGCTGCCTCGCGCAACGACATTGGTGTAAACCGACCAGGCCAGTCCGTACATCCCCAGCGCGCTGCCGATGGTGGGCGAAATCTGCGCCGCGCCCATGCCCAGCAGCCCGAGTCCCGAAGCTCCACCGAGAGTGCGGCCGCCCGGGTTCCCATCCTGGGCAGCGTTCGCCTTACCCGCATCGTTGTCCATCGACTTCGTCGCGATCAGCGCGGCGATTGCTGGCGCCAGCAGGCGCGTCTTCGATTCGGTAGCCTTCACCCCGCCTTCGTCATCCACCTTGATCGAGTTCGGCCCGCCCTGCTCGGCGGCGCTCAGCGTCGCCAGAGTACTTTTCGGCCCTCCGGGAGCCGAGGCCAGAGTGGTTACAGCGGGCGCGGCGGGCGCCACTCCCGGCGGCATCTGCAGGTCCTTGAAGTTGAACCGCAGCCTGCCGCCGCGATGAAAGAACTTCGCGTGCTCTGCAATCGTGACCGCGCCAACCAGCCGGGCGCCCTCGGGCAGAATCAGCTTTCGATCGGCCGTGAAGAGGGGCTCCGAAATGACCGCCTCCACGCGCTCACCCGGCTTCGACGTCCCCGAATCCAGGGGCGTCACTAAGCGCGCGTGCACGATGCTGTCCGGCGGCGGTTGCGTGCCCAGCAGGCGGAGACTTTCGGTCCTGACCTCCGCCACGCCGAAGTTCAGCGGCGCGCGCAGTTCGGCGTCGAAACGCGTCCCTTTGCGAATCCATTGCGGATGCCACGGCAGCTTCGCCACCAGCAGTTCCTCGAGGTGCTCCTTCTTGTCCGGACCGCGCACCACGTCGGCGACGCCGCGAGTGCGGCTGTTGATACTGCGATTGATCGCGTCCGTCGCCTGCTGCCTGCCAATGCCCAGAACGCCGGTGGTCGTCTTCTTCTTTTTCGGCGGATTCAGGGTCGCGATGGTGGACAGGCCGGTTGTTTCCGCGGTCTTCAGTGGGATGCGCCGGCCATCCGGCAGGACCAGCGTGTCGAATTCGACCTCGGCCCTGTGCAGGGGCGTGAAGTCGCCGTTGAGCACTGCCGAAACGCGCCGTGTCTTCGACACCGGCTCGAGACGCGCGACGTGGCCCAGCACCTGGCTGCCGGCCGGAATCACCGCGCGGTCGAAGGCGAAAACCGGCTCGAGCACTTTCGCCTGCACCGGCTCATTCTCGCGCTTGCTGAGACGCTTCGTCAGGTAGAGCCGGATCGGGACGCCGGAGCTGACTACCAGGGGAACCTTCGTTGTCGGCTGGTTTACCGCGTCCTGAGCGAACACAAACAGGCCGGATACGGCGAACGGCACAAGAACTGCTGTACTGCGCATTGCTGTTTTCAGAAGATAATAGCATCCTGGACTTATGGACCGGGTGCTGATTTTCATGGTGTTGCTTTCGACGGGTGTCGCTGCCGCGCAGGTTTCAATTAGTGCCCAACGGATGAGCGATACACCGGTGTTGAAACCTGGCTCGCAGCCGTGGATGTCCGCGGGCGTGTTCAATCCGGCCGCGGCTATCGTCAACGGCCGAACCATCCTGCTGTTTCGCGCCCAGGACGCGCACGGCACGTCGCGTATCGGCTACGCCGAATCCGCCGACGGACAGCACTTCACTGTCGCGCCCCAACCGGTGCTGTCTCCCGAAACCGCTTATGAAAAGGACGGCGGCGTGGAAGACCCCCGCCTCGTGCGCATCGGAGATCTCTGGTACCTCACCTACACCGGGTACAACACCCGGGACGCGCAGCTTTGCCTGGCAACCTCGAAAGATCTGAAGCACTGGGATCGCAGGGGCGTGATCCTGCCCGCGTACAAAGGCTCGTGGAACGAGAAGTGGACCAAGTCGGGCGCCATAGTGCCGCGGCAGATCGACGGCAAGTGGTGGATGTACTACCTCGGCACGAAGCATGACTCCGATGGCCAGGATCGCGATTACATGGGCCTCGCCAATTCCACAGACCTGCTGCACTGGTCGGACGCAACGAGCAAACCCGTGCTCGACCGCCGCCCCGGCGCGTTCGACTCGCGCGTGATGGAGCCCGGTCCCCCGCCGATCATGACCGGTGCAGGCATCCTGCTGCTGTATAACGGTGCGGATGACAAGCTTGTTTACGGTCCGGGCTGGGTGCTGTTCGATGCCAGGGACCCACGCCGCGTTCTGGAGCGCGCCGACAAGCCGTTCATCCTCCCGACGCTCGAATGGGAGCGGGTCGGCCAGGTGCCGAATGTTATCTTCCTGGAAGGAATCGCAGGGATGTCCGCCGCCCATTTAGGAGTTGCGACCCAATTCGGCGCCACCGGCTATTACGGAGGCGCCGACAAATACATTGGCGCCATGAATATCGGCTTCAGCGTCCACTAACTATGCGCTGGACACCCGGAGGAATGAGCAGTGACATCGACGACGAGCGGGACTCGAGCGGCGGCGGAGGATTCGGCTTCGGCGGCTACGGCCCCCACCTCGGCATCGGCGGGACCATCATCCTCCTGGTCCTGAGCCTGATCTTCCGAACCAATCTCTTCCGCTTCGTCACCGGCGGGCCGGCGGCCACAACCACGCGCTCGGCCTATCGCTCCACGCCGGCCGCCAACGACCGCGAGGCGCAGTTCGTCTCCTTCGTCCTGGATGACGTGCAGAAAACGTGGGACCGCCTGCTGCCTGACCAGACCGGCGTGCCTTATCATCACGCCAAGCTGGTCCTGTACCGCGACTCGTACCCCTCAGCCTGCGGCATGGCGCAGACCGCCACCGGCCCGTTCTACTGCCCCGCCGACGAAAAGGTCTACCTCGACCTCGGTTTCTATGATGAACTGCGAGAGCGTTTCGGGGCGCCTGGCGAGTTCGCACAGGCTTACGTCATCGCCCACGAGATCGGCCATCATGTGCAGAAGCTCCTGGGCATCGAAGGCAAGGTGCAGCGGCTCCGTCAGCAGGATCCGGAGGAGGCGAACCCG
>DASRCB010000184.1:0-4617 GCA_035653295.1 Bryobacteraceae bacterium
CTCACTGCCTGTACGCTGTCCTCGTCGTTTAATTGGATGCGCATCGTTATCCCTTGCGGTACCGATCCGGAGAGGAGCCCCGTTTAGCGCCGATTAAGACGCCCAGCGGTTGCAAACTACGCAACGAACAACGAATCGAACCATCTGCTCAGCCTGGCCAGCCTTCGCATTACGATCTTCGCAAAGCCGAAATGGGCTGGGTATGGAAGTCGTTGATTCCGTTCGGACGATGTCGCGTGACCGGACTAATTCAGGGCCGCTTTTCGCAGCAGATTGAAGTCGTCCAGCAGCTTTCCGATGCCCATGACCACGCTGGTCAGCGGATCTTCGGCGATGGACACGCACAGTCCGGTTTCGTTGCTGATGCGCCGGTCGAGATTGCGCAGCAGCGCTCCGCCGCCGGTGAGCACGATGCCGCGATCGCTGATGTCCGCGCTCAATTCGGGCGGTGTGGTCTCGAGGGTCTGGCGAATTGCGGTGACGATGGCCGAAACACTGGCGTCCAGCGCAGTGCGAATCTCGTGGTCGGAGATGGTCAGCGACTTGGGAACGCCGCGGGTCAGATCGCGGCCGCGCACTTCCATGGCGATCGGCTGCGCGAGGGGGGCCGCCGAGCCGATGCCCAGCTTCACTGCTTCCGCCGTGCTCTCGCCAATGAGCAGGTTGTGCTCGGCGCGGACATAGGCGCGAATCGCCTCGTCCATAACGTTGCCGGCCACGCGCACCGACCGTGAGGATACGATGCCGCTGAGCGAGATCACCGCGATGTCCGTGGTGCCGCCGCCGATGTCAACGACCATGTTGCCGCCGGGTTCGGTAACCGGAAGACCGGCGCCGAAGGCCGCCACCAGCGCCTGATTGACCAGGTGCACTTCGCGGGCGCGCCCGCGCATGGCCGACTCGATGACTGCCCGCTTTTCGACTTCGGTAATTTCGCTCGGGACGCCGACGACGACGCGCGGCCGGACCAGGAACTTACGCCCGTGAGCGCGGGTGATGAAATAATCCAGCATCTTTTCGCCGGCCTTGAAATCGGCCAGCACTCCGTCGCGCATGGGCCGGATGGCGGTAATGCTCTCCGGGGTGCGCCCCAGCATGCGCTTGGCGTCGGAGCCCACGGCTTCGATCGCGCCGCTGTTCTTGTTCACCGCCACAATAGAGGGCTCATCGAGAATGATGCCGTGGCGGCTGGCATAGACCAGCGTGTTCGCGGTGCCCAGATCGATGGCCAGATCGGAGGAGAATACGCTCGAAAGCGGTCTAAGGTACATTGGTTCTGCCTTTCCGTTGGAAGCCGCCGCCGTTCCGATGCCTCGCCCGACGTCGCTGCGGCCTGTGTCCTAGTGCGAGAATCGACAAATTCCTCTAAGGGGAATAGGAGTTTGGCGGAAAAAAATAGGCCCTTCACCCTGGAAAGTGGTAGGGATACGCGGTTTTTGTGATGTCGGTTACAACCTTTGACGCTGTGGTGATCGGGACCGGCCAGGCCGGACCCTCGCTCGCGGCCCGGCTCGCCGGGGCCGGAATGCGAGTGGCGATTATCGAGCGGAAGCTCTTTGGAGGCACGTGCGTAAATACCGGCTGCATCCCGACCAAGGCGATGGTGGCCAGCGCGCGGGCGGCCCATGTCGCCAGACGCGGCCGGGACTACGGGGTTGTCATCGATGGGCCAGTGTCGATGGATATGAAGTCGGTGAAGGCCCGGAAGGACCAGATCTCGGGCAGCTCGCGAACCGGCGTTGAAAGCTGGATGCGGGGGCTGAGCAACGGGACGGTTTATCAGGGGCAGGCGCGGTTCGAGTCGCCGCACGAGGTTCGGGTGGGCGCGGAGCGGCTCGCGGCGGATAAGATCTTTATCAACGTCGGCGGCCGCGCGGTCATCCCCGCGATGCCCGGTGTCGACCGGATTCCCTACCTCACCAACAGCTCCATGATGCAGGTGGACTTCCTGCCCCGGCATCTGATCGTGGTCGGCGGCAGCTATGTCGGCCTGGAGTTCGGACAGATGTTCCGCCGGTTCGGCAGCGAGGTGACGATCATCGAGAAGGGGCCGCGGCTGGTGGGACACGAGGATGAAGATATTTCGGATGCGGTCCGCGGCATCCTGGAGGGCGAGGGAATCAACGTGCGCGTTAATGCCGAATGCATTGCGTTCGAGCGACGCGGGGACGACACAGCGGCGCGTGTGGACTGTATGTCGGGCGATCGCGAGGTCGTCGGCTCGCACGTGCTGCTCGCGGTCGGCCGGCGGCCCAACACGGACGACCTCGGACTGAAGGAGGCCGGCGTCGAAACGGACCAGCGCGGCTACATCGTCGTGGATGATGAGCTGCGGACGAGCGCGCCGGGGGTCTGGGCGCTGGGCGACTGCAATGGCAAAGGCGCCTTCACGCACACCTCATACAACGACTACGAAATCGTGGCCGCGAACCTTCTTGATGGCGAACACAGGCTGGTGACCGACCGCATCACGGCCTATAACCTGTATATCGACCCGCCGCTGGGCCGGTGCGGCATGACCGAAGCGGAAGTGCGCCGCTCCGGCCGCCCCGCCCTGATCGGCAAACGCGAGATGACCCGGGTGGGACGCGCGGTGGAGAAGGGCGAAACACAGGGGTTCATGAAGGTGCTGGTGGACGCGGAGACGAAGCGGATTCTCGGCGCGGCAATCCTCGGCGTCGAGGGCGACGAGGTGATCCATTGCATTCTGGACACCATGTACGCGAAAGCGCCGTACACGACGCTGCAGCGCGCCGTGCACATTCACCCGACGGTGAGTGAACTGGTCCCGACGATGCTGGGCGAGTTGAAGAGGCTGGAGTAGTCAGGCGTTCTCGAGAAAATCGACGAACGGAGCGAAGCACTGGGGACAAGCCTTCCGGAGGTCGGCGATGGAGGCAATACGGAGAACCTGGGCAGGCGTGAGAACGCGATCATACGGAGCGCCGTGAGCCCGGAACAGCTCCTGGATGACGTCCCTCGGCGGTCGCCCGTGGTTCTGTTGCTCGACAGGCCGCGTCCACGCGCACTTGAGATCCTGAGACTGCAGATGAGCGCGGAGGGCGTCCTCCGCTGCGAGAAGCAGAACCTCGAATTCGAATTGAAAACAGAAAACAGCGAAGCGCTCCTGCAGTCGGGGATCTGCGTCACGATTCTTGAGTTCTCTCTGGAATCTCTCCTGGACACCCGAGACCAGTTCGTCGGCGGTTCCATGGGGAAACACTCTGTTCGGAGGCGTGAGATCCGGCGCCACGGCCACCCTGGACTGCGGATCGTTTCTGAGAATGTTTACGGCTTTTTTCAGGGCGTGGGTCAACAACCAGTTCTGGTGATCGCCCTCACCGTCGTGCGCAGGCACGAACGAGATTCTGACGCCCTGCTCTTCTTTGGCGGCAGTCAGGTCACGAAAGAGTTCTCGCAGGCCACTCGCATCCGAGGGGCCCTCGACATAGATGATGACCTTCAAGCGAGAGCGTCAAGCTCCTGTGTGTGGTGCATGCGTTCGATTTCGTCGCTTCCGAATTCTTCCAGATTGGCGACCAATGCGGCTGAGTCGCGTGTTCGGACGAATACAGATCGCCCTGCCTCCAGCCGCATCACTGCAATCTCGTTTCGATAGTCGAACTGCTTCAGGAAATAAGAATTGTGAGTCGTGATAACGAACTGGCTGCGTCCAGAGGCCCTGCGGAACATCGCGGCGAGGATCGCGAGAGCACGCGGATGGATTCCCTGATCCGGCTCGTCGATGCAAATGAGCGGCGCGGGTGTTGGCAGATTACATAAAGTCACCCAACACAGCATCCGAAGCTGTCCATCGGAAAGGTCGCCAAGACTGGACTCAATTCTGCCGATGGTCAGGTACGCCATCGCCTCTCCCGGACCGCCACGAGGCTTTACGGTTGCACGCTTCAACCCCGGAATCAGTAATGATAAGTCGCGCTGGATGGAGTCGAAGGCCGCCGGGAATTCAGTCTGAATCAGCAGCAGAACGGCGGCCAAATTCGTAAACCGCGGATCCAGAACGGCATCCTGCTCGATGGAAACGGGCCGGGCCAAACCCCGCGCAGTCGGCGCGGAGAGGAAAACATCGGATGACAGCAGAAACATGCGCAGGCTGCCGGCCGTTCCTGCGGACTCCGCAGCCAATTCAGAGCTGATCACAAGTTGGTTCGCTCTTGGCCGGTTGAGTGTGCCTTCGCGGGTCGAAAGCGGCTTGTCGCTGAACGTGCCACGAACGCCGTCAACGCTCAACACCGGCTGCCGAACGCCCGGCGCCTCCAACCTCAGTTCCTCGCTCGGAATCGAGACGGAGCCGCGCGGTCCAAGAAGCTGCCCGCGATAGATAAGACTGCCGTTGTCATGCGTAAAAGCAAGCTCCCAATCGAGTGCAGGGGATTCCGCATCGTGAAAGATCTGCATCCCTGCCGTCCCAGGGACGATCTCTGGCGGCAACGGCCCTTCGGCGCCGGCCTTCAGAAATGTAATGAACTCGAAGAGGCTGCTCTTACCGGAACCGTTCGCTCCAACAATAACGGTCAGAGGCGCCAGTTCGGCCGAAAACTCCCGGAAACAGCGATAGCCGTTGATGGCGATGCGCGTTAACCGGAGTTCTGCCAT
>DASRCB010000185.1:0-7999 GCA_035653295.1 Bryobacteraceae bacterium
GCCATCAACTGCGCCGTGGTCACAATCCTGCACGAGATGGGGCATACGGTTGGCCTGTGGCATGAGCAGTCACGGACCGATCGCGATTCGTTCGTCACCGTCCAGTACGCCAATATCGACAAGCCGTGGCAGGCGAATTTCGATAAGGTCTCAGTCGACGAGCAGGACAACGGCGGCTACGATTACAACTCGATCATGCATTACAACCCGTATGGGTTTTCGAAGAACGGGTTGCCCACTATCGAGTCCATTCCACCGGGAATCCCGCTTTCCGCCGCGCCTTCATACACCAGCGAGGACGTGGACACGATCCGACGTCTGTACGGCGCCACTCCAACCGCCATAACCATCGAGGGCAATCCTTCGGGCGCGTCGGTTACGGTCGATGGCAGCCCCTGCACGACACCCTGCACCTTTGCCTGGGCGATGAACTCGACGCACCACATCGACGTTCCATCCGGGGCGCAGACCATCGCCAGCCAGGTGTACACGTTCGGCCGCTGGAGCGACGGGCAGACCTCAGGGCACGACATCACGGTCGCTCCGGGGAACGGGTTCTTCACCACGCCATCGTCTTCGCCGGCCGTAACGGTTTACACTGCGCATTTCATTCTGCAGCAGCTTTTCAGCGTTGCCGTGTCTCCGGCGGCCAGCGGGACGGTGCAGCTGAGTCCGTCACCTTCAACGTATTCGGGTGCGGCAGGCCAGTATTATCCCGACCGCCAGGTGGTCACCATGACGCCGCAGCCGGTCGGAAGCAACAACTTCTATCGCTGGGGCGGCGGCGGACCCGAAGACCTGTTTCAGGGCGACGCGGAGAACCCGAAGCACCTTCTGCTCTACTTTCCGGCAAACGTGACGGCATACTTCACCACGAGTCCCGTGACGATCGTGAAGGCCAGCCTGCCCCTTCTGTTTCCGCCCGGGCAGCTAACGGTTGACGGCAACGGGGTTTACAGTCCCGAAGCATTCAGTCCGGCATTCGACGCGACATGGACGGCGGGCAGTTCCCATACTCTCGCCGCGCCCTCGCCACAGTCGCCGGTCACCACCAACGTCAGTTACGCGTTCACCGGCTGGTCCGGACATGCGGAATCGACACTGAACGTCTCGGCCCCCGCCAGCGGAACCGCGACTTACACCGCGCTGTTCAACGGGTCCTACCGCGCCCTCGGTTACACGAACGGCCCCGCGTGCGCCGGGACGGTGTCGCCGACCGACACGTTCCTGACCCACGGCACACCACAGAACTTTACGGCCGCCCCGGGATCCGGCTTCCAGTTTACGGGCTGGTCGGGCGACAACAGCACGACGACAAATCCTCTTTCGGTGAACGCCAGCGATGAGGTTCTGCTGACGGCCAACTTCAACGTGGTCGCTTCGCCACTCTCGATCAGTAGCCTGAGCCCTGCGACGATGATCGCCAACACCGGTCCGCAAACCCTGACGATCAACGGCAGCGGGTTCACGAGCGACGCGAATACGACGTATGTGTTTCTGAACGGCAGCTACGTCCCGAACACGTTCGTTAATTCCTCGCAGCTCACGGTTCAGGCGCCGAACTCGGCGATCGCGTCCGCAGGTGGAGTCCGCGTCGACATCGTGAATTCGACAGGAGCATGCAGCGTGCAGGCGAGCGGGATGTTCAAGGTGCTCGAGCCGAACGCGCCCGACCTCACCATCTCGAAGCATCACAGCGGGAACTTCAGCCAGGGACAAACCGAGGCGCAGTACACGATCACTGTCACAAACAGCGGTTCCGCAACCACCAGCGGCACAGTCCAGGTGACGGATGCCCTGCCCACGGGCCTGACGGCGACGGCGATATCCGGCACGGGCTGGACCTGCACTCTCGGCACGCTTACATGCACGCGAACGGACGGTCTTGGCGCCGGACTGAGCTACCCGAACATAACCCTGACGGTAAACGTGGCGGCGAACGCATCGGGGTCCGTCACGAACCTAACGAGCGTTTGGGGCGGGAACGAACTGGTAAAGAACAACGATGTCGCCACCGACCCGACCACGATCACTTCCGCGAATCAGCCTCCAACCGCCGTGTCGGTAGCGCCGAGTTCCGGAACCGGCAACCCGCAGTCGTTCACCTTCACGTACTCCGACCCCAACGGCTGGGGCGATCTGAGTTCCGTTTACGTGGTCTTCAACAGCACGGTGGCAACTGGCCAGAATGCGTGTTATTTCTACTACCTTCCGGCTTCGAACACCTTCTACCTGAAGGCGGACGACGGCAGCACGAACCTCTCCGCGCTCACGCCCGGTGGAGCGGGGACCGACAGCAACAGCCAGTGCAGCATCGCCGCTTCGGGCGTCTCAGTGGGACACTCCGGCAACAATCTCACCCTGACGGTGGGCATCAATTTCAACGCCACGTTTACCGGCCGCAAGACCGTTTACCTGCGGGCAATAGACCAGCACAGCGCAAGCAGCGGATTTGTCGCCAGAGGGACGTGGTCCGCGGCGGCGAATCAGGCGCCGGCAACCGTGTCGGTTTCGCCCAGCTCGGGAACAGGCAGTCCGCAATCGTTCACGTTCACCTACTCGGACCCGAACGGGTGGACTGACCTCGGTTCTGTATACGCCTTGTTCAACAGTACCGTGGCCAGCACGGTCAACGGTTGCTACATGTATTACGTGCCGGCCACCAACTACTTTTATCTGCGAGGGGACGATGGCGCCACGAATGTGCTGGCGCAGATACCCGGCGGCGGCGGAACCGGCAGCAACAGCCAGTGCAGCATCAGCGCGACGAGCGTTTCGGTGGGACACTCGGGCAACAATCTGACTCTGACAGTGGCGGTCAGCTTCAAATCCAGTTTCACGGGTCTGAAGCATGTTTATGTGCGGGCCATCGACAACTCCGGCACGGATTCGAAGTGGTCCGGCCGCGGGACATGGTCGGGCGCGGCGAATCAGGCGCCGACTGCGATCTCGGCCGCTCCGGCCTCAGGAACGGCCAACCCGCATACGTTCACGTTCACCTACGCCGATCCGAACGGGTGGAACGACCTTGCGTCTGTGTACGCGTTGCTGAACGGGTCTTTATCGACGGCGAACGGCTGCTACATGTATTACGTGCCGGCGGTCAACGTTCTCTACCTCCGGGCGGACAACGGCGTGTCGAGCCTTCCTGGGCTGACGCCCGGCGGATCCGGAACGGCGGCGAACAGCCGGTGCAGCATCGCAGCCAGCGGGATCTCGGTGAGCCACCTGGACACGAATCTGATCGTAACGGTGGCCATTGACTTTCTGGGAACGTTCACGGGCGCCGACCATATGTATCTGCGGGCAATCGACAACTCGAACGCCGATTCCCACTTCGTCGACGAAGGTGTGTGGCCGGGTTTGCACTGAACCGTTCTTCATTACTCACGGTGACACGGCTCGTGGCTTGCCAGTGAGGTGAACGTGTGCGCATCCTATAGTCGGAATGCATACAGCCGACTTCGTGCGCTCGTGGGGCAAGATACTGTCCGGTAAGACTCCACTCCTGTCGATCGAGATCACCCGCGAGTGCCCACTCAGCTGTCCCGGATGCTATGCCTATGGCGATTCGCACCTCGGCGACGGGGCGCGCCTGAAGGATCTCTCTGACCTGCGCGGAGACGCGCTCGTGCGTGGCGTTCTGGATTTGGTGGAAAGCCACGATCCGGTTCACGTATCGCTGGTTGGCGGCGAGCCGCTCATCCGTCATCGCGAACTGAGCCGCATCCTTCCTGTTCTCAGCAGCCGCGGCACGTTCAGCATGGTTGTGACGAGCGCTGTCATCCCCATCCCCGCGGAGTGGACGGCGCTGCCGCGAGTCACAGTCGCCGTATCGATTGACGGGCTGCCCATGCACCACGACGAGCGCCGTAAGCCGGCAACGTACGAACGCATCCTTGGCAATATCGCGGGCCGGCGAGTGAACGTGCATTGCACCATCGTGCGCGCTCATATGGAGACGCCGCGATATCTGGACGCGTTCCTGTCCTTCTGGAGCGGGCGCCCGGAGGTCAATCGCATCTGGTTCAGCATTTACACGCCGCAACGGAACGAGAAGTCGCCGGAGATGCTGTTACCGGAGCATCGCCGTGCGCTTGTGGAGCAGTTGCCTGCGCTCGCGCGGCGGTACCCGAAGCTGCTGCTGCCCGAGGGCATGGCGCGCGCATTCCTGAATCCGCCGGAAAGCCCGAGCGAGTGCATCTTTTCGCGCATGTCCATGAATTACTCCGCCGACTTCGAAACAAAAGTGGAGCCCTGTGTTTTTGGCGGTGATCCCGATTGCGATCAGTGCGGATGCTCGATCAGCGCGGGGCTGCATTATGTCGGCCGTTTGCGCGCTCTCGGCCCGCTGCGGGTTCGCCATCTGGTTCGCGGGTCAATGGCGGCTGGGCGCATGGTGAACCGGTTCACGGCAAAGCGGCCCCAGCCCTCGCGATGGAAGCCGGAGCCGGCCAGCACACTGGTGCAGATCGACCGCGCGGCCGGCTGAAGATCACTGACAGGCGGCGAGCAGCTTTTCCTGTAACGGCTTCTCCAGCTCGGGCGTGAGCTTCGCGCCGTTGTGAGTCACGTAGAACACGTCGAGCGCTTTATGCGCTTCGGTATCGATGAGCAGAACCTCGATATTGAGCCCCGCGCCGGACAGTGTTGAGGTGAGGTCGTACAGCAGGCCGGGGCGATCCTGGGCCAGCACCTCGATCAGAGTGGCCGTGGGCGAGGCGTTGTCGTTGAAGGTGACCGCGGGAGTCACGCGCGCGGCGTCGGTTGGCGGGTGTGGGCGGCGGCGGCCGGCGAGCAGCTTGCGGACGTCGAGCTTGCCGGTGACCACGCGCACCACGGTATCGCGCAGGCGGTCCACTTCGGAGGGATTCAGCTCCAGGGTCCGGTGCGGATCAGCGAAAGCGAAGGTGTCGACGATATCGTGCTCGGCGTTGGAGAACGCTTCCGCCTTGAGGATGTTCAACCCAAAGCTGGCGATGGCGCCGGAAATCGAGGCCAGCAGGAAGGGTTTGTCGCGCGTCACTACCGCCATCTGCCAGGCGCCATCGCCTTTGCGCACATCGATACCCGTGGCGCCCGCTCCGCGGCTGAGCTGCCAGAGGTCGAAATGCGCGCGAATCTCGTCGTCGGAATGGGTGCGCAGATAGCGAACGGGCAGGCCTCTGAGAAATGTGGCCATCTCAGGGGGACCGTCCGGCGCGTCGATGCGCGCAGTGGCGAGTTCGCGGGTTAGTTCCTGGTACCCCGCAAGATAAGTGCGCCATAACTGCTCCTGGCGCCACGGGCTGAGGGCGGTCGGATTCACCGCACTGATATCGGCCCAGGTGAGGAGCGTGAGCAGCTTGAGCCGTTCCACCGTGCCCGTGGATCGCGCCACGTGTTCCGCGGTGATGGCGTCACTCAGGTCGCGGGAGTTCATTACGGAACTGAGGTCGAGGTGGTGCTCGATCAGAAAGTTCACCGTCGCCTGACTGGGCTGCGGGACTCCGAGCCGCTGCATCACGTCGGCGGCGAAGCGCACGGACTCGGCGGTATGCGATCCCGTTCCGCCGCCTTTGCCGATGTCGTGCAGGAGCAGCGCGAGGCGCAGCAGTTCGGGGCGGTCGACTTCGGCGAGCAGCTCAGCGAAGCGCCTGGTCAAACCCTCTTTCGCGGAGGCGAGCGACTCCAGGCTTTCGATGGCGAGGAGAGTGTGTTCATCGACCGTATAGCGATGATAGAAATCGCGCGTGACGAGGCAATCGATGCGGCTCCATTCGGGGATCAGATCGCCCAGCACTCCCGTGGCCTGCAGGGCGCGAAGGCCGCGCGAGGCGTGGGGCATGCGCAGGAGTTCCTTCAGTGGCGGCCAGATATTCCCCTCGGCCGCAAGCTTCGGCCCCGGCATCGCGGCGCGAACCCGCTCCTCGGTATCGCGCCCAAGCCTGAGATCGTGGCGTGCGACAAAGGTGGCGAGGCGCAGAACCAGCGACGGGTCGGACGCGAGTTTCTGCGGTTCCCGGAGCAGGACCCGCTCGCGCGATACGGTAAACTCGGCATTCGACAGGCGGGAACGCCATTCACGAAACTGAGCGGTGAGCCCGGCGTCGCGGCGTTCAGCCCCGTCCATGGCGCGAAGCGCGGCATTGTAAATGGCGCGCGCATTGCGATAATACTCGCGCATCCAGCCGGCCGGCTCGGTTGAAAGCAGTTCCTGAGCATCGAAGGTCAGGCCGTTATTGTCGCGGCCGGCGAGCTGATGGAGAAAGATGCGGACGGCGCACAGGAATCGGCGAGCCGGCTCCAGATTCTCGGCGGCCGGCTGCTTCAGGCGGCCCAGCCAGTGGAGAACATGGAGATCACGCAGAGCGCCGGGGTGTTCCTTAACGCTGGGCTCGAGGTGATAGATGGTGTCGCCGTACTTGGAGTGGCGGGCGCGCGCGGATTTGGTCAGATCGTCGGCGATGGTCTGACCCTGATCATGCACGAGCTTCGAAAAGAAGCCCGACAACGCTTCGTAGCGCGTGCGATCGCCGCAAAGGTAGCGGTGATCGAGGAGGCTGATCGTCAGTTCGAGATTGCCCTGATGAATGCGCCCGCAGTCCTGAGGCGTTCGCACCGATTGGCTGACGCGCAGGCCCTGGTCCCACAAGGCCTTGAGAAATTCGGCTATGGTTTCGCGCTGCGCTTTTGGCGGATCGGCGCTATCGGTGAGCAGCAACAGGTCAACATCGGAATAGGGGAATAACTCACGCCGCCCGTAACCGCCTACGGCTGCGAGGGTGGCGTCGGGACGGTAGCGCGCGAAGGCCGCGAGGACGGTCTGATCCACGGAATCGGAACGGCGCCGCAGTTCCTGATCGGGATCCGTCGTGAGCGCAGGAACGGGTTGTACTTCGGGAGTCAGAGAGCTCCTTCTCCTCTTTCGTCATTGCGAATGCGGATGGCTTCGGCAACGTCGTAAATGAAGATCTTGCCGTCGCCGATGCGGCCGGTTCGGGCGCTGGTGAGGATGGTTTGCACGATTTCGTCAGCGCGCGCCGACGCGACTACCATCTCCAGCTTGGTTTTGGGCAGGAGATCGACTTCATACTCCATGCCGCGATAGATCTCTTTGTGGCCCTTTTGGCGGCCGTGCCCGCGGACCTCGGATATGGTCATGCCGTCGACGCCGATGTTCTTGAGCGCGTTCTTCACGTCTTCGAGCTTGTGCGGCTGGATGATGGCTTCGATCTTTTTCATGGCTTACGCTTCGAGATTATATGCTTCTTCGCCGTGCAGGCTCAGATCGAGACCTTCGGTTTCCTGATCGGCATTGACGCGTACGCCAACCAGCGCATCGCAGATTTTGAGGATGACAAACGAGCCGACAATTCCAAGAACCCAGGAGATTGCGACGCCGGCAAGCTGGTTCAGAATCTGCATCCAATTGCCGTCGACGGCGCCGAGGGGAAGCGCCCGGCCGGCGGCATCCTTCAGGCCATCGTTGACGAGGCGCGTGGCGAAGACGCCAGTCAGGATGGCCCCGACCGTTCCGCCAATTCCATGCACGCCGAAGGCGTCGAGGGTGTCGTCGTAGCCGAGTTTTTGTTTGACCGCGGCGACCATGAAGTAGCAGATGACGCCGGCGGCGAAGCCGATGAGCAGAGCAGGAAAGGGCTGCACGAACCCGGAAGCGGGCGTGATGGCGACCAGCCCGGCGACCGCACCGGAAATGCCGCCGAGGATGCTGGGCTTGCCGTTTCGCATCCATTCGGCCAGCAGCCAGCCGAGGGCGGCGGCCGCGGCGCCGAAATGCGTAGCCACGAATGCGCTCGAGGCCAGCGGTGACGCAGCGAGCGCGCTGCCTGCGTTGAATCCGAACCAGCCGACCCACAGCAGGCAGGCGCCCACGCAGCTGAGCACCAGGCTGTGCGGCTTCATGGGCTCGGCCGGATATCCGAGCCGTTTGCCGAGATACAGCGCGCACACGAGAGCCGAGGTACCGGAGGTGATGTGCACGACGGTGCCGCCGGCG
>DASRCB010000186.1:0-13975 GCA_035653295.1 Bryobacteraceae bacterium
ATCTCCGTCTCCTTCCCCTTGCCATCGCCGTCGACCGCGTAGGCATAGGCCTTCATGCGGATGATGTCCACCACGCCTTTGAAATCGCGCTCGGCGCCGATCGGCAGGTGGATGGGCACGGCGGTGCGCCCGAAGATCTCCTGGATGCTTTCCAGAGCGCGCTCGAAGCTGGCGCGCTCGCGGTCGAGTTTATTGATGACCACCGCGCGCGGCATGCCGAACTCGTCGGCGAAGCTCCACGTTTTTTCGGTTTGCACCTCGACGCCGGCGACGCCGTCCACCAGCACCAGCGCGGAATCGGCGGCAACCATGACGGCGTGCGTGTCGTTGATAAAGATGTTGAAGCCGGGGGTGTCGAGCAGGTTGATCTTTTTCTTCTTCCACTCGACGAAAGCGAGGGCGGTGGCGATGGTGATCTTGCGAGCGATCTCCTCGTCGTCGAAGTCGGTGACGGTGTTGCCCTCGTCAACGCGCGTCAACCGGTTGCTGGCGCCGGTGGTGAAGAGCAATCCGGCCGCCAGCGTGGTCTTCCCGGAATGCCCGTGCCCGATCAGCGCGACATTTCTGACATCCGATCCGTCGTAGATCTTCATTGGAAGGCCCCCTCCTGCGGGGCCGGGTGGGATTGTGAAACCAGCATCGTAACACAGTTGAAATTACAGGGAATTGCGCCGTTTCAGCCGGATTCAGAGCGTGCCGAGGTAGTCGGCGAGAACGGCGTCGAGCCGGCTCCAGAGCAGCGTTTCGAAGGCCTCGAAGCCTGCCCCGGCCTGCGCCTGCTGAAGCGCCTGAACGTACGCGAGCCGGTCTTCCGGGCGGACTGCGACAGGAGGATAGCCGCCGCGAATGAGAACCAGATTCATGAGCAGGCGCGCAGTGCGGCCATTGCCGTCGTTGAACGGGTGGATGTCGACGAGGCGGCGATGCGCGGTGAACGCCGTCTCCGGCGTGTCCGCCGCCGCTTTCAGAAATGCCGCGAGGTCGCCCATCAGTGCCGGGACTTCGACGGGCGACGGGAAATCGTGACGGCCAGTTTCGGTGCGCACGAATCGCGGCAGTGTGGCATATTGGCCCGCGATCTCCGGTCGCGATCGCTGCATGGCCAGGCGGTGCAGGCTGCGGATGTCGCTTTCGGTGAGCGGCCGCGGCTCGCGCGCCAGCTCGCGGACATAGCGGATTGCGTCGTAATGGTCGATTGCCTCGAGGTGATCTTTCAGCGGCTTGCCGGCGACCGTGATGCCCTGCTCGATCACCAGTGTGGTCTCGACGGCGGTCAGCGTATTGCCTTCGATTGCGTTCGAGGTGTAGGTAATCTCGATGTCGTAGTAATGCTCGAGGTTGCGCAGCGCTTCGGGTCGGAGCGGGCGCATGCGGTCGAGTCGCTCTTTCTTATCCGCGACACTGGCGCGGAGGTCGTCGAAGGTCATCGGATTACGCTTGCCTGCAGGCTAGCAAATCCGGACGAAAGCGGTTCATAATCGACACGATGGGCGAACCCGCGACCCACGAAGATGTGGAACGCATGCTGAAGGAAATTTCAGATCACCTGGACCGTCACTTCGGCGAGCTGTGCGACCGTTTTGACGGGCTCGCAATCGGAACCGAAGCGCGTGTCAATAACGTGGAAGCGCGTGTCGGTACCGTGGAAGTGCGTGTCAATAACGTGCATCGGCGGATCGAGCTGATGGAAGCGCGTTTAGTTGCGTTCTTCCGAGGCGAAAGTACATCCCGCTGAAATCCAAACCTCCCGCGCGGCCGTTGTCCCATTCGTCCAGCAGTTCGTAACCTGCGCGCTCCATGCCGCCGCGAAAGAGAATCCGCTGAAACGGGTCCTGCTCATCAAACGGGACGCGGTTGACCACCACGTGCACGGGCTTCCGCGCCAGCCGCAGCAGGCGGCGGTGCAGCGGCAGCGGCATGCGTTCGAGCGATGCGCCGCAGGCGAACAGCACATCCGAAGCATCCGCGTCGGCAAAGCGGGCCGGGCACACCGTCCACTGAACCGAGTCCGGAATTTTCAGGTACCGCCGATGCTGGCGCACGGCGGCGCTGACTTGGCCGCCCAGGTCGCAAACGCGGGTTGCCGACGAGGCCAGCCACGCCAGCCAGAATACGGCGGGATAATCGCCGCCGAGCGCGGGATCGCGGCCACGCAGCGCGCGCGCGGCCGGTACGCGCGCTTCGACGGTATCCCGGACCAGGCGCCAGGCGTCGCCGAGAAGCGTCCCCACGCCGATATTGTATGAAAACGCGGCCGAATTTCCCGCTAATAAAGTACCAGGACTAATCGAGTTTTTCGGGTTTCAGCTCGATATTTTTCTCGCCAGCGGCGCGCTTCTCCCAGTACTTTTTCACCCACGCTTCCCAGCTCTTGCCCGCGGCGGTGTCGCGGCCGGTGAAGGACAGGCCGGCGATCTCCGAGTAGGCGATGCTCAGCTTACCGCCTTCGTTCTTCGGGATGATGCGCACGAACGAGTCTGCCAGGGTCGCTCCGCCACGGCGGTCGAAGACGTAGCCCTCAATCGCGCGGCCGTCCTTTGTCGTGATGGTCACGTCGCCGCGATAATCGAAGGCCTTCTCCAGCCCCTCGCGAAGCTGCTCGTCGGTGGCCGTCTGCCACATCGTGCCCTGAAGCTGCTCGTGAACGGCGCCCTCGGCGACTTCGAGCTGATCGGGGTCGGCGTGCGTCGAAGCTTCACGCCCCGACATGCTCGGTCTCTTCCGTGCGCGCGTTCAGTTGCACCAGCCCGGCGGGAGAGTGCACTGGTTTGACTGGCTCGTTGAGCATCGACAGCGCGGCTTCATCGGCATACCGGGGCGAGAGCCGCGAACGAATATCTCCCCAGAGGCCCTTCAGCGAACTGAACGTGTGATCCACGGCCGTCGCTTCGTATCCGCTGTGCACCATGCAATTGGCGCATTTCGGGTTGCCCGATTCGGTGCCGTACTGCTCCCACGCCGTGGATTCCATCAGCTCGGCGAATGTGTCCGCGTATCCGTCCTGCAGAAGGTAGCACGGCTTCTGCCAGCCGAAAAGGTTGAACGTCGGCATGCCCCAGGGCGTGCACGCGTAGTTGCGCCTGCCCATGAGGAACTCGAGGAACAGGGGCGACTGGTTGAACTTCCAGCGGCGGCTTCGGTTCGAAAGAATGGCGGTGAACAGCCGCCGCGTTCGAGCGCGTCCGAGGAAGTGCTGCTGGTCGGGCGCCTTGTCATAGGAGTAGCCGGGCGAGAGCATCATGCCTTCCACGCCGAGGTCCATCATCTCGTCGAAGAACGCCCGGACGCTCTTTGGGTCGGCGCCGTCGAACAACGTCGTGTTGGTGGTCACCCGAAAACCACGCTGCACGGCCTCACGAATCCCCTCCGCGGCGATGTCGTAACCGCCTTCCCGGCACACCGAGAAATCGTGATGCTCCTTTTGCCCGTCCATGTGCACGGAGAACGTGAGGTACTTGCTCGGCTTGAAGAGATGCAGCTTTTCTTTCAGAAGCAGCGCGTTCGTACACAGGTAGATGTACTTCCGGCGCGCAATGAGGCCCTCCACGATTTCCTGGATTTGCGGGTGCATCAGCGGTTCGCCGCCGGGGATCGATACCATCGGGGCGCCGCATTCCTCGACCGCTCTGAAGCATTCCTCGGGAGTGAGTTGCTGCTTCAGGATGTGGGCCGGATACTGAATCTTGCCGCATCCGGCGCAGGCCAGATTGCAGCGAAACAGCGGCTCCAGCATGAGCACCAGCGGGTAGCGCCTGCGGCCCGCCAGCTTCTGCCGCAGTACATACGTTGCCACCGTCCACATCTGCGAGACGGGAACCGCCATCCATTAACCTCCAGGAGTCGCGTTAAATCGCAGGCGACCGGCGCACGAGCGCTGCGCCGATCCCGATCTCTTTATTGTCTCATTGGTTCGGCGGGTTTGCCGGGGTTCGCTCCGTCATATGCTGGTTAGTGGGTTCTACGCTAATCCCCACCAGCCTGGAGAATTCCGCTTCCCTCAGGCGACCAACATTTTCATACATGAAGAGAGGATCATGGCCGCTCCCGCTGTAGGGTTCTCAGACCGACGCGCCGCCCGTTTCTTCGAAACGACGGTAGGCATGAAAATCGTCATGGCCATCACCGGCGCCGTTCTGTTTCTGTTCGTCGTGGGCCATCTGCTCGGCAACCTGCAGGTATTCGAAGGACGTGAGGCGCTCAACCGCTACGCGGTTTTTCTGCGCATCGAGCCGCCGCTGCTGTGGACGGTGCGCATCGTGCTGCTGATCTGCGTGCTGCTGCATATCTGGTCTTCGTGGAAACTGTGGCGCCGTAAGCGGGAGGCGCGGCCCGTGAAGTACGAAATGAAAAAGCCGGCGGGGTCCAGCTATGCCTCGCGAACGATGTACTGGAGCGGCCCAATTATCCTGGCGTTTGTCATCTATCACCTGATGCAGTACACCTTCGGCGTGGGAGGCACGCCCTATGACCAGTGGGCCGGCCACCCTGGCGAGATCGACGTATACGCGAATCTGGTGCACGGTTTCCGCATCTGGCCCATCTCGGCGTTTTACATCATCGCAATGGTGCTGCTCTGCCTGCATCTGTATCACGGTATCTGGAGCGCTTTTCAGACCCTGGGCGCCAGCCATCCCCGTTACACGCCGATGCTGAAGAACGCCGCCGCGCTGATCGCGATCCTGCTGGCGGCGGGGTACATTTCCATACCCGTTGCGATCCTGACCGGTCTGATCGGAGGTGACGTGCAATGAAGCTCGATTCCCGATCGCCATCAGGTCCGATTGAAGCGCGTTGGGATCGCGCGCGCTTCGAGATGAAGCTCGTGAACCCGGCGAACAAGCGCAAGTACACGGTCATCGTGGTCGGCTCCGGGCTGGCCGGAGGCTCCGGCGCGGCTTCGCTCGGCGAGCTGGGCTATAACGTCAAGTGCTTCTGTTTCCAGGACTCGCCGCGACGCGCGCACAGCATCGCCGCGCAGGGAGGTATCAACGCCGCGAAAAACTATCCCAACGACAACGATTCCGTTTTTCGTCTGTTTTACGACACGGTAAAGGGCGGCGATTTCCGCGCGCGCGAATCGAACGTGTACCGGCTGGCGCAGAACAGCGTACACATTATCGATCAGTGCGTGGCCGTGGGCGTGCCATTCGCGCGCGAGTATGGCGGCACGCTGGCAAATCGATCCTTTGGCGGCGCTCAGGTGTCGCGCACGTTCTATGCGCGGGGGCAGACCGGGCAGCAGTTGCTCCTTGGCTGCTACCAGTCGCTGGAGCGGCAGGTGCACGCCGGAACGGTCACGATGTATCCACGGACTGAGATGCTGGATCTGGTCGTCATCGACGGCCGGGCCCGCGGGATCATCACCCGCGACCTGGTGACGGGACGAATCGAGACACATCTGGCGGATGCCGTTGTGCTCGGCACCGGCGGCTACGGCAACGTTTACTACCTGTCCACGAATGCGAAGGGCTCGAACGCCACCGCAATCTGGCGCGCGTACAAGCGCGGCGCGCTGTTCGCAAATCCGTGTTTCACGCAGATTCACCCCACGTGCATTCCGGTGTCCGGCGACTATCAGTCGAAGCTGACGCTGATGAGCGAATCGCTTCGCAATGACGGCCGCATCTGGGTGCCTCTTAAAAAGGGCGATAAGCGAGCTCCGAACCAGATCCCGGAAAGCGAGCGCGACTATTATCTGGAGCGCAAATATCCCAGCTTCGGCAACCTGGTGCCTCGTGACGTGGCCTCGCGCAATGCGAAGGCGGTGTGCGACGAGGGCCGCGGCGTCGGCGAGTCCGGGCTCGGAGTTTATCTCGATTTTGCGGATGCCATCCGGCGGCTCGGCGCCGAGGTGGTGAAGGACCGCTACGGCAACCTGTTCGACATGTACGAGCACCTCACCGGCGAGGACCCGTACAGAGTGCCCATGCGCATCTTTCCGGCCATTCACTACACCATGGGCGGCCTGTGGGTGGATTACTTCCTGATGTCCACGATTCCCGGCCTGTTCGTCATTGGCGAAGCGAATTTCTCCGACCACGGCGCTAACCGGCTCGGTGCGAGCGCTCTGATGCAGGGACTCTCGGACGGTTACTTCATCCTCCCGTACACGATCGGTGATTACCTGGCGAGCGCGAAACCACTCCCGGTAAGCGCGGAGGATCCGGCGGTGCATGAGGCGCAGCAGAACGTCGCGGAAATCACGAAGCGGCTCCTGGGTACGCGCGGAACACGCACCGCCGATTCGTTCCATAAGCAGCTCGGGAAAATCATGTGGGACGAGTGCGGGATGTCCCGCACGGCCGCCGGCCTCGAAAAGGCGATCGGCCAAATTCGCGACCTCCGCGAGCAATACTGGCGCGACGTGAAGGTGCTGGGTACGGCCGACGAGCTGAATCAATCGCTGGAGAAGGCCGGCCGCGTCGCCGACTTCTTCGAACTCGCGGAACTGATGTGTCTGGATGCCCTGGAGCGCAACGAATCCTGCGGCGGCCATTTCCGCGAGGAATACCAGACGCCGGACGGCGAGGCGCAGCGGAACGACGCCGAGTATTCATACGCCGCCGCGTGGCAGTATGAAGGGCCGGACAAGCCGCCGGTGATGTCCAAAGAACCGCTGGAATTCGAATACGTGCATCCGACGCAGAGGAGCTACAAATAATGAACCTCGTGCTGCATATCTGGCGTCAGAAGAGCCCGCGCGACAAGGGCCGCATGGTGCGATACGAGGTCCGCGATCTGAACCCGAACATGTCCGCGCTGGAGATGCTCGATGTATTGAACGAGCAGCTCATTGAAAAGGGCGAGGAGCCGGTGGCGTTCGAGCACGACTGCCGCGAGGGCATCTGCGGCTCCTGCGGATTCATGATCAACGGCGTGGCGCATGGTCCGCTGCGGGGCACGACAGTCTGTCAGTTGACCCTGCGCCATTTCAAAGACGGCGAAGAGCTGTATCTGGAGCCCTGGCGGGCGAAGGCGTTTCCCCTCATCAGGGATCTGGTGGTGGACCGGCGCGCGTTCGACCGCGTGATTGCCGCGGGCGGCTACATCTCCACAAATACAGGCAACGCCCAGGACGCCAATGCGATTCTCGTGGCCAAGGAGGATGCCGATCGGGCCATGGACGCCGCCGCGTGCATCGGCTGCGGGGCGTGCGTGGCGGCGTGTCCGAACGCGTCGGCGATGTTGTTCACCAGCGCGAAGGTGGCGCATCTCGGATTGCTGCCGCAGGGCCAGCCGGAGCGCGGGCGCCGCGCGCTTCACATGGTGGAGCAGCATAATGCGGAAGGCTTCGGCGGTTGCACCAACATCGGCGAGTGCGAAGCGGTGTGCCCGAAGGAGATCAAAATCGAAGTGATCGGGCGCCTGAACCACGACTTCCTGGCGGCAAGCTGGACTCGCCGCGAGCACCTGACCGATGCCCCGCGCGGGACTTTCCCGTTCTTCGGGACCGGGTCGAAGTATAAGAAGGACCCGCTGGAGGCGCGGGAAGAGACGCCGGGAGTGCGGCGGTAGCGTTAGCCGCCAGGCACATAGGCCGTCAGCGACCGGTCACTGGGGTTTTCCTCTGCGGTTGTAGAGATCGAGGTCAACGGCTTGAGGAAATCGAGCCTTGAAGCGCCGCGCCAAATCTTCGTCGACGCCTATCAATAGCGTCTTGCTGCAGTCCCAGCACACGATCTCCATCTTCGCCTGCGTGAGTTGAGGTTGGGGTGAGCCGATCCAGAATCCCTGATTTCCATCCGCGAACGGCTCGTGTTCGTACTCCGGCGTCAGGCCAGCCGGCAGGGCACTGAAAACAGCCCAGCAGAATTGTATGTCGTGCCCGCTTAGTAACTCCTCAAGTTCGTTACCACTGATCAGCAGAGGGTGCGATGCAAGCCGCTGATCGGGTGTGCCCGGCACATAGTCTTTTCCAATCCAGATGCGCTCCAGATCTGAGATGAGCCAATCGTGCTCGACGCAGAGGCCTGGAAGAGCACCAAACACCGCGCGCATGTCGGTCACGTACGGCATATCGCTCAGGGCGCCTTCGAGCAGGAGATTCACGAAATCCAGACCGCGTTGGTTATCGGCCGTTCAGTTGCTGCGACATCCACGGCAGCATGCGTTCCTCAACCCGCCGCGCGAAATGGTTCCCGTGGTCGCCCTGAAAGACCTCCAGCGTGTGCGACACGCCTGCTTCCGCCAGCGCCTGCGACAGTTCGCGCGCGCCGAAGGGAATATGCGTGAAGTTCTCCTGGGCGCCGTACTCGATGAAGATCGCGCGTAGCCGCAGGATGTTCGGCAGCAGTGGACGGACCATGTTCACAGGCATGTTCGCGGCCACGCGCGCGAACGCCTCGGGGTCGGTTCGCACCGTTCTCCCAGCCACCACAAAAGGCGGATCGCCGAGTATCTTCGATTTTGGATCGGGGGCCAGCGCGGCCGCCATAGCCGAATCCGCCGCCACGAAGAAGTCGCCTTTGCCGAGCGCCTGCTCGGCTTCGTCCGGTGACTGCAGCTTATCGATCCGAACCCACGCCTGATTACTCGCGCCGAGATCCTCCACCAGATCGGTGCAGCAGGGACTCATGGCGTAGACCACGCTGAATACATCCGGGTGTCGAAAGGCCAGCGTCAGCGCGCCGAAGCCGCCCATCGAGTGCCCCACGATCCCACGTTTCTCGGCCGTCGCCAGCGTGCGGTAATTGCCGTCCACATACCCGACCACGTCGCGGGTAATGTAGTCGTCCCAGTTGCCGGTTGTGCTCGAATTGGCATAGAACGAGCCGTGATACCGGTTATTCCCGTTCGGCAGGACGACGATCATGGGCTGCGCGGAGCCGGCGGCGATCAGCGCGTCCATGTCCTCCTGGAACATCTGTGCGGCCTGGTGGCGCGGGGTCGGATCCGAATATCCGTGCAGGAAGTAGATGACGGGGAACCGCCTTTCGGGCTCGGCTTGGTATGCCGCGGGTAAATAGATCGCGACTCGCTGATCGGCGCGGTCACCCAGAAGGTTATGTTCGAGCCCAGGCGAATGCACCGTCGCATCGACAAATCTGCGACTGGGCGAGCGCGGTCTCGGCCACGAGGCAGAAGAGCATCGCGAAACACCAGAGGCGTTGAGACATTGGAGTTATTGTACGCGGCGGACGGCGCCACCGTATCGTGATAGCCTGTCCTGAGCACCGGCAGCAAAGTGGGCACTTACCTTAATCAGGAACTCGGATTCGACCAAGTGCGCTGGGCCACGATGCGGAAAACGAGCTACGATGCGCGGCGCTCGTTTCAGGGTACGCCCGAGAAGATGCTGCTTCCCTCCGGCGCCCACCTGTTCCGTCTCGTGCCGCTGGTCACGGGCGAGTCGTTTCAGTTCGTGTGGTGGATGAGGGAAGCGGTCTTCAGCGAACTCCATGATGATGCGAACCGGAGCGCGCACGGTGGCGGGCGGCTGTTTAGAAACTACGTCGCGGAATTCATGGCCCTCCCATCGGGCGGGAGACAACTGTGCGTCCTGGAAATCGCGCTCACGCAACCTGTTTTTGCATGGGTTGGGCCGTCCGCGCCGCTCTTCAATCGGCCCGGCGGCATGGAACAGGTATATCTCCCGAATCTCGCGCGCCGAGGAGATCCTCGTGTCAGCGATTATGCGCGGCTCGTGCGGACATACTGGTTGAAGTTCTGAACATAAGACAACGATGCGACCTTCTCTGCTTCCAATCGTCTGCTTTGTCGGATTGCTCGGGCTTACCGCAACCGCCCAGGAGGTGATCCCGCTGTACGCCGGCGCCCCGCCGGGCTCGGCTGAGGCAACCTACCCGGAAAAACAGTATTACTCGAAGGTCTGGAACACCGACGTTGTATCGAACGTAACAAAGCCGACCCTGACTCTCTACAAGCCGACAGGTCGCGCGAACAGGACAGGTATCGTGATTTGCCCCGGAGGCGGATTCATGGCGCTGTCGATCAAGTCCGAAGGGACGGATGTCGCGCATTGGCTTGCCGCGCGCGGCGTGACGGCGTTCGTGCTCAAATACCGTCTGGCGCATACCGGCGACGATGCGACACAGGAATTTACGACTGCGTTTCAGGACCGAAAGAAATTCGGGGAGATTCTCCGCACAGTCGTGCCGCTCTCGATCGCGGATGGCCTCGCAGCGGTCGCGTACGTCCGCAAACATGCGTCCGATTGGGGCATCGATCCGAGCCGAGTCGGCATTATCGGATTCTCCGCCGGCGGCGAAGTCGCGGCTGCTGTTGGCTTTCGCTACACGCCAGAGAGCCGCCCGGCTTTTGTCGCGCCGATCTATCCCGGCACGTTCGCAACGCGAAACCTCCCTGTCCCGGAGGATGCGCCGCCGATGTTTCTCGCCGCCGCCAGCGACGATCAGCTCGGCCTCGCGCCCGACAGCGTACGCCTTTACACCAGATGGCTCGACGCGCACAAATCCGCGGAGCTCCACATGTACTCCAAAGGCGGCCACGGTTTCGGCATGCGTAAACAGGGATTTCCGTCCGACGCCTGGATCGATCGCTTCGGCGACTGGCTTCAGCTGCAGGGCTTTCTCAAGCCTTGACCGACTCACGGCGAATCAGCTGAGGGAGACTGGAAGGGAACATCAATGATCACGTTCGACGCACTCAGGACTCAGAAACGAACCGAGATCCTGAACCTGGCTCGGACACACGGGGCGCCGAACGTTCGAGTTTTTGGCTCCATCATCCGTGCCGAGAACCATGAAAGCAGCGATATCGACCTGCTCGTCGAGTTTGAAACAGGACGGACACTGTTGGATCTGATCGGGCTGAAGCTGGACCTCGAGAGCCTTCTCGGCGTCAACGTAGACGTGGTTACACCGAACAGCCTCCGCTACATTCGTGACCGCGTCCTGGCGGAGGCGCTGCCTCTCTGAGCCGATGACTTCGCCCGATCCGAAGGTCTACCTTCTCCACATCCGCGATTGTTGCGAGGAACTAATTCAGTGCCGCAGGCTGCGCGAGAGAAAGGTAATGTACCGGTCTCCATCCTGTTCAGCGCCGTGTGCCGAAACCTCGAGGTTATTGGCGAAGCGTCCCCGAAGATCGGGGCAGAATTTCGCGCGGCCAATCCGGAAGTCCCCTGGCGGGAGATGAACGCGCTCCGCAATGTGCTCATCCACAATTACGAGGGCGCCGACTCCGAACTGGTGTGGGGTATCGTCGAACGAGACATCCCTCCGCTGCTCGAGGCCGTGCGCAAACTCGTGCAAAGCGGCGAGAAAAGCTGAGTCAACGGCTCGGATTCGATGTCGGCGGAGCCTCGAAAATCAGTGTCCGCGGCATTGCTCGCCCGGCAATGCGGCAAACCGCCGAGACGACGCGTGCCAGATGTTTCTTATCAGGGATGCCCGTCCGATAGCTGGATCGACCGCTTTAGCGACTGGCTTCAGCTGCAGGGGTTTCTCAGGGACTGAGCGCTTCACGGGCACTGATTCGAGACAGGCTACAGGACGTAGCGCCAGCCCGGCTGCCAGCGCCACTCGGCGCTTACGGCGCAGGCAAGGTCCGCGCCCCCGAGCAGATGTTCCAGCGCATAGTGAACCGCGCGATGGCCAATGATAAGGATGACCTGGCCATTCGGCAGCGAGCGCAGACCCTCGAGGAAAGCGCGCACTCGCAAGGCGACACCGGCGTAGCTTTCACCGCCGGGATAACGCTCCGTCACGTAACGGGCCGCATCGCGCAGCGGCCCCCGCGTAAGCTCGCCATAATCGCACTCGCGCAGCGCGGCGGTGCGGACGATGGGCAGCCCGCGGCCCGCGAATGCGATCTCGGCCGTGCGCCACGACGCTGCAGGTCGGAACAGTACACCGCGTCTATTGGAACGCCCTGATACCGTCGTCCCATCTCCCGCGCCTGAGCCTCACCGCTCGGCGACAACGCCGCATCGTAATGCCCGGACGCCACGCCCTGCTCGTTATCGACGCTTTCGGCGTGTGCTTCAAAAATTACTTCCCGCGGCATTGCTCGCAGGGGCAGATGCGCCGCAGGTGTTCCCACGAGTAGATGCCGGTGCTGTGGCCGTCGCTCCAGCGGATGCGGATGGCGTAGCTGCCTACCTCTTCCACGCTGTCCATGCGCAGCGCCGGCTTGTACATCGGAAACAGGTTCGCCGGCTGCGGCGCGGAGTAGTTGGAGGGCTGCGGCTCGGTTCCGTGCGCTCCGGTACAGGTGGCGCAGGGACAGTTGTCGCGCAGCCAGGCCACGGTGTACTCGCTGCAATGCCCGTCCTTCCAGTCGATCTTGACGCCGCGCGTTTTGGAGATGGCGATGTGCTCGGGGTCGGGCGCCATTACTGCACGCGCTCCACGTCGCGCACGCCGGGAATGCGGCGGACCGCCGAGACGACGCGTTCCAGCTGTTTCTTGTCGCGGATCTCCACCGTCATGTCCACCACCGCGGCGTCGCCCTTGTGCTCGGTAGCGCGCGCCTCGAGGCTGCGGATATTGCTCTGTTCGTGGAACAGCACCGACGTGAGCTGATTGAGCATTCCGGGGCGGTCGTCGGTGTGGATGACGATTTTCACCGGGAAAGGCTCGCTGGTGGTGCGCGCCCATTCGACGTCGATCTTGCGCTCCACCTCGAACATGAGGTTCTGTACGTTGGCGCAGTTTACCGAATGCACGGCAATGCCTTTGCCGCGGGTGATGTAGCCGACGATGGCCTCGCCGCGGATCGGATTGCAGCACTTGGCGCGATACACCATGACATCGTCGACGCCGCGCACACGGACAACCAGGTCCTCGTCGGCCTTTACGCCGGGTGTGGGCTGGGTAGTCGTCGGCGTACTGCGGGCCGGCTCCGGGATCAGCTCCGCCGTTACCCGGTCGGGCGCCAGCTTCTGCAGGATCTGCCGCGGCGAAAACCGGCCATAGCCGAGGGCAGCGTGCAGGTCCTCGATCTTGGCGTAGCCGTATTCGGAGGCAACCGCTTCCATCTCCGCCTTCGTCACGCGGCTCAGGCCCACGCCGAGCCGCCGCGCTTCGCGCTCCAGGTATTTCTGCCCGATCTCGATCGCCTTCGCACGTTCGGTGGTGTTGATAACGTGCTTGATCTTGTTGCGGGCGCGCGCGGTCTTGACGTATCCCAGCCAGTCCTTGCTGGGCAGGTGGCCAGGCGATGTGAGAATCTCGACCACGTCGCCGTTGCGCAGGTTGTACTTGAGCGGAACGATGCGGCCGTTCACCTTCGCGCCCACGCACGCATTGCCGATCTCGGTATGAATGCTGTAGGCGAAATCAATGGGCGTCGCCTCGCGCGGCAGCACAACCACTTTGCCGCGAGGGGTGAATGTGTAGACCTCTTCCGGGTACAGGTCCACTTTGAGGGTGGACATGAACTCGCCCGGATCGCGCATCTCGCGCTGCCATTCCACCAGCTGCCGAAGCCAGGCGATGCGCTGGTCGTCAGCGGCCGGGCCTTTCCGGCCTTCCTTATATTTCCAGTGCGCCGCGATCCCTTCTTCCGCGATGCGGTGCATTTCATCGGTGCGGATCTGTACCTCGAAAGCGAGGCCATCGGGCCCCAGCACGGACGTGTGCAGTGACTGGTACAGGTTGGGCCGGGGAATCGCGATGAAGTCCTTAATGCGGCCGGGGATGGGATGCCACTCGTTATGGATTACACCGAGCGCCGCATAACAGTTCTTCACCGAATCGGTGATGATGCGCAGCGCCAGCAGGTCGTAAACCTGATCGATGGTGATCTTCTGGCGCTTGAGCTTCTGGTACACCGACCACGCGCGCTTCACGCGGCCTTCGACGCGCGCGGGAATGCCTTCCCGAGCGAGGTTCAGTTCGACGTCGTGCTTGATCTTCTGCAGCGCCTGTTCGTGCTGCAGACGCTTGGATTCGATTTCCCGCACCAGCTCGGCCCACGACTCCGGCTCCAGATACTGGAACGAGAGATCCTCCAGCTCGCCGCGGATCTTGCCCATTCCGAGGCGGTGCGC
>DASRCB010000187.1:0-2973 GCA_035653295.1 Bryobacteraceae bacterium
CGATGTGTTCGAGTCGCTCAGCGCGCACCTCATTGCCGAGCTCTTCGCGCAGCTCCCGGGCGAGGCACTCCAGATGTGTTTCGCCGGGCTCGATTTTGCCGCCCGGCAGAATGAGCTTCGATGTGACGCGCTTCTTGCGGCACAACAGCATGCGGTCGTCGCGCAGTGCGAGCAGGCCGACCTTTACGTAATCCGCAGTCAATCGGGCTCTCTGAGCGCCACAGCGCCGCTGCGGTCCTTCGGTCCTTTTCGAACCGGAACCCTCACCCGCGCCCACGGATCCCGCGGATCGCGGCCCAGGCGCAGCCAGCGCCGCAGAGTGGTCAGGACAGTGGAAATCCTCATGGCTCGAGATCGTATCTGGCGCGCAGGGCGCGCGCGAAGTTTTCCGTGCGGTCGGGGCCGCGCTGAACATTGTACTTTTCGCGCAGGGTCCGCAGCTGCTCGCGGGCCTCGGTTTCCTCGCGGCAGCAGACGCGGGCGGTTTCGAACTGGTGGTGCGCGATGGCGTCCACGATACGCGTCACCAGCGTGTCCACACGCGCTTGCGCCACAGCCAGCTCGCTTACCGGCGCGGCTGCGGCCGCCCGGGTCTGCCGCGGACGAAACCACTCGACAGCCGCCCCTTTCAGCAGCCCGGCAATTTCGAGCCAGGCGGGACGGGCGCGCTGCCTGAGGATGGCCATCATCTCCGCCCCGAATGTCTCGCGGTAGTGCCGCGGGTAGAGCAACAGCAGCGCCGTCCAGAGCCGGATCATTTTGTCACCTCGCTCATTCTCAGGCGTTCGCCGGCGACGCGGGTCAGCTGCCGCATTCGATCCAGCTCGGACTCGAGCTGCCGGCGGCCGATGGGGCTGAGACGATACGCCTGTTTGTCGCGTGAAGTGTCCTGCTGCTGGTAACGCTCGATCCAGCCATCATCCAGCAGCCGGCGGATGGCGCCGTAGAGCGTGCCGGTGCTGAGCCGCACGCGCCCTTCACTGACCTCCTCGATATCCTTCATGAGTGCGTAGCCGTGGCGCGGATGTTCGGCGAGAGTCAGCAGAATCAGAAGAACCGGTTCGCTCAGCGGCCTGACGTCCTGTTCCTTGGCGACATGTCGCATGACGACATAATAGACCGGTTGAGCACGTCGCGTCAAGGATGTTGTATTGCGCAACATCGACTGGATTCGCAACACATCCGGTTGTGGCGCTCAATACACGCAAGTTACGTGCAATGTCGTGTCTTGCAGCGTTGCATTATCCAACACGCCCGTGTGTCTGCGCCTCGCCTAAGTTGATGAACCAGAAGCACCTCGCGCCTGGCGAGGGGAATGCCCTCCGTAATGGCGGAGACAAAGCCATGACGGTCATTCTGGTCCTCACAACATTCCTGATCTTCGCCGCTGTCGATTATTACCTCAACAGGGGCAAATCGCCTCGCCAGTTGGTTGATAAAACCCACAAATTAGTGGCTCAACGCACAGCGCAGCAGCCGAGCGCAGTCCCGTTCGAGCCCGCCGTCAGCTGGGTAGACGGTTTCGCACTTCCGGAGCGCATGCAGTACCACGCGGGTCACGCATGGTGTCTGGCCGAACGGCGCGGCGTTCATCGCATCGGTGCTGACGAGTTCGCCGCCAAACTCGCGGGCTCCGTCGATGCCGTCGAATTGCCAAGGCCGGGCCGGTGGCTTCGCCAGGGACAGAAAGCGTGGTCATTCCGGAGGGGTGGGGAGCAGGTGGAAATGGTCTCGCCAGTGGAAGGCGAAATCCTCCAGGTAAACGAAGAAGTGCTGAAAGACCCAGCGCTTATTCGGAAGGACCCTTATGGTCGGGGTTGGCTGATGACGATCAGCGTTCCGGATGAAGAGAGCACGTTCCGCAATCTTCTGCCGCCGCATATGCTGGGCGCGTGGATGCGGCAATCGGTGGAGCGGTTGTGGCAGCTTCAGCCGGCCATCGCCGGCGCGACCGCGGCCGATGGCGGACGCCCCGTCGAGGATCTCACTGCCGGGCTGGGCACAAAGGCATGGAGCGAACTCGGTAAAGAGCTGTTCCTGACGCGGTGAGCCTGTGGAGGCGAGGGAATTGCTGATGAGGAGTTTTGGAGCCCATGACTAACGGCATCCTGTACGACAGCACTTTGTGTATCGGTTGCAAGGCGTGCGAGCAGGCCTGCGCGCAGAGGTGGAGTCTGCCGTACAACGAAACGATTGCCGCCGAGGAGCAGATTTCGGCGCACAAGCTGACCGCCATCCAGCAGCACGGCGACCGATTCGTGCGCCGTATCTGCATGCATTGCAAAGAGCCAACGTGTGTTTCGGTTTGCCCGGTGGCGGCGCTGCAGAAAACGCGGGAAGGGCCGGTAATCTACGACGAATCGCGCTGCATGGGCTGCCGCTACTGCATGACCGCTTGTCCGTTTCAGGTTCCCGTGTATGAATGGACCAGCACCACGCCGCGAGTGCGCAAATGCGATATGTGCCGCCAGCGGCAGCTTGCCGGGCGGCAAACGGCCTGCGCGGAAACGTGCCCCACGGGCGCGACGAAGTTCGGCGAACGAACGGCTCTGATCGCGGAAGCGCAGCAGCGTATTGCTGAAAAGCCGAAGGATTATTACCCGCGGATTTACGGCGTACATGAGGCCGGCGGCACATCGGTACTGATTCTCTCGGCAGTTCCGTTTGAGCAGCTCGGGCTGCGGACCAATCTGCCTTCCGAGCCGCTGCCGCATCTCACCTGGAACGTGCTGTCTCACGTCCCCGACATCGGAAGTGTCGGCAGCGTACTGCTGGGCGGCATCTGGTGGATCACGCATCGACGTGAACAAGTGGCGCGTGAAGAAGGGAGCGAGCGAACGTCATGAGCGAAACTTCAACTGCCCTCCCCCTCGTTCAGGCGCCGCAGACAATCACAGGCGCCCGGCATACGGCTGCGTGGCTCTTCTGGAGATTGACCTTCCTGGCCATCATGGCCGCCGGTGGCTGGGCGAC
>DASRCB010000188.1:0-13637 GCA_035653295.1 Bryobacteraceae bacterium
GCCTCACGTGCCTGCGATCTGTGCCCGTGCCGAGCGTCTGCTGTCACAGCTCGATGCGACGGCCCGTGAGCTGGCCAAACAGCAGCCGCTGCGCATGGTGGTGCTGGCTTCGCGCCCGCTGCTCGGGTGGGCGCAAGAAGCGCGTCTCAAATTCATCGAGATGACAGCCGGCCGGATCGCGGTCATGGCCGAGTCGTACCTCGGCCTTCGCCACGGCCCGATGAGCTTCGTCGATCCCGACACCATGGTGCTGTGCCTGGTTTCCACCGATCCGCATCGCCGCCGCTATGAAAGCGATCTGATCGCCGAACTCGGCGCCAAGGGGCTTGGCGTGGTTGTCGCCATCCAGCCGGACGACGCCGGAATTGCGCCCATCTTCGAATCTGTCGACCCGGTGGCGCCGGAGCTTCCGGATGAACTGCGCACGCCCTTCGAGATCCTTTTCCCGCAGCTTCTCGCCTGGCGCCTGAGCGTGAACTTCGGCCTGAACCCCGACAGCCCCAGTCCCGATGGAGTGATCACGCGCGTGGTGCAGGGCGTGAGCATTTACGAACGCTGAACGGCCCGCGGCGAGCGTGCAGTCAAACAACCACCACTTCAACGCCGCGCCGCCGCATGGCCTCCAGCATTTCCGGACCGGCGCGATCGTCGGTGATCACGCGCCGCACGCTGTCGATGGGCCCGATGACGGAGAGGCTTCGGCGGCCCAGCTTGCTGGCATCGGCGACAACGGTGACCTCATTCGAGATGCGCATCATCATCGTGTTCAGTTGGGCTTCCAGCAGGTCGGGCGTGGAGAGCCCGACTTCGGCGTCCAGCCCGTCCACGCCGAGGAAGAAATGATCGGCGTGCAACTCGGTAATGAGCCGCTCCGCCTGCGGGCCCACGAACGATCCGGACACATGCCGCATGATGCCGCCGATCATGATCACCGAGATGTGCGACGCATCCACGAATTCGCTGGCGATGTTCAAAGCATGGGTGATGACGGTAAGCGCATCGAGTCCGGACGCCTTGATCGCTCGCGCGACTTCGGCGGAAGTAGTGCCGGAATCGAGAACGATGGTCTGATGGGGGCGAATCAGTTTCACCGCCGCGCGGCCGATGCGCGTCTTCTCGGCGTGGTAGATGGTGCGCTTCACGTTCAGCGGATATTCCTGATGCGGCTCCTGCGGCAGCATCGCGCCCCCGTAGGAGCGCACCAGGATGCCTTTTCGCGCGAGTTGCCCGAGGTCGGCGCGCAGTGTCACGGCGGACACGCTGAAGCGCCGAACCAGATCTTCGACCGAAACACGGCCGTCGCTTTTGAGGATTTTTACGATCTCCCGCCGTCGTTCATCGGCGAGCAGGTGCGAACGTTTTCCCGCCATTCAGCCTTTCAGTGTATGTCAATGGAACGTGGCGGTTTCGATCTGTTTCGGTGTCACAGGCGATGATACGGAGGCTGCGGGCCGAAGACGTTGACTCTGCAATGGAGCTCTCCGACGCGGCTGGCTGGAATCAGACCGCCGCGGACTGGCGCATGCTGCTGGAACTCGCGCCCGAGAGGTGCTTCTGCATCGATTGTGACGGCCGTCTCGCGGCTACCGCCACCCTGCTGTGCTACGGACGCCGTCTCGCGTGGCTGGGCATGGTGCTCACCCGGCCCGATTACCGCCGCCGCGGGTTTGCGCGCGCGCTGGTTGAGCACGCGCTTGACGCAGCGGATCGCGCGCTGATCGTAACGGTCAAGCTGGACGCTACCGACCAGGGCCGGCCGTTATACGCCAGCCTGGGTTTCCACGACGAGCAACCAGTGGAGCGCTGGCTCGGCGCCGCAATGAACGGAGAGGGCTCTCCTCCGCCCGCGCTTTCACGTTTCACGGAGCAACTGGATCGGGAGGCCTTCCTCGCGGATCGGTCGACGATGTTGCGTGCACTGGCCGCGCGCGGCGGCGCGTATTCAGACCAGGGCGGCTTCCTGCTCACACGCGAGGGCGCCTGCGCGTCCTATCTCGGACCGTGCGTCGCGGAGCGGCGCGAAACCGCGGAATCGCTGATTGCCGCAGCCCTTACCACCCGCTCCGGTTCGTGGTTCTGGGACCTCCTGCCAGCCAATGCCGAGGCCGTTGCGCTCGCTCATCGATTCGGATTCGAGCGCGTCCGGATGGTGACGCGAATGTACCGGGGCCGCCCGCTGCGGGGGAACGAAGCGCTTGCTTACGGACTGGCGGGCTTCGAACTGGGATAAACATGCACATGGGAGAATCACGTTTATGGCTAAGGATTTCGGACTGACCCCGGCACGCGTACCGCGCGTCGAAACCAAACTGCGCAGAATTGTTTCCGATCTGCCGGTACCGGAATCCGTGCCTATCCTGGAAAAGCTGCGCCGCTGGGAGCCGCTGGCAATGGCCGGACAGCCGCCGGTGGTCTGGGACCACGCCGACGGCTTCCAGGTCTTCGATGCGTACGGCAACCGCTGGATCGACTGGTCCTCCGGAGTGCTCATTACCAACGCCGGCCATGGCCGCCGCGAGATTATCGACGCCATCTCCGCGCAGGCGCAATCCGGGCTGCTGACCAGCTACTGCTTCCCGAGTGAGATTCGCGCGCGGCTGGTGGAGCGCCTCGGGGGACTGATGCCTGAGCCGCTGAAGAAGATTTTCCTGCTCACCACCGGGTCGGAAACGGTGGAGTGTGCGATTAAACTCTGCCGCACCCACGGAGTGAAGGCGGGGGGACGGAACAAACACGTTATCGTCTCGTTCCGCGATGCGTTCCACGGCAGAACGCTGGGGGCGCAGCAGGCCGGCGGCATCGACTCGCTGAAAGACTGGATCGTCAACCTCGACGCCGGTTTCGTGCAACTCCCGTTCCCTGACGGCTATCGCACCACCGACGTGAGCTTCGAGGGTTTTCTCCGGGGTATCGAGGAGCGTGGCATCGCCGGGGCCATCGTCGCCGGCGTGATACTGGAAACCTATCAGGGCGGCAGCGCCGCGTTTGCGGACACGCCATACATCAAGTCCCTGCGCCAGTGGTGCACCGGTCATCGCGCGCTGTTGGTTTTCGACGAGGTGCAGGCCGGCTTCGGCCGTACTGGCCGCATGTGGGGGTTCGAGCACTACGGCGTGGTTCCCGATTTGGCGCTGTTCGGAAAAGGGATCTCCAGCTCACTGCCGATCTCGGCCGTTGCCGGACGGCCCGATGTCATGGATCTGCACGGCATCAACGCCATGACCTCCACACATACCGGCAATCCGGTGTGCAGCGCCGCCGCGCTGGCCTCTATCGATCTGGTCGAACGCGAGGACCTGGCGGGCAACGCGCAGCGCACCGGGGAAGTGCTGCACCGGCGGCTGAACGAGCTCCGGGCGCGGTTCCCGCAGATCGGCATGGTGCATGGCCGCGGCCTGGTCGCAGGGGTCCTCTGCGTGCGTCCGGGTACAAAGGAACCAGACGGCGAGCTGGCGTGGGATGTGGTGCGGCGCTGCTTCGAAAAGGGCGTGCTCATGTTCGCGCCGGTTGGCGTCGGCGGGGGCACGGTCAAAATTGCGCCGCCGCTGACCATTACCGAAGAAGCGATCCTGGAGAGCACCGCGGTGCTCGCCGAGGCCTTCGAAGAGGCGACACGGGCGGCTGTCGCGGCGTGAGCCAGGCTTGCAATTGCGGCAGTAGGTTACGCTGATGAGAGGCGAGACAATCGCTGGGCTACACCACCGGCGGTCGCGCCGCTCAACATTTTATTGCTGAAGACCGCGCTCGTTCCCGGCAGGCATGCAGCCCATTGAAATTGAGGGTCATCCGTGCCGAGGCTTCCATGAAGACTGACTGTGAGTGTACGAGGGGATCAAAATCGTCCACGCGCATGAGCCGCTGACTTCCGCCGATGCCGCCGCCGGCGCCGCGCCGGGGATGCCCGTCCGTGCTTATCCCTGGATCGTCCTTGCCTTCGCTGTTGCTGTGTTCATCGGCTGTCTGTTCAGCCCCCCGCACCTCCTCGATGACGTGGATGCCGTGCAGGCGTCCATTGCGCGCAACATGGTCGAATCCGGCGACTGGGTGACCGCGCACCTTGATGGCATCCGCTATCTCGAAAAAGCGCCGCTCAAATACTGGCTCATGGCCGTCTGCTACCAGGTCCTCGGCATTCACGACTGGGTGGCGCGGCTGCCCATCGCGCTCGCGGCCATCGCGCTCTGCTGGCTGGCGTTCTGCATGGGCCGATGGGCCTTCTCCGAGCGCGCCGGCTTTTTCTCGGGTCTGGTTTTATCCACCTGCGTCGGTCTGTTTCTGTTCACGCGCTTTCTCATCCCCGACGCTCTGCTGACGGTCTGGATCGCGCTCTCGCTTTGGGCCTTCGCCCGCGCCCTGGATGCAGCGGAGCAAAGGCCGCGATTATGGGCTGCGATTTCGGCGGCGTCGATCGCGCTCGGCGTGCTCACCAAGGGACTTATCGGCGCCGTTTTCCCGGTTGGGGCCGCATTCGTGTATCTGGCCCTGACGCACCAGCTGTTCCGCCGCGATGCCTGGCGCCGCATCCGGCCGTTCTCCGGGCTGGCCATCGCGCTGGCCATCGCCGCGCCATGGCATGTACTCGCCACGCTGCGGAATCCGCCGTATTTTTACTTTTCCCTGCACGCCGGTCCCGGCCAGTATCACGGCTTTTTCTGGTTCTACTTCTTCAACGAGCATCTCCTGCGCTTTCTCGGCCGCCGCTACCCGGTGGATTACAACACCGTTCCGAGGCTGGCCTTCTGGCTCCTGCACCTGGTATGGCTTTTTCCATGGGCGGCATTCTTTCCCGCGACGTTCCGTCTGAGCTACCGCGGCGACGATCGCGCCTCGCGCATGCGCCTGCTGGCGCTCTGCTGGATTGGATTTGTCCTGATATTCTTCACCTTCTCGACCACGCAGGAGTATTATTCATTGCCCTGCTATCCGGCATTCGCCCTGCTGCTCGGGTGCGCGATCGCTTCCGAGCGGCGCGGCAACTCCCTTGCGTACCGGGTGATCGGCGGAATCGCGCTCGCCGCGGCTGCGGCAACGATTGCGATTCTGATTGCGGTCTGGAATCTTCCCGCGCCCGGCGATATCGCGAATGCCCTCAATCAACAGAGCAGCGCCGCCTATACGCTTTCAATGGGCCACATGGGCGACCTCACGCTGGCCGCGTTCGCGTATTTGCGGGTTCCACTCATGATCGCCGCCGCCGGGTTCCTGATCGGCGCCGCCGCGCTATTCACCGCGCGATCGAGGCGCGCATGGCTCGCGCCAGCGCTCATGATGCTGCTGTTCCTGCATGCCGCGCGGGTGGCTATGATCACTTTCGACCCGTATCTCTCGTCGCAGCCTCTGGCGCAGGCGCTGGAGGATTCGAAGCCCGGCCGGCTGATCGCCGACGACCAGTATTACTTCTGGTCCTCGGTCTTCTTTTATGCGCATCGCGGCGCGCTGCTGCTCAACGGCCGCATCAACAACCTGGAATACGGGTCGTACGCACCCGACGCGCCGAACGTGTTTATTGATGACCGGCAGCTTGCGGAGTTCTGGGGTCAGCCACAGCGGTTTTATCTGCTGGTTGCCAGAGAGGCACTCCCGCGCATCGAACGGTTGATCCCCTCCGCAGCCCTGTTCCGGGTGAAAGAGAGCGGAGGCAAGTACCTGTTTACCAATCATGCGGATTGGCATTGACGGCAGCGCGCTGCTGTTGCGCAGCGCGGGCGTCAAGACATGGACCTGGCACTGGATCGAGGCCCTGCGCCGCTGCGCACCGGAAGAGGACCGGATCGAGGCCTTCCCGTTTATTGGCGATCTGCCGCCCCTGACTCACGAGCGATCGGTCCTGGGGAGGCCAGCCACCTGGCTGCGGCTGGCATTGCTGGCAGCCATTAATACGCGCCACAGCCCTGCCGTGGATCTGTTCGCCGGGCGCTTCGACGTTTTTCACCTCTCCAATCAGGTTCGCCGCGCGCCGCGGAAAACACGCTGCACCGCGACCATTCACGACCTGACCTGCTGGATCATGCCCGAACTGCACTCTTCCGGAAACATTCTCGCCGACATGCTGTTCGTGGAACGCGTCCTGCGGCGCACCGCCGCTCTGATCGCGGTTTCGCACAGTACGAAATCGGACGCCGTCCGGTGGCTGCAGATCGACCCTGAACGGATCGAGGTGATTTATCCGGGCATTTCCGATGCTTACTTCGACCCTCAGCCGTGTAAAGCCGCACGGCCGTACGTCCTGTATGTGGGCACGATCGAGCCCCGCAAGAACCTCGACGCGCTGCTGAACGCCTGGGGCGCCCTGCGGCGTTCGGTTCGTGAAGAATACGACCTGATCTGCGCCGGCCCGCCGGGCTGGGGAGAGAAGACCATGGCGCGGCTCCGGGCCGGCGAAAACGGTGTGCGGTATGCCGGTTATGTGCCGGAAAGCGACCTGCCCGGACTCTTTGCCGGCGCAACCGCGTTCGCTTACCCGTCCCTCTATGAAGGCTTCGGATTTCCGGTGGCGCAGGCCATGGCGGCGCGTGTGCCGGTGCTCACGTCGAACATTTCATCCCTGCCGGAAATCGCCGGCGCGAGTGCGGTCCTCGTGGACCCGCGCAGCGAAGACGAGATTCGCGGCGGCCTCGAACGCCTGCTCACCTCGCCATCGCTGCGGGCGAACCTAGCGCGCCAGGGCGCCACTCGGGCTGCCGAGTTCCGGTGGGACGTGTGCGCGAAGAAGGGTCTCGACTTCTTTCACCGCACCGCGGGCTGAGACTCACCCCGCCGAGGCCAACGACCCGGCCCGGCGCCAGTAATTATCGAACAGGCCCACCATGGCCTCGCCGAGGCCTGAGTGCTCGAAGATTACAGCCGTCCACGCCGGCTTGGTAATCACCGGATCCAGCAGAGCGATCATGCCCTGCATGCTGTCGAATACGGCGAGCTTCATAGGCAGGGAGGAGATCTGCCGCACTTCCACGCCTCCGGCCGCGTACTCTTCCAGCCGCTTGCCATGGGTCTGGTCCAGCGTGCCGGCCTCGATCAGAATGCGGCACGCCACGCCCCGCTCGCGCGCCTGCCGCACTAAATGTTCGTCGAGGGGGTCCACGGCATAGGGGGGCCGCGAGAACTCGCAGTACTCGGAGCGCACGTCCGCCAGCATGCGCTGATACTGCAGCGCGATCTGGCCCGGCTCACTCACGATGCGCAGATAATCGAGCGTGCCCCGGCCGCCCTGTCCCTCCGAGTACGCGGAGGTGAGGTCGTCAATCAGGCCGCCGCCGAGCCTTCCCTGTTCGGTGAGCTCCTGCTGGAGCGATTGCGCGCGCCGCGACAGGTAGGTTGGAATGGCGAGGCTCGGCTCCACGGCGGAGAAGAGCTTGGTCTTCTCCTGCACCACCTGCGCGAACCCCTTCTCCACCAGGCTGTCGAGGACCTCGTAGATCTTCTGACGGGGCACGTGCGCACGCGCCGCCAGCTCCAGAGCCTTGAAACGCGGATGGCCCACCAGCACGAGGTAAGAGCGCGCCTCGTAAGCGTTCAGGCCGAGCTGTTGCAACCTGCGCCAGAAGCGCTGGAAGTCCATGTCCGCAAGCTCTCTGTCCATCGCGCCTGGATCATATCAGATGCCGGCCTCGCCCGCCGTGCCGTGAAACGGTTGCGCGCGCGACGGTTTGTAACGATGCCGCCGCCGTAAACGTCCAGGACAGAAGACTTTGTTACACTGGCCGGAATCCGGTCAGGAATTCACCATGAACCTGCCTCAAACTCTGGGCGAACTCCGAAACAGCCGTTATTCGGAAGACCGCATCAGCGGGCGCACCGTCAAAGACGAGATCCGCCAGAACCTGATTTGCAGAATCCAGCGGAAGGACCCGCTGTTCACCGGCATCGTCGGTTACGAAGACACTGTCGTCCCGCAAATCGTCAACGCGCTGCTCTCGCGTCACAATTTCATCCTTCTCGGACTGCGTGGGCAGGCAAAGACGCGCATCATCCGCATGCTTACAGGTTTGCTCGACGAGCACACGCCTTTTATTGCCGGCTGCGAGATTCGCGACAATCCCTACCACCCCATCTGCAGACAATGCCGGCTGCTGATTGAAGAGCGTGGTGAGAAGACGCCCATCGCATGGCTTGCGCGCGATCACCGCTATGTGGAGAAGCTGGCCACCCCCGACGTGACCATCGCCGATATGATCGGCGATATCGACCCCATCAAAGCCGCGCGCCGCGGCCACGACATCTCCGACGAGCTCACAGTGCACTATGGCCTGCTGCCGCGCGCCAACCGTGGAATCTTCGCCATTAACGAGCTGCCGGACCTCGCCGGCAAAATCCAGGTCGGTCTGTTCAACATCATGCAGGAAGGCGACGTGCAGATCAAAGGCTACCCGGTGCGTCTTCCGCTGGATGTGATGCTGGTCTTCACCGCGAATCCCGAGGACTACACCGCGCGCGGAAAGATCATCACGCCGCTGAAGGACCGCATCGGCAGCGAGATCCGCACGCACTACCCGCTCACGGTGGAGCAGGGGATGTCCATCACGGCCCAGGAGGCGTGGACCCAGCGCCAGTCGCCGGTGCGCCTCGAGCTGCCATCGTGGATCCGCGAGGTGATCGAGCAGCTGGCCTTCCTGGCGCGCGAGGACAAGAAGGTGGACAAGCGCTCCGGCGTATCGCAGCGGCTCCCCATCTCCGTGCTGGAAAACGTCATTTCCAACGCAGAGAGGCGTGCGTTGCGGGCCGGCGATGACATCGCTGTGCCACGTGTAATGGATATTTACGCCGCGCTGCCGTCCATCACCGGCAAACTCGAACTGGAGTACGAGGGCGAGCTCAAGGGCGGCGACACCGTTGCCCGGGAAATCATCCGCACCGCGGTCGGCAAGGTCTACAACTCGTATTTCGAGGGAGTGAATGTCTCACCGATCACACAATGGTTCGAGCTCGGCGGCTCGCTGAAGCTGGATGAGAACGCGAACGCGCGCACGATGGTGGAGCAACTCGGCCGCATCCAGGGGCTGATGGAGCGGACCGCGGCGCTGGGCGTCGGCGAAGGCGAAAGTGACGCGTTGCGGGCGGCAGCCGCGGAGTTCATGCTGGAGGGCCTTTATGCGCACCGCCGCATCAGCCGCAGCGAGGAGCGCGGGTTCACCGCGGAAGAGCGCACCCGGCGCGAAGCGGAGCCCGAGAACCGGCAGCAGCGTCGTCGCCAGCAGTTCAACTGAGGACGCGATGGGTCTATCCGTCAGAGGACCGCGGCGCATTGTGGTGCACGCCTTTGGCTCGCACGTTTTGTCGCGCAGTACCGCGATGACCGTGGGGCAGCCCGTTTCGCCTGCCGCCGGGCACGACGGCGGTTCTCAACTGCCCGGGATCGGAGGTCCACGGTGAAAGTCCGCTATTCCCGCTACACCGGCGATGATTTCGGTATCAGCACCGAAGACCTCATGCGCGCGCTCTCCGACTTCTTCCTCCAGAGCGGCTTCGAATCGCAGTACATGCAGTTCGGCGAGATGAACGCGCAGTCGCTGGAGGACCTGAAACGCGCCATCCAGCGCGCACTGGAGATGGGCGACCTCTTCGACGGCGAGCGCGCCGAGCAGATGCGCGAGCAGCTCATGAACATGTCGCCCGAGCAGATGGAGCAGCTTCTCGACCGCCTCGCGCAGAAGATGATCGACGATGGGTACCTGAATGCGAATCCGGAACAGCGCCCCGGGCAGGCGGGGTCGGGCAACGCGGACCGCCAGGTGAAGCTCGAGATCACCGACAAATCGCTTGATTTCCTGGGGTACAAGACACTCAAGGACCTGCTCGGCTCGCTCGGCAAGTCAAGCTTCGGCGCGCACGACACGCGCGACCTCGCCACCGGCGTCGAAGCCAGCGGCGCGGCCAAGCCTTACGAATTCGGCGACACGCTGAACCTGGATATCAGCCAGACGCTGTTTTCGGCCATGCAGCGGGAAGGCGTGAAGCTCCCGCTCGATCTCGATTATCCCGACCTACATGTGCATCAGGCGGAATATCAGAGCTCCTGCGCCACGGTGCTGATGCTCGACTGCAGCCACAGCATGATCCTCTACGGCGAGGATCGCTTCACCCCCGCCAAGAAAGTGGCGCTCGCGCTCGCGCATCTGATCCGCACCCAATATCCTGGCGATTCGCTGCGTTGCGTGCTCTTCCATGACACCGCCGAAGAGCTGCGGCTGCCGGATTTGGCGCGCGTGCAGGTCGGCCCTTATTACACCAATACGCGCGATGGACTTATTCTCGCCCAGCGGCTTCTTGCCCAGGAAAAGAAGGACATGAAGCAGATCATCATGATTACCGACGGAAAGCCGTCGGCGCTCACGCTGGATGACGGCCGCATGTACCGTAACGCCTTCGGCCTCGACCCGCTGGTGATCAGCCGGACGCTGGAGGAAGTGAACCGCTGTAAACGGCAGGGCATCCTGATCAATACGTTCATGCTCGCCAGCGACTACGGCTTGGTGAACTTCATACAGAAGGTGACAGAGTTGTGTCGCGGTAAGGCCTATTTCACGACGCCTTATAATCTGGGCCAGTATTTGTTGATGGATTACATGAACCGCAAGACGCGCACGATCCATTGATCCGCCGTTCCGTTTCGGTACGGCGCCCGGCGTGCACCAGCACGCGCGATGACTATCTCCGCTCTCTCCTCAGCGCAGCCGCAGAACCTGTTTTCGCTGATGTCTGCGAATCACAAGCAGTCTTCGGCGACGTCTTCTCCACAGGATCCGGCGCCGCAGCTGTCGCCGCTGAGCGATTTCCTGAATAACCTGCAAACGCTTCAGCAACGGAACCCGGCGCAGTTCAAAGAGGTGACGCACGCAATCGCGGCGCGACTGCAGCAGGCCGCTGCTCAGGCCACCAGCCAGGGCGATACAACCAAAGCGACCGCGTTGAACAAACTCGCCTCCGATTTCCAAACTGCATCCCAAACCGGTACGATGCCGTCCACGGATCAGCTCCAGACCGACGCGTCAGCACTGAAGGGCCACCACGGCCACCACCGTCACTACCCGCCGCCGGCCACCGACGATCTGACGAATATCCTCACAAACAACTGATCATCGCTCTGTACCTGACGTACTCACTCCGGGTATTCGACCGCGGGCAACACCACTCCCCGGCACTCGCCAAGACCGATACGGCGAAACGGGATGCGCTCGCACCATCCGCGCAGGATCACCTCGTCGCCATCGTCAAGAAACATCCGATGTTCACCCGAGGGCAGTTCGATCGGGTTTTTCCCGCCGTCCGTCAGCTCGAGGAGACAGCCGCCGCTCGAAGCATCCGCGCCCGATACCGTCCCGCTCCCCAGCAGATCGCCGGGCTGCAGATTACATCCGTTGCTGGTGTGATGCGTGATCATCTGCGCGACGGTCCACCAGCTGTCCCTGAAGCTGCCTATGGACAGGCGCATCGGTTCGAGGCGCGCCTCGCGCATACGAGCCGAGGTCAACAGCACCTCCAGCGTGATGTCAATCCCACCGCGGCGTGCATTCTCGTCCGAAGCCAGATAAGGGAGCGGCGCGGGATCGTTCTCCGCCCGCGGCGCCGCCGGAGTGCGAAACGGCGCCAGTGCTTCCATGGTCACCACCCATGGCGAAACGCTCGTCGCGAAGCTCTTGCCCAGAAACGGCCCGAGGGGCTGGTACTCCCACGCCTGGATATCCCGCGCCGACCAGTCGTTCAGCAGCCTTACTCCGAACAGATGGTCCTCGGCGTCACGGAGTGGCACGGGCGCGCCGATCTCGTTCCTTCGGCCCATCACAAAACCGAGCTCCAGCTCGTAATCGAGCCGCTTGGTCGGGCCGAACCGCGGGGCCGCCGCATCGGGCGCCTTCAATTGGCCCCACGGGCGCCGCACGCCCGTCCCGCTGGCCATCACCGAGGAAGCCCGTCCGTGATAAGCGATCGGGACGTATTTGTAATTCGGCATGAGCGGGCTGTCCGGCCGGAACAGCCGCCCCACGCGCGTGGCGTGATGGATGGAGGCGTAGAAATCCGTGTAATTGTCAGGCACGCGAGCGAGCAGCTTTGCCCGGCGCATGGGAATAAGCGCATCACGCAGCGTGGTCCGCTGCCGGGCTCCTTCCCGCAGCCAGCGCGACAGGCGCGGGCGCAGTTGCGCCAGCTCCACGAGCGGCGTGTCCAGCTCCGCGAGGCGGCACGCCACCAGGTCGATAATCTGGTTGCCGATTGCCGCGCCCGGTCGCACGCCGGCGCCTGCATCGAAATACCCGAACGGCAGGTTCTGTATTGGGAAATCGCAGCCCGCATCGTTGGCCGATTCCACCCAGCTCCGCAACTGCGGATCGTGCGTTTCGTCGGCCGCCGCGATCATTGCAGGACGCCGAGATGCCGCAGAGCCCGGAGCGGCTCGTCGAACGAGCACGAACCAAAAGCCACCGCGAAGCACGCGCGCGCTTCATCGATCTGTTCGTTGCTGGCCCAGTGATGGCGCCACGTGATGCCGCGCTCGTCGAAAGCAAATTCCTGCGGCGTCTCGACGGTCAGCAACTCGGGCAGAAATTCCGGCCGAATGCCGGCGTACATGAAAATCGCGCTCAGAAATACGTTAAGAAAACCGTGCATGCCCACGGTGCGCGTGTCGGCCGCATCGTAGCTCAGCCGGTATTGGCCGCAGAAGGGATGATGCAGGCCTGCCGTCGCCTTGAACGCCACGTTATACCGGCAGCATGTGTTCAAAAAGCCGCAGAGCTCGGCTGTGGAAGGGAACATGTTCGGCTGCGTGCCGCCAGTGCGAACCTTGGCGTGTGCTCCCACCCTGGCAAGGGCACGCACGAAAGGTACGGCGTCCACCGAGAGTGGAAACTCGAAATATGTTTTCATGCCTGCGGGCGCGCCAGCCATGAGCGGCGCGATATCGTCGGGGCTGGTGGTCTTCATTTCCAGGCTCGTGACCCGAAGCCCCTCGTGGCGCCTGTTGAACGCCTCCACCGTCCGGAAATCTTCCTCGAACAGGGGACCGCAAAGCGCGCTCAGACGCCAGGGACTCGAAGTGTCGATGGCGGGCAGGTATTCGCCCGTCTCGTTCTCAAACTCCTCCAGCCGGGCCGCATTCACCACGAAGTTGCCCAGCGCCCAGGTGTTCTCACCCGCGCGATAGCTGGCGTAATTATTGACGGCGGAGGTCATCTTCAGCGCCGCCGGCGGATAAAGACCGGCGTAGTCAATGAGATGCGCCAGAAGCCGCCGGATCGGCGGAGCGAAGTCGGACTCGCACTGGACAGATTCGATACACGGAGTCATGGGCAACCTTGCCTCGCCACCTGCACTCGATCTGCCACTTCACACCATTCCGAAAAACGGCTTCAGCGCCGGATAAAGCGATTGATAAATGCCGTGGCCCCGCGCATACACGGCGGCTTCGGTTTGACACGGCCCCACGGAATCGGTTTCCCGAATCACGGCGCGGCAGCACTCCGGCGCGCTGGCGTAGACCCCGCTGCCGACCAGCGCCAGCAGAGCCGCCCCATAGGCCGAACCTTCCTGCGTGTCCAGCGTCACTACGCGCTTATTGAAAACATCAGCCAGCATCTGCCGCCAGAACGGGCTTTGCGCCCCGCCGCCCGAAGCGCGCACCGAACTCAGCGGGACACCCATAC
>DASRCB010000189.1:0-14020 GCA_035653295.1 Bryobacteraceae bacterium
ATGGGGCTGGCGCTGGTTGGAGGCTCGTCCGCCCAGCCGCAGTTCTTACAGGCCGAACTGACCTCTCCCGCACCCTTCGTTCCTGCCGTTCTGCCGTTCGCCAGCGCGCTGGTCGACGCCGGCCGAAACGCCCAGGCCGCCGAGCTGCTCGCGCGCGTGCATCCAGGCGGAGGTATCGATGCCGCACGTCTGAAATTCCTGGAGGCGCGGATTTCCGGCGATGCTCTCGCCCAGCGCAACGCCCTCACCGATGTGGTCCGCCTTGCGCCCGCCGATCCTCTGGCGCGCAGCCGGCTCGCCGACCTTCAGTTCAATACCCGGCAATGGGCCGCCGCAGCCGCGAGCTATGTTGCGCTCTCACGCATGCAGCCGTGGGAAGGGACTGTATTCAATCAGCTCGCCTATGCCCGCGCCTGGCAGCACGACCTCACCGGAGCCCGCCAGGCCATCGCCGATTACCGGCGCGCTGATCCTGCCCAGGCGCCTAACGCCGCCGATTCTCTCGGAGAAATCGAGTGGGATTTCGGGCATTTCGCGGATGCGGAGAAAAATTTCCTCGAGGCAAGCCAGGGCGATATCGTCCTGCTGCGAGGAAATGATTTATTGAAAGCGGCGGAAGCACGCTGGATGCGGGGCGACACCGGAGGGGCGGATCGCCTGTTTCATCGCTATGCGTCCTGGCGCCGCGCCGCCGGTGACCCGGAACTGCCCGTCCGCGAGGCGCAGTGGCTGCACCTCACCGGACGTGTGCAGGCGGCCGAGGCCGCGCTGCGCCCGCTGGCCAACAATGCTGCCGCGCTGGCCCAACTTTCGTTCTGGGCTTTGCTGGCCGGTCAGCGCGACGAGGCGCACCAGCTTGCTGAACGTGCCATCGCCGCGCCGGCCGCGCCGGACGTCCGCAACACAGCAGCACTGTGTGCGTTCTATTCCCTGCCCTCCGCCAGCGCCACGGAATGGGAGACGCGCAGCCGTGAAGCCTTCCAGGCCGCGCCAGGCGTCCGCGCGACCGTTCTCGGAACGGCGCTCGTGCTGGATGGCCACAAAGCGGAGGCCGTGGCCCCGCTCTCAACCGCCCTCGCGGCGAAGCCGCCCAATGAGGATGGCGCGGTTCGGGGCTTGCTGCTGCGGGCAGGCGGTCCTTCGTCCCTGCGCTGGCCCATGCCCATGCCGTTCTACAACGGGGATCCGACATTCGATGCCGCCTCGTTCCCGATGTGGCGCCAGCGGTGACAATTCTGCCGGGCCGCTTAGCGTTGGCTCCGGTCAGTGTTGTCGCGGAAAAAGTAGTAATCGGCCGTATACGGCACGAGCGTTTGCTTACCGACATCACTGCCCTCGAAACAGCCGTCGACGGGCGCGGATCCGCCTTTTGTATTCAGCCGTTGGATGAACGTCGTTGGCGTCAGTGTCGCTCCATGTCCCGGACCGTCCTCCGAGCCGATCGCCTGCAGCAACAGGCAGGGTATGGCGCCGGCGTTCGGGCACGCAGCCTCCGAACCCGCCGGGACGGAGTGAACCGTCTGCGCCCAGACCTTACTGCTGTCCATCGAACTCTGCCACGTCGCGCTTCCGAATGGCAGCGGGCTGGGCGCGAATTTGTTCGGGTGCGCATCGGGACTGAGGAAGTGGGTAATGATCTGAAACTGGACGTCCAGGAAAGTTGTGAACAGGGTGGCTTCCGGGCGAGCGTTGTTGACAGTCCAGGACGCGGTGGACGAACCCGGGCTGACCGGCAGGCAAACATAGCCCTGGGTGCCCGTGGCGTGGCCCACCAGAAAAGCTGAATTTCCAGCGTCTGGCGTAATCAGCGTGGAAGTTTCGGGATGCGGAATCTCCTGCGCGTGCGCTCTTGTCGCACAGCCCAGTGAGCAACCGATGACCAGGGCGGCGGCAAGCGCCGTTTTCATCCCTGTTTGACAGAAGGTGTCGTTCATGAATTCTCCAATAGAGTTGGTTTTTGTGAAAAGTGGGTGAAGCGGTTTGAAGCGCCCCACCGCACCGGGAACAGGTCAGGCGCGATCTCGCCTGCGTCTGAAGAGTCGGCATGCGGCGCCGACTGCCGCAAGGCCCAGGCCGATGGGCAGCATGGATGGCTCGGGCGCCTGAAATGTACCGCTGGTTGTGATCTCGAAGTTCGCCGCTGTAAACGATGGAATCGCATTCCGGCCCGTCGCGCCGTTGAGGTTCAACATGCGCGCGAGAATCTTCAGGTCGGAGTCGCGGCTGCTCAGGTCCGTGTCAAAGACCAGTCCCGGCAGGTCCAGACTTTGGTTGAAGTAGATGAAGAACCCCGGGCCGGGCGTAGTGATCCGATCCGCGATCAGATTGGCTGCATTGCCCGCCCCAAATGGAGTAAGCGGATTCGCGTCATCGTCGAACGTCTGGAGGACGACGATATTGACGCCACCCGCGGGAACGTTCTGGGCTGTGGCGTTCACGAAGTTCACCGGACCAGCCACGCCAAAAACGGTCGACTCCAGCGAGAATACGTCCGACGCTATAGAAAAGTTGATGAAACTCTCGCCTCCGACGATCTGGCGGCCTGGGGCAGTCAGAACGGGCGTTCCCGCAAACGGGTCCGTGTCGAAGCGAAATGTGGTTGCGTGTGCCGCGGTGCACATTGCGAACAGTGACATCGCGATGAAGTGAAGCATGGAAATGCGCATATCGTTCCTCCTTGCCTGAGTCCAGCTCGCCCGTTGCGCGGCGGCGGTCGCGTCGGCAGACGGCGAGGACTACCTCGTCCTCGAGTCCGCGACAACCGGCCTCGTGGCGGTTGCGATCCACCGTCCGCCCGGAGTCCGAATCAGGAAGAGCGGGTTACTGCAGGGCTGCGGAATGTTGATTGTGAACGACAGTTCGGCATCGCCGAGGCGGCTGAGGGGGGTAATCGGCGTGTTCGTGGCGGTCTGATCGGATCCGGCCGCGCTGCTCGGATTGCACACCAGCGTGCCGACTACGGACGTGACGCCGCCCGGCGTTCCACTCGCAGGCCCGCCGTTCAACACCAGCCCATCGACGTCGAACGAGCCTTCGCCTGTGGCAAGGTCGATTGCCGCGCTTCCACCTGTCGCGATCCACGGGCCAGCACCGCTGTGAATGTCTCCGACGGGATTGTCTACTCCGGAGGCGGTGATCACGCCGGCCAGCCCACGCCAGCGCACGACGGTGTTACTCTGCGCGAATGCGCTCGAGCACGCGGCCATCGCGGCCAGCAGATACATTTTCTTCATATTTTTCATACGTTTTTGTTTCCTTTCCTGTGTTCTGAAAGCCGCGCTTCAACGGCGGCTACAGCAGCAGCTTAAGCGCCTGGAGGCGCGAGAGTCGTGGCGTTTTCGAACCGTTTCCGTCAATTTCTCGTTCTCGAAACTCAACGAGTCGAGATCGTGCCGGCAAGCATCCAAGACCTGTTCTCTGTCCGGCTCACACCGATCGCACTCGGGCCAATTGGGGGGCCTGCGCCGTGGCGAAAGTCTTCGGACCGTTCCGGCTCGATACCTTGAACCAGTGTTTGTGGCGCGGCGACGTGCGCTCGCCGCTCACGCCGAAAGCGTTCGATGTCCTCCGCTATCTGGTGGATCACAATGATCGCCTGATTACGCAGGACGAGCTGCTGGAAGCGCTGTGGCCGGACACATACGTGAATCCGGAGGGCATTCGCAAGTACATCCTCGAAATCCGTAAGGTGCTCGGCGATCGCCCCGACAGTCCGGAATTCATCGAGACCCTGCCCAAACGCGGGTATCAGTTCGTCGCGCCCGTGACGGAATCCCGGAAGGCCGGCACTGGTCCGGCACACGTTGCTCGCAACATGGTCGGGCGCGATCGGGCGTTGACGCGCATGAAGGACTCTTTCGAGAGAGCCTCCCGCGGGCATCGGCAGGTGCTCTTTATAACCGGCGAAGCGGGTATCGGAAAGACCACGCTGCTGGACGCGTTTCGCCAGCTGGTGGCGGACCGAGGCGACCCACGGATTGCGCGCGGACAATGCATCGAGCGCTTCGGGGGCATTGAACCTTACTATCCGCTGCTCGAAGCGCTCGGATCTCAGTTGCAGAGCGGCGACGATACCTTTTTGGTCGAAACCCTCGCGAAACATGCGCCAGCATGGTGGGTACAGTTTCCCGCGTTGATGAAGGCGGAAGACAGGGCGAGGCTTCAGCGCGAAATATCCGGAAGCACGCGGGAGCGAATGGTCAGGGAGCTTTGCGAAGCGCTCGATGTTCTTGCTCTGGAGACCCCGTTTGTTCTCATCCTTGAGGACCTGCACTGGGTTGACGCCTCGACGCTGGACGTGATCTCCGCTCTCGCACGCCGCCGCGAAGCCGCGAAGTTGCTCGTGCTGGCCACCTACCGTCCCGTGGAAGTCCTGCTCACTCAGAGTCCCCTCAAGGCGCTGAAGGAGGATCTCCTGATCCGAAAGCTGTGCCAGGAAATCGCTCTGGAATGCCTGGAGGCCGGCGATGTTGGCGAATATCTGTCCGGAATGTTCGATGCCGCAAGCGTTCCGGATGAATTTTCGTCTCTCATCCACCGAAATTCAGGGGGAAACCCGCTTTTCATGGACGCGATCCTGCAGGACATGGCGAGCAAGGGACGGATCGCCTCCGATGGGGGCAGACTCGTTATGGCCACGACGACGTACGAAGTCGAGCCGGAGATTCCGGAGAGTCTGCAACGACTGCTGGAGCTCCAGGTGGAACAACTCAGCGTCGAACAGAGAGGCGTTCTGCAGGCCGGCAGCGTTGCGGGAGAACGTTTCTCCGCGTGGGCCGTGGCGGCCATGCTGGAATCGCCTCCGGCGCTCGTCGAAGACGGTTGCGATCAACTGGCCTGGAGGCAGCAGTTCATTCGCTCCCTCGGAGTTCACGAAGCACAGACCGGAGCTCGTTCGGCGCACTACGAGTTCCGCCACGCGCTGTACCGTCAGGCGCTCTATCGCAGTCTTTCCGCCATGCAGCGATGCAGGCTGCATCTCAGGATGGCCGAGCAGCTACAGGCCGTGTGCGGCGGCGGAAAACCGGATCTGGCCTCCGAGGTTGCACTGCATTTCGAGGCCGGCCGCGATTATGAGCGCGCCGCCCGTTATCTGATTGAGGCCGCCGAGAACGCGGCGAGGCGCTTTTCGTACAGAGACTCGCTGGAGGTTCTTCGGCAGGCGCTGGACATGATTACCGCCCTGCCCGCCGGCGCCCGGACGGAACTCGAGATAAAGCTCCTTCGGCAGAAGGGCGACGCTCATTACGCGCTCGGCGAGATGCGCGCCTCGGCGGCATCGTTCAAAGCCGCGGTGGAACTTGCAGCCAAAGCTGACCTGAGCGAGTCGCGGGTTTCCTCGCTCATGGACCTCGCCGCGCCTTTGTGGCATCTCGATCCGGAGCAGGGCGAGATGGTCTGTCAAACGGCCCTGGAAATCAGCACAACGATAGCGGATCCCCTGTTGGCGGCGAGGACCCGGTTAACCAGCGCGAGCCTGCGTCTGATCTATGACAAGTGGCGGCCGGAAGAGGCCGAGGTTTGCGCGCAAGCTCGTCAGGCCATCCGCGCCATCGCTGGCCCCGCGATCGCTCCCGATGTGTTTCACGTTTATGTTCAGGCCATCCAGGGCAACTACGAAGAGGCTTTGAGCGAGGCCGACATCGTGATGGCGACCACCTGTAACCCCACGGATCACATGCAGGCGGCCGGCGCCAGGGACCTGATCAATCTGTATTCGGGACGTCCTGGCCAGGTGCTGCAACGGTTGACGAGGGCCGTCGAACTCGCCGAGGCGAATGGCGTCGATCCGTGGATGTACCTGTGCGGTGTGGCGTGGGTGCGTATGGTCTGTTACGACTTCGCCGGAGCCTGCCGGGTCGGCACTGCGTTTGTACGCAACGAGACCGAAGGACACGATGCCTTCACGAGAGCGGTATCCAGGATCTCCGCCGGATACGCCCATTTGGATCAGAGACAATACGATGCGGCATTGCAGTGCTTCGCCGACGTGCGCGATTCCAGGATAACGCGCAGGTTCTTTTTGCATTGGTACTGGCGCATGCAGGCCGAGTTGGGGACAACGGAGGCGCTGCTGCACGCCGGCGACCTGCCCGGAGCGCGCCGGCAGGCGGCCTCATTCCTCGAATCCGCACTTTCCGCGCCGGATCCGAACACGCGCGTTCTGGCATGGGAGATAGGCTCGCGAATCGCTCAGACCGAAAACGACTGGAATGGCGCAGGCGTCTTCATCGAGAACGCACTGGCTATTCTCGAGGAGTTCGACGTGCCTTTGGTGGCGTGGAAGGCGCACCGGACCGCCTGGAAGCTCCGTATGCAGGAGGGGCGCCGCACACAGGCCGACGCCCATCGGGCACGCGCCCGGGATCTGATATACGGCATGGCCGATTCATTTGAACCGGCGGAGCCGCTGCGACAGTCGTTGCTGTCCGCGCCGGAGGTTGTGGACCTGCTTTACGAGAGAGCATCCGCGTGAACGGGTTCGGCCCCGGGCGCCACCGGGAGCAGCATGGCGAAGCACGCGCCCTGTCCGCCGAATTCCACCCACATCTGGCCGCCATGATCGAGCACGGCCTGGCGCGACAGCGACAGACCCAGACCCAGGCCGCCCGCCTTGCCCGCCGTGGCAAAGGGTTCGAAGAGGCGCTCGCGCAGTTCCGGCGCGATGCCGGGTCCGGTGTCGCGGACCTTGATGAGCGCGGAGTCTGCTTCCGCAAGCGCTGAAATGTGAATCGTTCCTCCCTTCGGCATGGCCTCCAGAGCGTTCACGAACAGGTTGATCAGAACGCGTCGAATGCGCTGAAAATCCAGCGTAACCACGACATTCCCGGACACCCGCTGAATCAGTTCGACCGACTGAGACTCCGCCAGCACGGCGATGCGCTCCACGGCGCTGCTGATCAGCTCACGAAGGTTGCAGGCCCGCTGCTGCATCCCGCTTTTCGCATCGCGGCTCAGCGATTCATCACACAGTTCCTTCAGGCGCACGGAGGCGCCGTACATATTACGCGCGACACGATGCAACGGGGCTGGAAGCGCCGCGCTCAGGAGCATTTCAGCGCCGAGATGAATCGTGGACAGGGGATTGCGGAAATCATGGATCGTGAACGCCGCTTCCGGCACGGGGCCGGTCGGTTCATTGGCGCTCTTCGTTGCGCTCATACGATGATTCTTCTTTCTGCTGGCTTTCCCGTGTCGCCGCGAACCGCTCCCGCAGAAACAGGAGAAGTTCTTCGTCGGAACAGAAACGGGCTTGCCTGCCGGTGTCGACCTCTTCTACCGAACCCTGCAGTGGGCCCGTGTGGCCGCCGCGCTGAAGGCGGACAACGAATGCTCCTCTCATGGCCAGTTCAGAATATCGGCTGCCGGGCACACGGCCGTGGATAAATTGTGGAGTTACCGTAGATCTTTCGTAAACGCTCGTCGCATGCGGCTGCCCCTGGGTGCCGCACTACGCGCGCATAGCCTCCACCGTGGCCCGAATGCCGTCTTCGTATGACGTCTTGTGTAATCCGGGCAGCAGCGCCCGCAGGCGTGTGTCGTCCAGTTGCACCGGGTTCGTCCAGAGGTAATGCATCTCCGCCACCTCGCGCAGGAACGGGTTGAAAATCCCGGCCAGGCGCAGCATCGTCTTACCCGCCACCCGTAAAGCGGGCTTTCGGCCAACAGCTCCAAAAACCAGCTCGGCGAAATGGCGCACCGTGATCATGCCCGGACCAGCCACGTTCCAGGAGGCGCCGTACGCTTCGTCTTTCTCCGAAAGCTCGGCGAGCGTGCGCGCCAGATCGGGAACATAGATGAACTCGTGCGGTATGTCGATCGGACCGATCACCTGCGCGCGACGGCCCTCCAGCGCGGCCTTGAACATATCGCTCGCATAACTCAGTTCCGCTCCCGGGCCGTAAAAATCAGGAGCGCGGACCACGGCGGTGCGCAGCAAGCCGCGGCCGTGCGCCGCCATTACGAGGTCCTCCTGCTCTTTCCTCCAGCGGCCCTTCGCGGTGTTCGGGTTGCGTGGGTGCTCCTCGTTCACCGTTGGCGTCTGGGGCAGGCCGAAGGGATAGACCGTGCCCTGCAGCACGAAGCGCCCGACGCCTTCAGCGATGGCGGCTTCCAGCGCTACACGGGTGAGTTGCGGATGCAGGTGAAACTGCGTGTAGGGCACGCCGCCAAGGTATACGATGATGTCGGCGCCGTGCGCGGCCGCGCGCGTTTGCCGCTCGTGGGCGAAATCCGCCACCCGGTATTCCACCAGATCGCCGTAACGCGCGAAATCGCGGCGAAGGCGCTCCTCGCTGCGCCCGACAACACGAAACGGCAAACGCGCGGCCGCCCACTCCGCGGCGAGCGCCTTGCCGACAGAGCCGGTGGCGCCGAAGATCGCTCGGGTCACGATCTCAGGGATGTACCGACTGGCGATATGGATTCAAGCCAAACACCCACTTTCATGTGGTGTTTGGCATCAAAATCGCTTACACTCCTCGGTAGCGGGAGGAGACCTTGCCCACAGTCATAGCCGCGGGCCTTACCACCACGGAAGCTCCGTTTATCGAGCAGGCGCGTCATGATGGCCGCCTCTTTATCGAGCAGCCGTACGAATTGTACTCGGAAGAGAATCACGAGGCTTGGCGCCGTCTCTATGCGCGCATGGGCGAACGCTGGCAGCGATACGCGAACCCATGGTTTCTCAAAGGGGTGCAGTCGCTGTGCCTCGATCCGCAGCGAATTCCGAGGCTCGAAGACGTCAACCGGTTCCTCTCGCCGCTGACCGGCTTCCAGGCCAAACCGGTGAGCGGGTACGTGCCGTCGTTCGTCTTCTTCGACTGCCTCCGCAACCGCTGCTTCCCCACCACCGTCACCATCCGTCGCTCGGACCGGCTGGATTATTTACCGGAGCCTGATATTTTCCACGACATCGCCGGCCACGTACCCATGCATACGGACAGGCAATTCGCCGACACCCTGGTGCGTTTCGGCGAATGCGCTCACACCGCGGCCGACCTGGTTTCCGGCATCCGCGACCGCGAGATGCGCCTCCATGCGCTGGCGAGCATCATCCGCGCCATGGCCCGCTTCTTCTGGTTCACGGTCGAGTTCGGTCTGATGCGCGGCCGCGATGGACTGAAGGCCTACGGCAGCGGACTGCTCAGCTCGTATGGCGAGCTGGCGCACGCCATCGAATCGCCCGAGGTGCAGCGCTTTCCCATTCAGATTGAGTGGGCCATCAACCAGTCCTTCGAGATCGACCATTACCAGCCGCTGCTGTTCATCGTCCATTCCTTCGACCACCTGTTCAGCCTTGTCGATCAGCTGGAGCGCTGGATGAAGGATGGCCGCCTGAGCAACGTCGCTCCCGGTGAGCCGCAGGTCAGCGAGAGCGATCTCCAGAGCTTCCTCGGACGTTAGCCCAGCAACCCCCGAATGAACGCCAGATTGCGCCGCAGGTCCGCTTCAACCGAGTGCGACGGCGCATCCGTCTCGAGGTTGGCGAACCCGTCGAATCCGATGGCCCGAATCGCCGCGAGCACCTTCGCGAAATCGATGTTGCCTTCGCCGAGGTAGTGCGGATTGTCCTTGAAATGGAACTGGCAGATGCGATCCCGCCCGAGCCATGCGATCTCGCGCAGCACGTCGTGGTTCCAGCGCGTGGAATTCCCGACATCGTAGTAAACCTTTGCCGCGTCCGATTTGCTCAGCTCCATGATGCGGACGTTGTCCTCCGCCGAAAGCTGGTCTTCGAGACCCAGAACCACACCGGCCTTCTCCGCGTCTGGCGCAAGCTCACGCAACACGCTGCCGACGTAATCGAACTCCGAAGGCGCAACATCGCACTTGAAGAAGAGCGGCAGCAGCATGACCCGAACGCCCAGGGCGGCGGTGATGCGAATGCCGTCCGCCACCCATTTCGGCGCGGCCCCGCTGCTCTTCAGACAGTCATCGTGGAGGCGATCGAGGCAGGTGCTGTCGATCGGAATACCCTCTCGCTTCGAAGCCGCGCGATACTGCGCGATCAGCTGCGGATTATCGAGCGGAAGCTGATCGTCCACGAGCTTGCGTCCGAGGCTGATCTGCACGCCATCGAAGCCGAGCCGCTTCGCCATCGCGACCGCTTCCACGCGGCCGGTCATCTCCAGATTCCAGTCGGTGATGCCGATCTTCAGATGCGAACCGGAGGCGCCGCGCAGCATCGAGGCGGCGGAGGCCAGAAGAAATGCGCGCCGGTTCATGCCGCCTCCCCGTACATGACCAGCGACGCCGCGCCGACCACACCCGAATCGACCGTGGCGGGCACGATCGGGATGGCCCGGCGCAGCAGGCGTTTGGTCCGCTGCTCGGTATCGGCGCGCAACGGCGCGAACAGCATCTCGCCGGCCACGGCGATCTGGCCGCCGAGGATTACGATCTCCGGGTCCAGCGCGTGCATGATCCCGGCCAGCGCCGCGCCCAGGCAGACGACGGCGCGGTCGAAGATCGAGCGGGCAATCAGGTCGCCCTCGCGGGCGCAGGCGAACACGTCGGCGCACGTGACGGCAGTCGGGTTGTCCTGAAAGCGCGTGCGCAGCAGCGAATCGCAGCCGCGCAGGATCGCGTTCATGGCCTCGAACTCGATGGCCCGCGATGAGAAGTACGTCTCCAGGCAGCCGCGGCTGCCGCAGATGCAATACGGGCCAAGCGGATCGACGACGACATGGCCGAGGTGTCCCGCCGCGCCGCCATGCCCGAAGACGAGCCGGCCGTCCTTGGCGATTCCGCCGCCCACGCCGGTGCCCAGCGTGAGCATCACCACGTCGCGCTTGCCTTTGGCGGCGCCGAAGACCAGTTCGCCGGCAAGCGCCGCGCGGGCGTCGTTGTCGGCGCGGACCGTTCCCTGCCCTTCCAGAAAGTCCGCCAGGCGGTATCCCTGAAGATAATCCAGCGTCCCCGGAAGCGACTCAACCATGGTGTCCTCTGGCCGGATGATGCCCTTGCACGCGATGCCCACCCCGCTGATCGGGGCCCCGTTGGCGATGCGCGCCAGCAGCGGCGGAAGCGCTTCGCGAAATGCCGTCAGTGAAGCGGGCGTCGGAATCGCGGCACTGCGCGAAAGGCGCCCGGCCTCATCCACCAGCCCGGCCTTGATCCGTGTTCCTCCGATATCCAATCCTGCGACCATCGACGTTGATCTTGACACAAGACGGCCGCGGTTGAAATACTCACCGCAGGAAAACGATGGGGCGTCTCGCCGGTAAAGTGCTGCTGATAACCGGATCGACGGGCATTGCGGAAGCTACGGCGCTGCTGGCCGCCGACGAGGGCGCTCGTGTGTTCGTGGTGGGTAAGGACACCGCGACGGTGACGAGCCTGGCAGCGCGCGTTGGCGCGACCTATGCCATTGCCGACCTCACGTCCACGGAGCAGACCGACACCGCCGTGAGCGCCTGCTCTGCGCAGTACGGCCGCATCGACGCCGCGTTCCATGTTGCCGGCATCAGCGGCCGCCGGTTCGGCGACGGGCCGCTGCACGCGTGTACCGACGAAGGCTGGGCGATGACGCTGGATGTGAACCTCGGGAGCACGTTTCGAGTCTGCCGCGCGGTGCTGCGGACGATGCTCCAGCAGCCGCCCGATGCCGGCGGCCGCCGCGGCGCGATTCTCACCATGGGCAGCGTCACCGCGCTTTCGCCTGAGCCCCACCACTTCGCCACCCACGCGTATGCCGCCAGCAAATCGGGCATCATGGGACTCAGCGAAGCCACTGCGTCCTACTATGCGCCGCACGGAATCCGTATCAACGCCCTTGCTCCCGGACTGGTGCGCACGCCCATGAGCAGGCGCGCGCAGAACGACGCCGAGATCATGGCATTCATGAAAGACAAGCAGCCGCTGGCGGATTTGATCGAACCGGACGACATCGCGCGCGCCGCCGTCTTCCTGCTCAGCGACGAGGCGCGGACCATAACCGGAGTGGTGTTCCCCGTGGATGCAGGCTGGCGGGTGAGCTGAGATGACCATCGACCAACCGCTGCGCACCACCGTGATCGGAAGCTATCCGTTTCCCGGATGGCTGGAGTTCGCCGCGCAGCACCTGGAGCAGTTCGGCGAAGACGACATCCGCGAAGCGCAGGACGATGCAGTGATCGCCGCCGTGCACGACCAGCTCGCCGCCGGCCTGGATGTGATCACCGACGGCGAGCAGACGCGGCTCGACTTCAATCTGTCGTTCTACGGGTATCTGGAGGGCATCTCGCTGGAGCCGCAGCCGCCACGGCGATTCGGGCCGCCCGCGCACGACCAGCGCGGCAAGCATCGCATCACCGGCGAGCTTCGGGCGCCGCGCGGCCTGGGCGTGGTTGCCGAATTCGCGCGTCTCCAGCGGCTGGCGCCTCAGAACGGACCGGTGCTCAAGGCCAGCGTGCCCGGTCCGTACACGCTGAGCGGCCGTTTAATCCCGAATGCACAGTACCCCGATCGCTGGGCCATCGCCGAAGCTCTGATCCCGATCGTGCGCGCCGAATTGGAAGCGGTCGTGGCCGCTGGATGTACGGAGGTCACCATCGACGAGCCCTCTATGAGCTGCTACGCCTATCGCGAGGACCCGCGCCGCTTCGTCGACATCTTCAACCGGACCGTGGAAGCGGTCGCCGGCCGTTGTCATCTTTCGACTCACCTCTGCTTCGGAAACTACAAGGGCCGTGCGGTCGGACCGCGCCAGTATGCGCCCATGTTTCCGGCGTTTCTCGATTTCCATGCCGACGAGATTCATCTCGAAATGGCCAGCCGCGAGTTCGCCGAGCTCGAACTGCTGAAGACAATCACTGGGAGCAAGCGAGCCGCCGTGGGTATTATCGACGTGAAGAGCTACTACACCGAGACGGTGGACGACGTCGCCGCGCGCGTGCGCCGCTGCCTGAAGTATGCGCCGCCGGAACGGCTGTCGTTCGCGCCGGACTGCGGCCTGAGCCAGACGGCGCGCTGGGCGGCGCGGCAGAAGCTGAAGAACATGGTGGCGGGGGTGCACGCCATACGGCGGGAACTGGGTATCGCATGATCGAGCCGCTTCTGAAAGACGAGTCATTCCTCGGCGATGTGCGTGCGGCCCGCGCCGAGGGCGACGCGCTGCACTTGTGGTGGCTGGGCCAGAGCGGATTCCTCGTGCATCATGCGGATACGTGCGTGCTGCTGGATCCGTACCTGTCCGACTCGCTGACGAAGAAGTACGCCGCCACGGACAAGCCGCACGTGCGCATGACCGCGCGCGTCATCGCACCGGAGAAGCTCGATTTCATCGACGTGGTCACGTCCAGCCACAACCACACCGACCACCTCGATGCCGAGACGCTACTGCCCCTGCGCGCCGCGAATCCGGCGCTGCGGATGATCATTCCCGACGCCAATCGCGCCTTTGTCGCCGAGCGTCTCGGCTGCGATCCCGCGTGGCCTGTTGGCCTCGACGACGGGCAGTCCGCCACCGTCTCCGACGTGCGGTTCACCGCCATTCCGTCCGCCCATGAAACCGTGGAGCGCGACGAAGCCGGCCGCTGCCGCTTCCTCGGCTACATCGTTCGCATCGGCCGCTGGACCATCTATCACAGCGGCGACACCGTCCTGTACGACGGCATGGCGGAGCGGATTCGCCCGTTCGCGCCGGACCTCGCCCTGCTGCCCATCAATGGCGCCAAACCGGAGCGCCGCGTGGCCGGCAACCTCGATGGCCGCGAAGCGGCGCGGCTGGCGCACGATGGCGCCGTGAAGCTCGTCGTTCCCTGCCACTACGAGATGTTCGAGTTCAACACCGCTTCGCCCGACGAGTTCGTCGCCGAAGCGAAACGCCTGAACCAGCCGTATCGCCTGCTTCGCGCCGGCGAGCGGCTAACCCTGCACTGAAAGGACCCTGCCCATGGATGCCATCGACCGCCGCCGTTTGCTGCAGTCCGCCGGAGCCGGCCTGCTGCTCGTGAACTCCCGCACCGCCTTCGCCTATCAGGCCAACTCCGCTCTGGAGATCGGCATCGTGGGCTGCGGGGGCCGCGGCAACTACGTC
>DASRCB010000190.1:0-8031 GCA_035653295.1 Bryobacteraceae bacterium
CGCTGCGTGTCCCTTGCCTACCGGGAGTTCGTAAGTGCCGCTGAAGGAGAACATGTGCGCGATATTGAACGGCGCCAGTCCCCAGTCGCCGCGGATGCCGAAGTTCGGCAGGTACGGCGCCCGGAAGCCGCCGGTTCCTCCGCCACTGAGCAGGTCGCCGGCGTCGGTGAGGGTCTTGGACCACGTATAGGCCAGCAATGTAGTCAAGCCGTGGGATAGCCGGTGCTCCCACTTACTCTGCAGCGAGTGATAATCGGCAGTGCCGATCGTGTCGTCATAAGATGCGCCGGCGGAGAAGTCGGGAAACGGCACATAGTTTTGCACGTTCGTGCCTGGCGGCAGCAGCAGGCCCTGGTCGTTGGTTCCAATAAAGGTCTCCAGATGACGGCTCAGCGACGCGACATACCCCGCCTCGATCGAGTCCGACGGCGTCAGCTGGTACTCCAGAGTGAAGTTATAGCTCTGAACATAGGGCGTCTTGTAGTGCAGCTGGATCCCGCGGAAATACAAGCCCGATCCATTGGCAAGCGCGGGATCGAGGGGGATTCCGGTCAGACCGTTCTCCAGAGTCGCCGTGGTGCCGTTTGGGAACATGGTCGGCGTCCAGGAGTTGGGCGCGTAGTAATTGAAGCTGAACTGGAACGGGTAGTTGTAGCCGAGACTGGGATAGCCGCCCCGGTTCTCGAACGCGCCGTAGAAGATGCCGTACCCCCCGCGCGCGACCAGCCTGTCGCTGATGCGGTAAGCGAAGCCGAAGCGCGGCGAGAAGTTCGTCTTCTGCACCTCTGACAGTCCCGATCCGTATTTGTTGGTATAGATCAGGGCGATGCCGTCTTTGTTGAGCGCATCGATAAAGCTTTGCGAGACGGGAGGGTTATTCTTGCGCGAGGCAGGAATGAGATACTCCGCGCCGGAGCCAGGATTCCCCGGTACGAAGTTTGCCTGCGCGCCGTATTTCTCACCGGTGGGGCTGAAGTAATCCCAGCGCAGGCCGAGGTTCAGCGTCAGCTTCGGACTGACCTTCCAGTCATCCTGAAAGAATGCGCCGCCATAAAAACGGTCGGCTGCGACATCGCCGAAATTTGAAACCTGCACCTGGCTCGCGCCTCCGAGACCGTTGGCTCCAGGGGTGAGCAGGAACTGCGCCCGTCCAGTGCTGTTATCGCGCACGTTCGGAATGGAGGTGAAATCGCCGTAAAAATCAAATTCGCCGCGGGAGAACGGCGGCGCTTCCCACGGGAAGTAGATCGACTGCACCTCCATACCGGCTTTGAACGAGTGTTTGCCGTAGATCTTGGTGAGATTCTCCGTAAACTGCACCGTATTGCTGAAGCGATCGCTGATCAACCACTCGGACCCGCCGAGGTTGTTCAGGCCATAGACATTCAGGAAGGGCAAACCACCGTTACCCGGAGTCTGGAGCACGCCGGGAATCCCGAACTGTGCGGGAATATTGGTCGTATCGCTGCCGTAGGGCTGCACGCGGGAGGTATGCTCGCGGCTGAACCCAATACGCGCTTCGTTGATCAGCGTGGGAGTAAACGTGTGTGTGTAGCTCAGCGCGGCGCCCTGCGTATCGACGCTCTGGTCGCCGACGCCGAACCCGCCGCCGTCGGCGTAGCCCGTAAACGGACCGGGCAGGAACGCCGGGTTTTCCGACCAGCTGTAGCGCATGAAGAGCTGATCGTGATCGCTGAAGTACTGATCGAGACGGCCATCGACGGCGTTGATGTCATTCTTCGATCCGCGGTTCACGTTGTAGTTGTTATACAGCCCGGGCTGTGTGGGCGCGGGGTACAACTGCATCAGTTTGACCGCATTGGGATCGAGGCGATTCGCCGGGATGATGTTGCCGGCGAACGGAGTCCGCACGTACTCGCCGTTGCCAATCGCTTTGGTCGTGTTGGGATCGAAGATGGTGCCGAGCGGGTAAGACGTACCCGTTGCGTCCTTATTCGAGCCGCTTTGCAGAGAGATCAGGTCTGAAAAATTGGTATAACCGCTGGCGGCCTCCGCCGCCGTCGGCACCGTCGCCGTAATCGGAACCTGCTGGCGGATTCGGGTGCCTTCGTAGTCGGCGAAGAAGAACGTCTTATTTCTGCGGATCGGCCCCCCGGCAGTTACGCCGAACTGGTTCTGCCGGAACGCGCCTTTATGCTCGCCATTGGCGTTCTGGAAAAAGTCGGCGGCGTCCAGCGCGTCGTTGCGCAGGAACTCCCAGGCGCTTCCGTGGTATTCGTTAGTCCCGGACTTCAGGCTGGCGTTCAGGACCGCCCCGCCCGCGCGCCCGAACTCCGCGCTGAAGGCATTCGTTTGCAGCTTGAATTCCGCGATGGCGTCAATGGGAGGCTTCACCACATATGCCGCGCCACTGAGGAAGTCCACGCTGTTGCTGTTGTTATCGATACCGTCCAGCAGATAATTGTTCTGGTCGGCGCGCGTCCCGTTCGCCTCGAACCAGCCGTTGGCGTTCAGGCCACGGCCTTCCGGCTGGCCCGGATTCACGCCGGCAGTAAGGCGCGCGAGGAACGTGTAATTGCGGCCGTTCAGCGGCAGGTCATTGATGGTAGAGCCTTCCACGACCTGTCCCACGGAACCGTTCTCCGTCTGAAGAATCGGCGCCATGCCCGTGACATCCACACTGGAGGTCACTTCGCCGGGCTGGAGAGTGAAATCAGCGACCAGTTGCTGCTGGATGCTGAGCTGAAGCCCCGTTCTTCGTTCCGTCTTGAACCCCGACTGCTCCACCTCGACCGTGTAAGTGCCGATTCGCAATGGCGTGAAGACGTACGTGCCGGCGCTGGAAGTTGTGGTGGTCTGCTCGATCGAGGTTCCCTCGTTTCGAATGGTGACCTTGACGCCGGGCACTACGGCGCCCGAGGTGTCGCGGACGACTCCCTGAATCGTGCCCGTATCGACCTGTCCCAGCACTGGCAGGCAGAAACCGGCGAGTGCGAATAGTAATATCCCGCGTAGCGGACGACTAACCAACATGGGATGCCCTCCCTCTCTGGTTGAGCGTTGGAAAGAGAGTATCATCAGTTTCCATTACTGTCAACGTACACGGAGCCGAAAAATAGAGCCCCGGCAGAGTAAGACATCACTCGTTACGCGTTCGGAAGCCCGATTCCTGGCATTGTTATAGTTGTGCATATTACGATTGACAGCCGCTGTTATTTGTGATGATCTGACACTGCGTTAACGTACACAGCATGCCAACCAGACGAAAGTTGTTGAAAGTGTGCGCTGCCCTGCCGGTCGCCGCCGCTTCCGGGGCCACGGGAGACCAGCTGGCCATTCGCACAGCGAACTGCGGCGGGCAGGTTTCTCTGAACGGTGAATGGTTATTCCGGCTGGATCCGCAGGGTTCGGGCGAACGCGAGGGATGGAACCGGCCCGCGCCCTCCTCCGGATGGCGTACGGTTATGGTTCCCCATACGTGGCAGATCGAGCCGGAAAACTCGGAATACCGCGGCGTGGCGTGGTATCGAAAGACATTTTCCGCACCGGCCGATTGGGCGACGTGCGCGGTGCGCGTCGAGTTCGAAGCTGTCTTTCATACCGGGACGGTCTGGCTGAACGGAATCGAGGTCGGGCGCCATGTCGGCAAGGGCTACACGGCGTTCATGCTCGACCTGAGCCCGCATCTGCGCGCCGGCGGCGAGAACATTCTCGCCGTTCGCGTGGACAATGCCTTCAACGACGCCATGCTGCCGCGAGGCCGTTCCAGTGACTGGGCCCACGACGGTGGAATCTACCGCCCGGTGCAACTGCTGGTCACGCCCCGTACGTTTATCGAGCAGATCACCGTGGAGTCGCACCCGGACCTCGAATCGCACAGAGCGGCAATCGATGCCCGCATTCGAGTCCGGAATTCGTCACGGGACGCGTGGCAGGGGAGCGCTCTGGTTCGGGTAATCGACGATGCGACCGGGCTGACCATGCTTACCGCGCCGACCACGCCGATGAAGCTGGCCGCAGGAGAGGTCATCACGGCGCGCGTTCCCACGCTGGATCTGCCCGGAACAAAGCTCTGGCATTTCGATCATCCCAACCTCTACCGTCTGACAGCTACGCTTTCCAGCGGGCATTCGTACGAGACCACCTTCGGCATCCGCAAAATCGAAGCGCGCGCTGACGGCTTTTACCTGAACGGCGAGCGGGTCCGGCTGATGGGCGTGGAACGCATGGCCGGCAGCAATCCCGAATTCGGCATGGCGGAACCGAGCCCGTGGATTCATCATGATCACGCCGATTTGAAGGAACTGAACTGCATCTACACGCGGGTGCACTGGCCGCAGGACCATCGCGTGCTCGACTGGTGCGACCGCCACGGGATGCTGATCCAGACCGAGGTGCCCACGTGGGGCAGCGCGACCTTCGAGGGCATGAGCGGCGAACCGTCGCCTGCCATCATGAATAACGGGCTGGAACAGCTGCGTGAGATGATCGACCGCGACCGAAACCATCCCTGCATCTTCTCCTGGGGCGTGTGCAACGAGATCGGCGGCCAGAACCCACCGGCGTACGCCTTCGCGAAGCGCATGTACGAGGAATCCAAACGGCTCGATCCCAAACGGCTGGTGAGCTACGCGTCGAACTCGCTGTTTCAGACTCCGGGGAAGGATGTCTCCGGCGTGATGGATTACATCATGTGCAACGAGTACGTCGGGAGTTGGACGCCGGGCACGCCGAAAGACGTCGCCAGGTACATGGACGAAATCCATCGCGCGTTTCCCGACAAGCTGGTGGTGATCTCCGAGTACGGCTACTGCGCCTGCACGCCGGAGCGCCCGGAAGGAGACGCCCGCCGGACTTCCGTCCTGCGGGAACACGACCGCGTGTTCCGCGAACGCGACTACATCGCGGGCCTGATCTTCTTCGACTATAACGACTACCGGACGCATATAGGCGACCGTGGCACGGGCGTTATGCGGCAGCGAGTGCACGGCGTCGTGGATGTGTACGGCGCCAGGAAGCCATCGTGGGAGGTGCTGCGGCGCGAATCCTCCCCTGTTGCTGCTATCGAGCTGTCGGGTAACGCCGGCGCCCTGGCGGTCATGATCTCCGCACGCGAAACCGTCCCTTCGTATCGTCTGCGCGGCTACGAGGTGCGCGCGATCGGCTACGGTTCCGGCGCCATTCCCGTCGAGCGCATCGCCGTCCCGCTGGCGGATCTCGATAGCGGCGGCTCGGCGCGTGTCGAATTCCGCTTCACACAGCCCGACATCGCGCGCATCCTGGTAGATGTCATGCGGCCGACCGGGTTCTCCGTAGCCAGCAACGTATGGGAATCGTGAACCAGTCTGCAAGCGTCCGCGCGTGGGAAGAGGCAGTCACCATTCCCACCTATCCCGCGCCTGCGCCGGACCGCAACCCCATGTTCCTGGACAAGCGCGTGTATCAGGGCAGCAGCGGCAAGGTCTACCCGAACGCCTTCACGGATCGCGTGTCGGACCACAAAGTGGACAAGAGCTATCGCGCCGTTTTTCTGGAAAACGAGTTCATCCGAACGATGTTGCTGCCGGAAATCGGCGGGCGGATTCATATCGGGCAGGACAAGACCAACGGTTACGACTTCTTCTACCGGCAGAACGTGATTAAACCGGCGCTCGTGGGCTTGCTCGGCCCATGGATCTCCGGCGGCGTCGAGTTCAACTGGCCCCAGCATCATCGGCCGTCGACGTACATGCCGGTACAACACTGCATCGAAGAACATGCGGATGGGAGCCGGACCGTCTGGCTCAGCGAGCATGAGCCGATGAACCGCATGAAGGGCATGGTGGGAATCTGCCTGCATCCGGGGAAGGCGCTGGTCGAAGCCAAAGTCCGCTTGTACAATCGCACGCCGTTCGTGCAGACGTTCCTGTGGTGGGCGAACGCGGGCATTCGCGTACACGACCACTATCAGGCGTTTTTCCCGCCTGACGTCGAATTCGTCGCCGATCACGCGCGCCGCGCGATGTCGTGGTACCCGCTCGCACGCAATTTCTACTACGGCGTGGATTACACCGCCGGCGTGGATATCTCCTGGTACAGAAACATCCCCGTGCCCACGTCGTACATGGTGACCCATTCGGAATACGACTTCTTCGGCGGCTATGACCACACGAAACGCGCCGGCATGGTTCACGTGGCCAATCATCACATCGCACCCGGCAAGAAACTCTGGACGTGGGGTAACGCGGAGTTCGGCTATGCGTGGGATCGAGAGCTGACCGATTCCGACGGCCCGTATATCGAGCTGATGGCCGGCGTCTTTACAGATAACCAGCCTGATTTTTCCTGGCTCCAGCCGTATGAGACCCGCACCTTCAGCCAGTTCTGGTATGCGATTCAGGAGATCGGACCCGTGCAGAATGCGAACCGCCGTGTGGCGGTGAGCCTGCGAAGAAACGGCGCTGAATACGCAATCGGGCTCTGCGCAACGGAGGCGCTGGACGATGTCACTGTGCTGCTCTGTGTGCGAGATCGAGTCGTTTTTGAGCACCGCGAAAGCATTCGACCGGGCGAACCGTTGCTGGCCAGCGCCGCTGTTGCGGGCGAACATCGCGAAAGCGACGTGTTGCTGCGGGTCCTGGACCAGAACGGGCAGGAGCTCATTCGATACCGACCGGTAGAGCGGAAGACGACCGAACTCCCGCCGCCCGCGCTCGAGACGCCCCAGCCAGCTGAGGTCTCTACCAACGAAGAACTGTACCTCGCCGGCCTGCATCTGGAGCAGTATCGGCACGCCACTCGCGATCCGCAGCCGTACTGGGCGGAAGCGCTGCACCGCGACCCCGAGGACGCGCGATGTCGGAACGCCATGGGCCTGTTGCTGCTTCGCCGCGGTCAGTTCGCCGCGGCCGAGGAGCAGTTTCGCCGCGCCGTGGCGCGCCTGACGCGCCACAATGCCAACCCGTACGATGGCGAGCCGTTGTACAACCTCGGGGTTGCGCTGAAGTTTCAGGGCCGGCTCGAAGAGGCTTATGCTGCTTTTTATAAGGCGACATGGAACGGAGCGTGGCGGTCCGCCGCGCATTACATGCTCGCCACCATTGACTCCCTGCGAAGCGACTTCACGGCAGCGCTCGAGCATCTGGACGAGTGCCTTCGAACGAACGCCGATCACCTGAAGGCGCGCGATCTGAAGGCGACAATCCTTCGGCATACAGACCGCACAGCCGAAGCCATGGAACTCGCTCGCGACACCATTGCGCTCGATCCACTCGACTTCTGGGCTCGTTACGAGCTGAACGATGAACGCTTCTTCGAGCTGCTGAGTGGCGCGGAGCGAACCTGTTTGGATCTGGCCTTCGATTTTGCCGAGGCCGGTTTCTATGCGGATGGCCTCCGGCTGATCGAGCGCTTCCTCAGCCAAGGCGGATGTCCGTACCCGATGCTGCTGTATACCAGCGGCTGGATGGCGGAGAAGTCGGGGGATGCGCCGGGCGCGCAGCGCTGGTACGCCGCCGCAAAGGAAGCCGTGCCCGATTATTGCTTCCCTGCCCTGCTCGAGGACATGCTGGTGCTCGAGGCGGCGCTGTGCCACGACCAGGAGGACGCTCGCGCCCACTACTATTTGGGAAATCTGCTGTACGACAAGCGCCGCCGCGAGGAAGCGATCGAGCACTGGGAGGCATCCTCCAGGCTTGACCCGGGCTTCTCCATCCCATGGCGGAACCTGGGAATTGCGTACTATAACGTGCGGCGCGAGCCGGATCGTGCGCTGGAGTGCTACGAGCACGCCCGGCGCGCCAATCCCGACGATGCGCGCCTGCTGTACGAGTTCGATCAGTTGCACAAGCGAACCGGCGCCGCTCCGAGAGAACGGCTGGCGAGACTCGAACAGCATCGCCACCTCGTTGCGCGGCGTGATGACCTTACCGTTGAGCTGATCACGCTGCTGAACCTCTGCGGCCGAAGCACGGAAGCTCTCGAGATCCTGCTTTCACGCCGCTTCCATCCATGGGAAGGGGGCGAAGGCCTTGTCTCCGGCCAGTTTGCCGCGGCACATCTGCTGCTGGGCCTGGACGCGCTCGCTCGAGG
>DASRCB010000191.1:0-12864 GCA_035653295.1 Bryobacteraceae bacterium
CGTGCTGCTCACCAGCGCGGGACTGCTCATTCGCAGCTTCGCCTCCGTACTCGGGCAACAGTCGGAGCTTCGAACCGAGCACGTGCTTACCTTTGGCGTGGCGCTTCCGGAGACGCAGTATGCAGGCGTTGCGTCCGCGCACCGATTCTTCCAGTCGTTAACTCAGCGGCTCCAAACCACCCCAGGCCTCGTCGCAATCGGATACGGAACCGACATCCCGCTGGAGAACGAGCGCATGCGCCTGATCACGCCGGCGGATCAGACCGGACAAGGGCGGCCTCTGGCGGAATACACCGATGTCGAAGGCGAATACTTCCGCGGCGTCGGGATGCGGCTCATTGCCGGCCGTTACCTCACCTCAGCCGACCGCAAAGGCTCGGAACGCGTCGCCGTAGTCAACGAAGCTTTCGGACGCGCGTACTGGCCGGGCGAGAATCCCCTGGATCACAGCTTCAAGTTCGGTCCGCCCCAATCGGAGATGCCGTGGGTGCGCATCGTCGGAGTCGTCGCGGACACGAGCGGGCGCGATGCCGACGAGGTGGTCGGCCCGCACATCTACAGCCCCTTCGATCAGGAAGAATACGCCATGGGCATGCACGAGGCGCGCTTCGTGCTGCGCACGCGCGGCGATGCTTTGCAGGCTTCCTCGGCCGTGCGCGCCGCCGTTCGCTCGCTCGATCCTTCACTCCCCGTTCTGAAGCTGCGGACCATGGAGCAGGTGCTGTCCGAGTCCGTCGCGCCACGCAGCGCCAACACCTGGCTGGTTACCGTCTTCGCCATCGCCGCGCTGCTGCTCACGGCGCTCGGTGTGCACGGCATCGTATCGCACTCGGTCACCGAACGAACGCGCGAGATCGGCATCCGCATGGCGGTCGGAGCGGACCGTCGCGAGGTCGCGCTCTCCGTCTTCCGGGAAAGCGCCCGCCTGATGCTCATCGGACTGGCCTCCGGCGTGGCAGGCTCCTTCGCCGCATCACGCGTCATCGCGGGCCTGCTGTACGGCGTATCCGCGCACGATGCCGCGGCCATGACCGCGGCGGGTCTGGCGCTCGCGCTGATGACCGTCGCGGCAACCCTGCTGCCCTCCTGGCGCGCCATGCACATCGAGCCCTGGAGCGCGCTGCGTCAGGAGTGAGCCGCCGCCCTTGACTCCGGCCGCGCGCGGGCATCTAATTCAGGTGGTGACCGCAACCGGCGAACCGGGGAGGTGGTCATTCTGTCGCACGCTGGAAAAGTTCTGCTCTACTGGGCGCCGCGCGCGCTCTGCATCGCTTTTGCCCTGTTCCTGAGCGTGTTTGCTCTGGACGTGTTCAGCGAGAACCGAGGCTTCTGGCAAACCGCCCTGGCCCTCGGCCTTCATCTCATCCCGTCGGCGATTGTAGTCCTCATCCTGATCGTGGCGTGGCGCCGGGAATGGATCGGCGCAGTACTCTTCGCCGCTGTTGCGATCTGGTATTCCGTAGGCGCCCGCCGCCACCCGGACTGGATTCTTACCATTGGCGGTCCGCTGTTTGTGGTTGCGGCGTTGTTCCTGACCGACTGGCTTATTCGCCGGCAGGCGCCTGGCCGACATCACACCAGCGCTTGAAAATCAAAGGCCCGGCCCTGACCGGTTGGCCAGCGATGGTCGACGTCAGCTTCGCGTTACGCGAGCAGATAAACGATTGTCGTTTCCAGCTTCGCCGGATCGTCGGACCAGTCGCCGTAGATCTCCCATGACGTGCCGGCAAAGGTGCGGTTGTTCGCTGCACGCCAGGCATGAATCGCGTCATGCGTCGCTTTTATGCGGTCGTACGGGCCCACATGGACAGCCACGGCCGCCTCGCCCGCAGGCGTCTGCACCTCACGCACTTCGCCTTCCGGCTCGAACGACCGCTCCACCTCAACGCCAAAGTCCACATCCATCGGCATGTCGCGGCGGGCCGGGTGATGGTAAAGAAATACGTTGTGACCGTCGGTGCGCAGGCCGGGTTTCGACCGCAGGAACTCCCAGACCTTGTCGAGCGCCGGCTTCCACGCCACCGCAATCCCTCCGATCGCGACCTGGCGCCGCACAGCCGCAAGCTTCATCGCCTCAACTGTTCGAATGGAAACTTCTATGCTCATGTCCGCTGAGAGCCAATAAAATCAAAGGCCCGGTCCGAGCAACTCGAACCGGGCCTTCTACCGTTGCGCTTCGCGCACCCGATGCTTAGTGAACCTGCTCCATACGATAACGGCTGAGCATGGCCGTCATCTCGTCCTTCAGGCGGAGTTTCAGCTTCTTCAGCCGATGCTCTTCCACCTCTTCTTCCGGACTGAGGTGGGATTTTCCCTCGAGAGCTTCCAGCTGCTTGTGATACTCCGAGTGCTGAGAGGCCAGGCGACGAAACTCATCGTTCGTCTGCATCAGGTGCGCCTTCAGATCGTCCTGCGTGTTCTCCATCAGGCTTTTCTCCTTGGGGGATTGCCACGCCGAGTCAGCTTCCAACGGGGTTACGGCTCGGTGGGAATTCGTGAGGTACATTCGGTCGAGCGTGCAGCCTTCCGGCCGCTTACACTGTGACGATATCATGAACAAAAGCTCATGACAATCCCCGGTTCCTGTGGGTTCTCGTAGTACTTATGTCGTACTCCCGTCTCGGTGAAACCCATGCGCTGGTAAAGACTTCGCGCCGCTGAATTCGATTCCCGCACTTCCAGAAACCACTGGCCGCGAGCCGATCCAATGGCCGTTTCGACCAGCATGCGCGCGATTCCATGCCGCCGAAATTCCGGAGCGACCGCAAGGTTCAGCAATTCATGCTCGCCTGCTGCGACGGTTCGCCAGACTACAAACCCGCTGACGTTCGAGCCTCCCACCGCAACGCGGCACTCGTAGCCCGGATGATCGCGCGCCTGCCATTGAGCAGCTTCCGGTGAAGCGGCCAGGATGCCGGCAATGGCCTCCCCATCGGCCTCCGTCGGCCGTCGAACGACAATGCTCACCGAAACACGATAGCCGTTGCCTGGCCGATCAATCCGGCCGAGCGCCGCCCCTGCAGTTTGTCGTAGCGCACGGTTACCTTCCGCGCGGGATCCTGCGAACCGCAGGCCAGCTTCGCGGTAGTCACGTCCCCCTCCAGCGAAACCCGCTCGGGCTCAGCCAGCACACGCACCGGACCCTGATCGGTGGTGATCACCAGACGCATCTGCTTGCCTGTGCACTCGATCCTGCCCAGCGTCCCATCGACCTTCGCCTCGCCTTTAGTCAGATCCGACCAGGACACCGCGCCTTCGCTCGATTCCGCGCCGAGCTTCGCGTTGGCCTTCGCTTCGGCGGCGCGAATGTCGGCGAGCGTCGCGTTCTTCACCCGATCGAGATCCGCCTGCTGCGCCGCCTCTTCGCGCTTCCGCTCGGCGATCTCGTAATCGTTGCGCTGCTGCTCGGCATCAAAACGTTCCTTCCGGATCTGCTCGCGCTCCGCATTGTTTGGCGCCGAATTCTCGGCCAGCGCCCATGCCTTCACCGCATCCTCGAACTTGTTCGCCTTCTCGTCGGCCTGCGCCAGATGTACCCAGCAGTCTGTATTCCGGGGCGAGGCGTCGCAGGCTTTCTTGAGCCAGAATGCGCGGCGCACCGGCCCCGGCTCGGTCTCGGCGAGCGCCAGAAACGGCGCATCCCAGTGGCTGTTCAACTGCGCCGCTTTGTCCAGATCCGCGCGCTTTTTCGTATTGTCGGGCTCCAGCAGACCGAGTTGGTACCATGCGTTTGCGTTTTTCGAGCCGGCCTGCGCAGCCTCGCCGAACAGCCTGTAAGCGTCGTCCTTTTTTCCGGCCGCGAGCGCGGCGAATGCCTGGCCTTCCGTACCGGAGGGCGCCGGCACGCCTCGATAAAGGTCGGCCGCGGCCGCGGGATTTCGCGTCAGCAGCAGATCCGCGCGCGCCATATCGCCTTCCACCTTATCGATCGGATGCACGCGTAAATCGCGTTCTTCGTTAAGCGGCAGCGCGTTGATCGAGTTCGTTGGGAAATTGCCGGCGCGCAGGTATTCGTCTACCTGCTTTTCAATCGCCGCGCCCCTCTTCTGGAAGGCGTTCTGGTACGCCGTATCGAGATCGGCGCCGTGCTCCAGATTGGAAAAGAACACGCGCACTTCGCCGTAGGTTTCCGGGTTCGCGATCAGCATCTGCATGCGCGCCCAGTCGCGCGTGCGTTGCGGTGGAGGAGCGCCGACCGTAACGTGCACGCCGTTAACCTGCAGTGTCGAGAACAGCGCCACAAGGCCGTCCTCAATGGACCGCGGAATATGCAACGTTCCCTGCTCCAGCAGAACCCGCGCGAGTTCCGCTTTGGCGCCCTCGGGAATTGGCGCACGGGGCGCATACGCCACTTCGTACGCATCGCGGCCGAGCACCAGCTTCTCGCTCGGCGCCTCCGAGCTCGATACCAGCACGTGAACCGGCCAGATGGTCTGAATATCCGGAACCCCAATGGTTACGCCCAGCGCGTGCCGGAACTGTTCCAGTTCCGCCAGCTTCTCGCGCGCGGCTTTGTCTCCGGCCGATGAAAAGACGCGGAATGGACCGCGATGGCACTCCGCCCAGCTCTCGGCAAAACACAAAGCGCCGGCCGCGAAAAACACGGCAAAAGCACGCGCGGTCACGATTCGAGTTTAACCGGCGCGGCCAGACGTTACCAATCGTGCGCTTGCGGAGTCATACCCATCGGTGGCGTCGGCCGCGAACTCGGCCTGTAACTAATGTTCTCTTTTCGCGACTTCACATGCGCGCGGCTCTGGCTGTTCGTTGCGCTGCTCATTGCGGCATCCCGGGGCCGGGCGCAGGGCCCTCCCTTCCAAACCGACGATCCCGTTCCTGTCGAGCTGCATCACTATGAGTTCTACATCTTCGGAGCAATGGACGGGACACCGGCGGAGATTGACTCCACGGGTCCGGCGTTCGAATTCAACTGGGGCGCCATCCCGCGCGTGCAGTTGCACGTGATCGCACCGTGGGGCAGCATCAATCCTTCGAATAATCCGATCTACGCCCCCGGCGCGGCCGGCCCCTCCGCGTTCGGCTACACCGATATGGAGGTCGGCGCCAAAATCGCGTTTATCAAGGAATCGAAGTACATCCCGCAGATCGGCACCTTCACGATGTTCGAACTTCCGACGGGCAATTCCGACAAGGGACTCGGCGTGGGGAAGGTCTGGTACAAGGTCCCCCTGTGGCTACAGAAGAACTTCGGGCACTGGCTGGTGGACGGCGGCGGCGGCGAGGTTGTGGTTCCGCAAACTGAGTACCGCAACTTCCCCTACGGCGCCTTCCTTGTGAAATATTCGTTCGGTGAGCGGCTGGAACTCGGAGGCGAGATCTTCTCTCATGCCGCCGAGGGCTACGCGGCGGCGCAGACCCAGGCTTCGACGATGTTAGACATCGGCGGTTACTATCACTTCCGGCATCACCCCGGGGAGCAGTTTCTGTTTTGCTACGGCCATTCCATCGCCGGCCAGACGGAGCAGTATGCATATCTCGGCATGTACTGGACATGGGGAAAGAGTGAGGACAAATCCGACTCGGGGGATCTCCGCTTCCCGGAGCCGTTGAACACGCCCGGAGTTCGCCTGACGCCAGGATTTCAGTAACCGCGGGATCACGACGCCGGTTTTTCGGCGGTCGCGAGAATGGTCTCGAAGTGCGGTGGATCGGGCTCGCGGTTGACTACCGTCGTGTCGATGTTCTGGAAACCGGCGCTTTCGAGATAGCGGCGAATGTCCATTTCACTGAAGCCGAGCCACAGGTCGGCGTACATTTCGCGCGCTTCTTCGAAACCGTGCTGCACCAGATCGAGGATGGCGACCCGGCCGCCCGGCTTCAGTATGCGCCAGGCCTCGGCCAGCGCACGCTCGGGGTGCGGCGCGTGGTGCAGCGCCTGGCTCAGGAAGGCGAGATCGACCGTCGCATCGTCAATCGGGACCGCCTCGATATCGCCGAGCCGGTATTCCAGATTCGCAATGCCGTTCCGGCGGGCCAGGTCGGCGCCGAACTCGACCATCTTCTCTGAATTGTCGATGGCGATGACCTTCTCGGCGCGCTGCGCCATCAGCTGCGAGATGGTGCCTTCGCCCGCGCCAAGGTCGGCGATGACCATCCGGGGCATGAGCTTCAGCAGCGCCTCGGCCAGCCCTTTCCAGGACCGGCCGGGAACGTACTGGCGCCCAAACTTGCCCGCAAGTTCGTCGAAATAGCGGCGCATGCGATCCTGCCGCTTGCGGATAACGAGGTCCAGCGCCTGGCGGTCGCGCTCGGCCTCGGGCAATTCCGCCGCCGCTTCCTCCAGCAGAGGGCCGAGCGATCCGGTACCGTTCAGCCGATAGAAAGCGTTTTTCCCGGTACGCCGATCCTGAACCAGGCCGGCCTGCTTCAGCTGGGCCAGGCTGGTGGAGACATGGCTCTGCCCTTTACCAATGATTTCCTGCACTTCGGCAACCGACAGCTCCTCGCGCTGAAGCAGCAACAGGATGCGCAGCCGGATGGGGTCGGCCGCGGCCCGGAGCGTTTTCAGAATTGACGGCTTGGGTGGCAAACTGTAATATCAATGTATCAGGATTTGTCGATACGAGGAGCTTGAATGGGTACTGCAACCGCCGGGATCGCAACAGAGTATAAGGTAGCCGACCTCACGCTGGCCGACTGGGGCCGCAAAGAGATCTCCATCGCCGAGCACGAGATGCCCGGGCTGATGGCCATTCGCGGCAAGTACGCGAAGGAGAAGCCGCTGGCCGGGGTGCGCATCACCGGCTCGCTGCACATGACCATTCAGACCGCGGTGCTCATCGAGACGCTGGTGGATCTCGGCGCCGACGTGCGCTGGGCGAGCTGCAACATCTTCAGCACCCAGGACCATGCCGCAGCGGCGATCGCGGTCTCCGGCGTTCCGGTGTTCGCCTGGAAAGGCGAGTCTCTCGAGGATTACTGGTGGTGCACGTATCAGGCGATCAGCCATCCCGGCGGCAAGGGGCCGGAGCTGGTGGTGGATGACGGCGGCGACGTCACGCTGCTGATCCACAAAGGTTATGAACTGGAAGAGGGCAGCGACTGGGTCAACACGCCTTCCGAGAGCCACGAAGAGAAGGTGATCAAGGACCTGCTGAAGAGCGTTCACGCGGAGAATCCACGGCGCTGGCACGAGATCGTGAGCGACTGGCGCGGCGTTTCCGAAGAGACCACGACGGGCGTGCACCGGTTGTACAAGATGCAGGAGCTCGGCAAGCTGCTGGTTCCGGCAATCAACGTGAACGACTCCGTGACGAAATCGAAGTTCGACAACCTGTACGGCTGCCGCGAATCGCTGGCGGACGGCATCAAGCGCGCGACCGATGTGATGGTGGCCGGCAAGGTTGCCGTTGTCTGCGGTTACGGCGATGTAGGCAAGGGCTGCGCGCATTCCCTCCGCGGCATGGGCGCGCGCGTGATCGTGACCGAGGTGGATCCCATCAACGCGCTCCAGGCGGCGATGGAAGGCTTCGAGGTGACCACCGTCGAGGATACGCTCGGCCGCGGCGACATCTACGTCACCTGCACGGGCAACGTGGACATCATCACCTACGAGCACATGCAGCGCATGAAGGACCAGGCCATCGTCTGCAATATCGGGCACTTCGATAACGAGATCCAGATGGATCGGCTGAACACAGCGCGCGGCGTGAACAAAACGAACATCAAGCCGCAGGTGGATTTCTACACCTTCCCGGATGGGCACGGGATTTTCGTACTGGCGGAAGGGCGGCTGGTGAACCTCGGCTGCGCCACGGGCCACCCGAGCTTCGTCATGAGCAACAGCTTTTCGAACCAGACGCTGGCGCAGATCGATCTCTGGAAGAATCGCGACAACTACGCCGTGGGCGTGTACACGCTTCCCAAGAAGCTGGATGAGGAAGTCGCGCGCCTGCATCTGGAGAAGATCGGGGTGAAGCTGACCACGCTGACCCCGCGGCAGGCGGAATACATTGGCGTGCCGGTGGAAGGGCCGTACAAGCCGGAACATTATCGGTATTGAGTTACATTTGAAGGATTAGATTTCAGGAGGCAGAACTTCGGTGGCGACAAGCAAGATGCGTCATATTTTCACGTCCGAATCGGTGACCGAGGGTCACCCGGACAAGATGGCTGACCAGATCTCGGATTCCGTGCTGGACGCGGTATTGAGGGACGATCCAACAGGCCGCGTAGCGTGCGAGGTTCTCGTCACCACGGGCATCTGCGTTGTCTCCGGAGAGATCACCACGACAACCTACGTCGACGTGCCGAAGCTGGCGCGGCAGGTGATCAGCGATATCGGCTACGATGACGCGAGTTTCGGCTACGACTGCAAGACCTGCGGCATCCTGAACATGATCCAGAGCCAGTCGCCGGATATCGCTATGGGCGTGGACACCGGCGGAGCAGGCGACCAGGGCCTGATGTTCGGCTACGCCTGCAACGAGACAGCGGAGCTGATGCCGCTGCCCATCATGATGGCCCACAAGCTGGTGCGGAAGCTAAGCGACGTTCGCCGCGCGGGCGAGCTGACGTTCCTGCGGCCGGACGGCAAGAGCCAGGTCAGCGTGGAGTACGTGGACGGAAAGCCGAAGCGCGTGGACGCCGTCGTCGTTTCCACCCAGCACGACGACGCCATCTCCACCGAAGAGCTGCGCGCGCAGGTGAAGAAGCACATCATCGACGCGGTGATCCCGTCGAACATGGTGGATTCGGGGACGAAGTATCATATCAATCCGACCGGCCGCTTCGTAATCGGCGGACCGCACGGCGATACCGGGCTGACCGGGCGCAAGATCATCGTCGACACGTACGGCGGCATGGGACGGCACGGCGGCGGCGCGTTCTCGGGCAAGGATCCGACGAAGGTGGACCGTTCGGCCTGCTACATGGCCCGCTACATCGCGAAGAATTTGGTGGCGGCCGGCCTGGCGGAGCGCTGCGAAGTGCAGCTGGCCTACGCCATCGGCGTGGCTGAGCCGGTCTCGGTGAACGTGAACACGTTCGGCACGGGCGCGGTGGACGAGGAGCGGTTGGTGGAACTGATCCGCGAGCATTTCCCGCTGACGCCGAGGGCCATCATCGATCACCTGAAGCTGCGCCGGCCGATTTATCGCGCCACTGCGGCCTTCGGGCACTTCGGCCGGACGGAAGACACCTTCAGCTGGGAACTCGCCGACAAGGCCGAGGCGCTCAAGGACGGCAGCCGGGTGGCGACGGCGGCGCGGTAAGCCGCGCGAATCTCAGTGCCCCAGCAGGTGTGAGATGCGGCGGCGAATGCGGCTGAATAGCGATGGCTTCGCCGCCGGTTGCTCACTGATGGGTACGATTGCCGGCTGCGGCGAGGCCTTGCCGTTCTGGTCCGGCACGTAAAGCTGCTTGCCCACCAGGCGCACACGGTAGATGTCGTAGATGTAGTAATACCGATACAGCTTGCCGTCGTCCTCATCCTGCATGAGCAGGGTAAACTTCGGCGGCGATCCCTGTTCCGCGAATATCGGGTAATACCCAATCACCTTCCGCTGTACGTACGCCGTCTCGTAACGGTGATGGTGCGGGTTCCAGATGAAATACCGGAAGCTGTCGAAATCGTACGGCGCGTTCGCCTTCGACAGCGTCGTCCAGAGCCAGTTCGGTTTCACCAGATCGCCGTCGTGCACCGGACCCATGTTGAAGTAGGAGGTGATGCGGTGACCCTCGGAATACTGCGCCACCTCATCGGGGATGGCCATGTTGAGCATTCGCGAGAGCACCCAGCCCACGCGGCCGTCCCTGGCGCGGACCTGAGTCCAGTCGTCCATGGCGACCGGTTTAGCGGGCTCGTCTGAATCGGGATCGGGCGGCGGCACGTTGGTCTTCGACAGCTCGACGTAGTTATTGGGCAGCGTCGGCGCGGCCGGCGGGGGCGGGCGGAAGCGAGCCTTCCGTTCGTCTTCTTTTCTGGGGCCGCGCGCGATCTTCGGACGCGGCGGGATGAGGCGCGGGGGCGGCGCGCTGGCGCCCTGAACGCGGGGCGTGAGTTTGTGGCCGATGACGTCCACGCGCGTGCCTTCGCGCAGCTGGAAGAAGCTCGGCGAGCTGCGGCTCGGCTCGGCGTGTGCATTGACCGGCTCGAAGGTCGAGGCCACACCCTGGGAGGGCAGATCGGAAGCGCGGCGCAGCGTGGCGTTGAGCTCGGCCATCTGATCGGGCGTGATGAGCTGGCGGGTATCGGTCCAACCTTCTTTACCGTTGGGGGCGCGCACCAGAACGAAGCGCCGGCGCTGCTCGAGCACGCCGACCTTGTCTCCATGCCTGACCGTTGTCACTGTTGCCGATTTCAGGCTGATCTCCTGGCGCAGGTTGACGGTGATGGGCCCGACGTAGGCAAAGGCCAGCACGGGCTTATGGTGGGTGGTATCGGTACCGCAGGAGGTCAGGAGAGACACGAAGAGCAGAGCGGATACCGCGGGGATCAGACGCTGCAACATCGAGGAATGCTAACTTCAGTTTAGCGAGTCGCGCAAATGGAGCCGAAGCCCGCCGAGTTTTACTGCCCAAAATGCGGCGAACCCGTGTCCGACCCGCTGGCCTGCGGCGACTGCGGGTCTCTGATTTGCCGCCGCTGTGGCACGCCACTGGAAAACATCGACGATCTGGGTATCGGCTGATCGCGCGCTAACCTGAAGGCTCATGTTTCATCGACTCGAGCAGCAGATCGCGCAGCGTTTCGCCGACCATGTGCGGGCGCGCTACGGCGTGGACACGCCGGCGCCTCTGGAGCAGCCGAAGCAGGCGTCGTTCGGTGAGCTGGCCGTGCCTGTTGCCTTTCATCTGGCGCGGCAACTTAAGCAGGCGCCGCGGGTGATCGCCGCGCAGATCGTCGCCGATCTGGGCTCGATCGAGGGCGTGAGCGCGCTGGAGATCGCGGGAAACGGGTACATCAATGTCCGCTTCGACCGCGGAGCGTATGGCTTCGGCACGCTGCACTACCGCGCGGGCGAGCGGGCCGCCGCCGCGGAGAAGGTAATCGTCGAGCACACCAACATCAATCCGAACAAGGCCGCGCACATCGGACATCTGCGTAACGCCGTGCTGGGCGATACGTTCGTGCGCATGCTGCGGGCCATCGGCGACAACGTGGAGGTGCAGAACTACATCGACAACACGGGCGTGCAGGTGGCCGACGTGGTTGCGGGGTTCGAGCATCTGGAGAAGAAAAGCCCGGCGGATGTGCGCGCGCTGATCTCCGGCGCGGAGTGCCGATTCGATTATCTCTGCTGGGACCTGTACGCGCGAATCTCGCAGCACTACAAAGACAACCCGGACGCGCTGGCCTGGCGCGCGCAAACGCTGCACGCGATCGAAGCGGGCGAGGGCGACACGGCGGAGCTGGCGCACATGGTGGCCGACGCCATCGTGCAGGCGCACCTCGGCACCATGCTGCGCCTGGGCATCGAGTATGACGTGCTGCCCCGCGAAAGCGAGATTCTGCATCTGCAGTTCTGGGCCAAGGCGTTCGAGCAGCTGAAGGAGCGCAGGGCGATTTATCTGGAGACGCAGGGCAAGAACGCCGGTTGCTGGGTGATGCCCGGCAGCGCGTTCTCCGAGTCGGCGGGCGAGGAGGACAGTAAGGTGATCGTGCGCTCGAACGGCACGGTCACTTACGTCGGCAAGGACATCGCTTATCAGATGTGGAAGTTCGGGATTCTGGGCAAGGACTTCAATTACTGCCGCTGGAGCACGTATCCGGACGGACATGCGGTGTGGGCTTCGACGACGGCGCCGTCGGACCCGGATGCTCCGTCGTTCGGGCACGGCCAGCGTGTCTATAACGTGATCGACTCGCGGCAGTCCTATTTACAGGATGTTGTCGTGGCGGGCCTCCGCGCGCTCGGGTACAACGAGCAGGCCGACCACTCCATTCACTTCTCGTATGAGATGGTGGCGCTTTCGCCGCGCACCTGCGTGGCGCTGGGCATCGAGTTGTCGGACGAGGACAGGCGGCGGCCATATGTCGAGGTCTCCGGGCGCAAAGGGCTGGGCGTGAAGGCGGACGATCTGATCGACAAGCTGATCGAGAACGCCCTGGCCGAAGTGGATTCGCGTCATCCCGAAGCGCCCGCCGCCGAGCGACGGGACGTGGCGGCGCAGATCGCGGTCGGCGCGCTGCGCTATTTCATGCTGAAGTACACGCGAAATTCCGTGATTGCGTTCGATTTTCAGGAGGCGCTCAGCTTTGAAGGCGAGACCGGGCCGTATGTGCAGTACGCGGCGGTGCGCGCGCGCAACATCATTCGCAAGCTGGAGGAGCGCGGCGAGAAGCTGCCGGACTTTGCGGCGGAGCTGAGCCAGGAGGCGTTCACCCGGCAGCTGGCGGCGGAGGATTTCTGGCAGTTGCTGCTGCTGGCGTCGAAGTCGGAGTCGGCGATCACGAGAGCCGTGGCGTCAGGCGAACCGGCGCATGTGGCGAAGTATGCGTTCCAGCTCGCGCAGGCGTTCAACAATTTCTATCACGAGTATCCGGTGCTGCAGGAAGAGAATCGGGAGAAGCGGACGTTTCTGCTGTGGATGACGGATTATTTCCGGTCGCAGCTGCAGCGCACGCTGGGGGTGCTGGGGATGACGGCGCCGGAGTATATGTAGGCGCAATTCGGCATGAAGTTGCCTCCGGGCGCACCCGTGTCTGAAAGTGGTGGGTCGAATATCTGAATGGCAGACCCGGGCCCGCGCCGTTTGCGGCGCGGGCCGGACCCGGCTGCTCTATCGCCGTCACTGATTGACCGGACGCGTTGTTTGTTAAAACGCAGCGCCCGGTGGACCACAATTCAACGCACTCGCCGCAATCCGGAACGCGATGTCCGGACTACAGCTCACTGCCTG
>DASRCB010000192.1:0-28833 GCA_035653295.1 Bryobacteraceae bacterium
CAGGCAAGGTCGCTGCGATCTTGCGGCGCTTGTGGATGACTTCCTTCTGCTTCACCTACAAGGATGAAACACCAAAACGACCCATCAAGTCAAGAACATTCTGCACGTAAAATGTCCAAACTCCAGCGGCGGGCTCTAAGAGCCCGCCTGGGAAGGTCAGTAATGCTGCGGCCCAACTTACGTCGCGTGCATCTTCTCGTGCGCGGCGCGAAGGTGCTCGCACCGCCGATCGAAATCCGCACGGCGCGCTTCGCGGTCGGGCATCATCTCGTACCGCCGGCGCACCTCCTCCCGAGCACGCGCTACAAGTTCGTCATCCAGCCGATTCAGCGCGCGCAACTCGCTGTAGAGTGGCTCTCCCAGTTCCTCGCGCAAACCCGCGCCCTGCGTTGTATCGTAGTCCACCGGGGCCACGTTCTGCTTGACGTACTGGAACTGCAGCTCCGGAAACGCCGGCCGCAGATAATATTCGGCCACGACCAGGCTCTCGTCGAAAATGTCCACCACGCCCGGCACCGCCATTCGGTGGAGCACATCGAGAGCCACCACCAGATCCGTGGAACTCGGCGGCCGCGTATAAGCTCCGGCATTGGCCAGCAGGTTCACCTGCACGTCATTCACAAGGTGCGGATGCTCGCCGACCAGTGTCTCGATAAATGGCCGGAAGTCCGAACGTCGCGCCATTTCTCCGAGGCTGTCCACCGGCGGAACGCGATGCAGGAACTTGTAAAACGACCACAGCCGCTGCAGTGGGTCACGCAGAAAACAGACATCGAACACGATCAGGTTCGGCGCTTCCGGCCGCGGGTACTTCACATGGTGGCTCGAGATGGCGATGACGTCCGGGTTGGCGGGAAGAAACGCCAGAATATCCGGCGCGGTCAGAATGGAATCCGGGTCCGGTCCGTCCAGCCGGACAAAGCGATCGCCCCAGGCCCGGTGCAGAACGTATTCGATGGTAGTCCCGGCGTTCTTGAAGATGTGATAGTGCAGCAGCAGCCACCGCGCGCGCGTCGCCGGCACGATGCAGTCGCGAACGGGGAGATCGTCATTGTTGGATTGCTGCAAGTCTTTCCTTTTAGCACATCGACAAATCGCTATCATTGGGGCAGCACGTGCCCGAGCGCAGCATTCAACCCTCAGCCGGCCGCGACCCCGGACGCCGCGAGAGCCGCGTGCTGCTGTGGGCCGGATTTGGCGGCCTGCTGGTGCTCATGGCTGTGATGGGCCTGAGCGCGATCTCGTTCCTGTACCGCATCGAAATCCGGCAGGAGCGGATTCGGCAGGATTTCGTCGATCGGGACCGAACCCTCGAGAGGCTTCGGTCCAGTATCTATCTGTCCGGTACTTACGTCCGCGACTTCCTGCTCGACGACAGCGAAGCGCGCGCGGCCGCGCATCGGCAGCGGTTCCTGAACACGCGAGCGCAAATCGAAGCGGGGCTCGCCGATTATCGCCGCTTGCTCCGCCCCGCGGCCCGGCAAATTTTCGAGCAGCTCAGCAGGGAAGTGCAGGACTATCTCGCAACCGTGACGCCGGCCCTCGACTGGACTCCCGCCCAGCGTCAGCAGCGCGGCTACGGGTTCATTCGTGACGAGGTGCTGCCGAAGCGTATGACCGCCGTTGGGCTGGCGGACCAGATCCAGCAGCTCAGTGAACGTCAGCTGGAACTCAGTAGCCAGGCGGTTAGCGACTTGTTCGCGTCCTTCCGCCTTCAGTTACTCCTCTTGCTGATTCTTGCTATATCCATCGGCTTGGTGCTCGCCGGTGTAACTCTGTGGAAGCTGCTGCGCCTCGAAAAGGAATCGGAGCTGCGCTTTCGGCAGATGCTGAATGCCCAGGAAGAGTTAAAGCGGCTTTCTGCGGAGCTGCTTTCGGCGCAGGAAAACGAACGGCGCAGGATCTCACGCGAGTTGCACGACGAAGTCGGCCAGGTGCTTTCGGCCATGATGCTGGGCCTGGGGAATCTCCGCTCCGCGCTCCGCGGCAACAACCTGCAGGAGAGTCTGCGCCAGTTGCAGCTGGTGCAGGACATGACCGAACGCAATGCCAGCGTCGTGCGGAATATCTCGCTCCTGCTGCGGCCCACCATGCTGGACGACCTCGGCCTCGTGCCGGCGCTCCGCTGGCTGGCCCGCGAAGTCTCGCGCACCTCCGGAATGCAGGTCGATGTGGACGCCGACGATTGTCCTGAGGATCTGCCCGACGAGCATCGCACCACCATTTACCGGGTGGTCCAGGAGGCGGTGCGGAACGCCTCCCGCCATTCCGGTGCTCGGCAGGCCAGAATCCAGGTGCATCCCGCCACCCCAGGCCGCCTGCGTGTCTCCGTGCAGGATGATGGACGCGGCTTCGATCCGGACCAGGAGGCTGGCCTCGGCATCCTGGGTATGGAGGAGCGCGTCGTGCATCTCGGCGGAGTGCTTCGGGTTCTTTCCCAACGCGGGCGCGGAACGACGGTTAGCTTCGAACTGCCGCTTCCTCCGGAAATCCCGCAGCCCTCCAAGCCCGCCGCTCAGGAAACGAGTCCCTTGCGCACGGCATAGAGAATGAGCTCCGGCAGATTGTGCACGTGCAGCTTCTGGAAGATGTTGCCGCGGTGCGTCTCCACCGTGGACACGCTCACGTGCAGCTTCTCCGCAATCTCGCGGTTGCCGGCGCCGCTGACCAGCAGCTGCATGATCTCCTTTTCCCTCAGGCTCAGCAGATCGTAGCTGTCTTCGACTCCGCGGCGCTTCATCTCGCCGACGTATTCTTCCACCAGCAGGCGAGTGACTGCGGGGCTGAACCACGCGTTGCCGGCCGCCACCGCGCGTACCGCGGCGAGGACATCCGACTCCGGGGAGGCTTTCAGCAGATAACCGCGCGCGCCCGCCTTGAGCGCTCGGAGCACGTACGCCTCGTCGGAGTGCATGCTGACCATGACAATGCGCGCCCCGGGCGCCTTCTCGACAATGTGCATGGCCGCGTCCGTGCCAGGCAGGCGGGGCATGCCGACATCGAGCAGGATCACGTCCGGTCTGTGCCGTGCCGCCAGTTCAATGGCTTCGTAACCATCCGATGCTTCGGCAACCACCTCGAACTCGCCGTCACGCTCGAGCAGCGCACGCAGCCCGCTGCGGATCAGCGGATGGTCATCGGCAATCAGTACGCGCGTGGGCATGGTTTTGGGGGCAGGCATTCACCCCGAACTGCTACCCCGATAATAGACGGCTGGCGAAACGAGCCCGCCCGCTCCGCATCAACTTCGAGGAGGCATCCTGAGCACGCACGTCAGACTGAACCCGCTCCTGGTAACAGATCCAGGCCTGTTCCGGCTCCGGCAGGCGACGCGCACCCTCGTGGCCGTCGGCATCTCGCTGGCGCTCTTTCACCGCTTCGGCAGCTTGATCGCCCTCTTTGCCGCCTTCGCCGCGGCGGCGTTCATGCAGGCCAACACCGGCGCGCACCGGCGTCAGCGACAAAGCGTCATGATAGTCACCGGCGCCGCCAGTTCCCTGCTCGTGTTCGCCGGAGCCTTGTCACACGGCCACCGCGTTGCCGCCGAGTGTCTGCTGATCGTGGTGGCCGCGGCGTGTTTTTACGCGCGCCGTTTCGTGCCGGATCGCAATCTTTTCACGCTTTATAGCTTCACCCTGACGCTGCTCGCGGCCACCTTCGCCGGACCCTGGCCGCAGCCGTTGTGGATCGCGCTGGCCGTCTTAAGTGGCCTGCCCATCGCATTCGCCGTCTACTTTTACGTGTGGCCGCCGGTGTTCCACGTGCGGTTCGCTGCCGCGGTCAGGACCTTTGACCAGTTGGTCGCGCACTGCCTCGATGCCGTCGCGGCCACCCTCGAGCAGGGCGGCCGCTACCGGCACGTCGGGACTCGGGTTGCGCGGCTGCGCGGGGCGATGTCCACGTGCGCCACACTGGCGGCGCCGCTGCGCGGCAGCAGCGTGGGCAAGGCGGCGGACGCGGCGGTCCGTCTGATGCGCCGAATCGTCGTCTGCTTCGAGTTGCTCGAAGAAAGCCTGCCCGTTCTCGGTGACCTTCAGCAGTCCGGCCTGGCCGAGGGCGCCGCCGCCATCAGCAGGGCCTATCGCAGCCTGCGCGATGCTTACGCTTCGAACTCTCCGGCGGATCTCACGCTGGACGGCGTTCGCGCGCCCGTCGTCGCGGCGTTTGGACGCGCGCCCGATCACGAACGAGATGAACGCCCGGCCGCCGCGCTGATCGAAGCCGGCACGCTCGCCGTCCGCCTCGAGCAACTGCACTGCGCCATGGCCGCCGTGCTCCGCGATCCAGGCTTCCGCGAGGAGCGGTGAACACTCAATCCATCGACATCCGCACCAGCCTGCGCGCCGCGGTCGCGGTCGCCCTCGCCAGCGGCGTCGCGCATGTGTTCGCCCTCGGCCGCTCCTACTGGGTGATCATGGTCGCGGTCGTGGTCCTCGCGGAAACGTGGGGCGCCAGCATTCAGCGCGCCGTGCAACGCGTCGGCGCCACGGCGGCGGGATGCGTGGTTGGCTGGGCGGTGCAGCGCCTGGCCGGGAACGCGCAATGGGTGCAGGTCATCATGATGCTGGCCTGTATTTTCCTCGCCACGTATTTTCGCGGCTACTCCTATCCCTGGATGATGTTCTTCATCACCGTCTATGTCGTGTTCCTGTTCTCGCTGCTCGGCGAATGGCGTCTCTCCATCGCGGTTCTGCGCCTCGAAGACACCATCGTCGGCGGCGCGGTAGCGATTGCGTCGACGTTGATCGTCCCACCCCCGCGCGCCGATCAACTGCGCGCCGACCTGGCCGCGCTCTGGAAGTGCTCGCAGAACCAGCTTGCGGCATCGCTGGCGATAATTACGCCCGTAGAGGCTTCCGGCGCCGGAGTCGAGGCCTGTCGCGACAATCTCTATCAGACTGTCGAAACCCTTCGCGCCCATGTCGCGATTTCCCCGTACGAGAACATACTGCGACCCCGAGCCGTCCGACGCATCCGCGAGTTGGTGGAACAGACCGAGGCGCTCGGCCGCGAGGTGCTGATGGTCGCGGAGATCGTGCAGGAATCGGCGGCGCATCGCCTGCGGCCTTTGGAACCCGAACTGGAGAATCTCGCACGAACACCGTTGTCCGATATCGGCGCGCTGCGAATCGCGTGCCGCAGCCTCGATCGGCGAGCCGCGGAGTTGCAACGGGCCGGCGTAATCGGCGAGCAGGAACTGCTGCTCGTCTGTTCCGCGACCGCTCACCTGCTGCGCGCCGGCGAGTGCGTTTCACGGATCGTCGAGCTGCGGCGGCAGCTGCACGCATCCCCCGAAGTCCCCGCGACGCCAACCAACGCCGAGCTAAGCGGGCAGTTCTTCCGGTGAGGGGACGCCGTGCTGTTCGCGGCCGACTTTGCCGTCGTACTTCACCGTGGTCTTGAACAGCTCCACGCGCCCGTCGGCGGCGTACATCCGGCAGTGGGCCCGCAGATGCGCCATTTCCGCCGCGGGCATGGGCTGAAAGCCCCGCGCCACGCCCAGGTTCTGGCGCAGCACGCCGATCGAATCCATCCCGCTGATGGTCACGGCCACCGGCAGGCTCATCGCGTAGCGCAGCGCCTGGTCGGCCGTGACTGCACCCTTGCGCACCATCTCGCCGCTGCCGCCCATGCTCTTCATTCCCAGCGGAGCAATGCCGCGCCGCTGCAGTTCGGGGAGCACGTGCTGCTCGAAACTGCGAAAGCTGGCGTCGAACGGGTTGAGCGGCATCTGCACTGTGTCGAAGGGAAAATCGTGCGCCAGCATCCGCAGGTGAATATGCGGATCCTTGTGCCCGGTAAAGCCGATGGCCCGCGCCTTGCCCTGCTGCTTCGCCTGGAGCAGCGCTTCAGCGGCGCCCCCTTTCCGGAAGATCAGCTCCGGGTCGTTGTAATAGATCACCTCATGGATCTGCCACACATCGACATGGTCCGTTTGCAGACGGCGCAGCGATTCCTCCAGCATCTGCATCGCAACACTGGCGTCCCGCCCGTGGGTGCAGACTTTGGTCATCAGGACCGCGCGATCGCGCTTGCCTTTCAGCAGCCGGCCCGTCAACTCCTCGCTGCGGCCGTCGTGATACTCCCACGCGTTGTCGAAGAAGTTGATGCCGGAATCCAGCGCTTCGTTGGCGAACCGGTCCGCCTCCTGCGGATCCTGGATCGTGCCCAGATGAAAGCCGCCGACGCCCAGCGCGGAGACTTCGATCCCGGTGCGCCCCAGCGGCCTCCGCGGGACCTGCGCGTTCGCATCTGCCATGCCGATTCCCCCCGCCAGCGCCGCCGCGCCCAGAAAACCGCGGCGGCTGATCTCGCTGTCCATGCCTCCCGTCACTGCTGCGGCTGTGGCGAGTACTTCGGCCACGGTTTGCCGTTATTCTCCACCGAGCCCAGCATCTCCTTCACTTCCTTCTGCTGCATGTCCAGCGGGTACTCATGCGCCAGACGCGCCTCCGGATTGTCAAACTTCAGCGAGGTCTTGTATGGCTCGAAGCGCCCGTCAGCCGCCTGGTCGCGAACACGCGCGCGTAACGCATCCATATCGCCCGCCGGCATGGGCGTGAAGCCCTGGGCAACCCGCAGATGGTGCTGCATGATCTCCGGCTTGTCCACGCCGGCGATGGTAGTGGCCACCGGCAGGCTCATCGCGTAGCGCAGCGCCTCCTCCGCGGTCAGCGCGCCTTTCTTCACCGGGGCAGCGGTCCCGTTGATCGGCTTCATTCCGAGCGCCGCGATTCCGCGCCGATTCACCTCCGGCAGCACCTCCTTCTCGAAGCTGAAGAAGTGGTGATCGAAGGGGTTCAGCGGCATTTGTACGGCGTCGAACGGAAAACCCGTTTTCAGCATCGCTAAATGCAACTCCGGCCGCTTGTGGCCGGTAAAGCCGACGAACCGCACCTTGCCCTGCTGCTTTGCCTGGCGCAGCGCTTCGGCAGCCCCGTTCGGGCGAATGAACAGCTCCGGATCGTTTTCAAAGGACACGCCGTGAATCTGCCACAGGTCAAGGTGATCGGTCTGCAGCCGCCGGAGCGATTCCTCGAGCATTTTCATCGCGAGCGCTTTATCTCGCCCGTGAGTACACACCTTGGTCATGAGGAACACATTCTGCCGATGACCCTTCAGTGCGGCGCCCAGCCAGTCCTCACACTTTCCGCGGTGATATTCCCAGCAGTTGTCGAAGAAATTGACCCCGCCGTCAAGCGCCATGTGGACGATTTGCCTGGCCGTGCTTTCGTCTTCGGGATCACCGAGATGGTGGCCTCCAAGGCCCAGGGCGGAGATCTTCACCCCGGTCCGGCCGAAATCGCGCATAGGAATGCCGTTGCCCGTCGCCATGCCTGCGAAAGAGACAAAGGGCGCGAATGTGGAGTTTCTGTTCTTACGGTTATGTCGAAACCTACACCCGCAGTTGCTCGATTTCATCCGCCAGCGCGAGCGGGTAGCGCAGGTCATAAGCGGCCAGGCCGGCAAGCAGCACGACGGGTGCCGCGAGAGCCGCGACTGCCCAGCGATGATCGGCAACCGCTCCCAGCACGGCGCCGATAACGTATGCAATCCATACCGAAACCAGCCAGGCGCTGTAACGGAACTGGCGCTGCGCCGCCCACGCGCGCAGGCCGCCACCGTGGTCGAAAACCCAGAAGAGAAAGGCCGAAAACTGCTCGGCGAACTTCACCAGTGTGCCCGTAACGAAGCCGGTGTGAAGGGTCATGGCGCCGAACTTCGTCAGCGTCGCATTTTGGATTCCCATGGCCAGAGCGAGCAGCGCGATGCCGGCAACTGCGCCTGGCTCGCGAACCATTACGCCGAGGAGCAGGCCGACCTCAATGGCGAATGTCAGCCAGGCGATATGCGGACGCTTGCGGCGGCCGGCGATCTCAACCAGAGCCCGGCAGAGGATCAACCCGAGGACATACATCAGCACCGGCCAGGCGCGCAGCGCCGCCCTGGCCCAGTCCGCGGAAGCGGCGCTGATCCCAATGCCCACGCTGTTTCCGCTCATGTTGGCTGTGTAGATGTGCTGCCACGTCAGCCAGCCGACTGCATCCACGTAGCCGGCCGCCCATGTGAGCAGAATCGAAACCAGGAAGCGAGTACTGGGCTGCATCAGCCCAGGGACGCCGCACCCGCTCGTACTGTTCCGACGGGATTGTTCCCGGAAGCGCAGGGCGGCATCATGAAATCGGGCGCCAGGCCTGACAAGTCCTCCACCAGCGCATGTCCGGCCTGCCGCGTCCCTTGCATCCGGCGGCGCGCGACCCTTGACGACACCGAGGCCCCGCGCCGCCGCCGATCCACAGGAGGAGAACATGTTCCGGAATTGTGCGCTTGTGAGTTTCTGCGCGTGCGCTCTGCTGGGCGCCGCGACCACAGCCGGCAGCAATGTAAGCAAAGCCGACAAAACGTTCCTGAAGACCACGGCGCAGGCGGACATGATCCAGGCCCATGAAGGCCAGCTCGCCGCAACCCAGGCTACGTCGCAGAGCGTCAAAGACTGTGCTCAGAAGCTGGCCCAGGATGATTCGACGGCCTACGGCCAGTTGCTTCAGCTTGCGTCCAAAATCGGCGAGTCCGTGCCGCGCGGCGTCGACATCCGCCACGATCCCGCGGCCGAACAGCTCAACAAACTGAAAGGGCGACAGTTCGACAGCCGTTTCGTGCAGGACGAGATCCGCGCCGAACAGAGGATTATCGCGGATTTCCGGCGCGAGGCCGCGCACGGGCAAAGCACGGACGTGAAGTCCTGGGCGAACAGCGAGCTGCCGACGCTCCAGAACGACCTGCACGCGCTTCAGGCGCTCGCAGGAACAAAGGGTAAGAGTTAACCCGGCTACCGGATGGCCGGTATTGCCCGCGCAGGCTGGGCTGCTATATCTTCATCGCGGGATGGTCTGGAGAATTGCAATCATCGCGGCGGCCGCGTTCCTGCTGAACGCGCAGGATACGAGCAAACCGGATCTGAACGGCACGTGGCGCTCGGATAACGGCGTCACCCTCTCCATCGCCGGCTCCCCGGACTCGCTGCACGTTACGGAAACGCGTGGCGGCGAAACCACCGACTGGACCTGCGGCACCGAAGGCAAGAACTGCGATCTTCCCGGCGCGCACAAGGGCACCGTATCGGCCTGGTATAACGGTCCCGCCCTGGTGATCATGGAGACGCGCGGCAGCGACGTCGTGAAAAAGCGAATCGAGCTGTCGGCTGACAAATCGAAGCTGGAGATGGAAATCTTCCCCATCGTGCCGGAAGGCAAGACGGAGAAGATCGAGCTCACGAAGAAGTCGTGATGCGCCGCTAAGCCGGTTCGTTCAGCAGCCGAAGCGCGTTCTCGTTGTATACCTTCCGCAGAATCTGGTCCGGTAATCCCAGGCCGTAGATGTTCCAGCGGCCCTGGCCGGGCACTCGCGCCGACGAGTAGGTGAAATACTCGTCGTCGGTCTCCAGGAATCGGTACGAGATCTCGTACAGCTTCGTCCAGTACTCGTTATCGCCGCCCGGCGACCCGTCCGTTCCGAACATGATCCGGTCCTGATAGCGGTCGAAGAACTTACCCGTGGTTCGCGGCTGGCGTCCAAGCTCGGCGACGCGCGCGGCAATCTCGACCGTCATGTTCGGGAAGCGGTCGAGATTCTCGGACACGTTGGCCAGGTTCTCCGAAAAGTTCCCAACATGCAGCGTAAGGAACTGCGTTTTGGGATGACGCGCGATCACGCGGTTGCGCGCCGCCAGGATTTCCGCGTTCGATGGAAAATCGTGATCGTAGTACGACCAGTCGGGATGAGCGTTGAGCTCTTCGAAGCGTTCATTGAAACGGTCGATCGGCAGGAAAAACGCCACCGGATCAGAGACGTGCATGGCCACAGGGATGCCCAGCTGGCCGCAGGCGTCCCACATGGGATCGAAGCGCGGGTCATCAACGGTGATGAGCTTGCCGGTGGTGATGTTATCGCGCAGGAACAGACCGAGCGTTTTGAGGATCTTCAGGCCGCGGGCGCCGGCGGCGTGGGCGTCCGCGATGTTCTGCGCCTGCAGCTTCGGATAGCCGGGCTCCAGCAGCCGGCTGTAGGAAGGCTCGCAGAAAGTGAAGAAGCGGCCAGGATGCGCTTTGTCGAAGCGGCGCACGGTTTCGACGAGGCCGCTTTCGTAACCACCCGTCAGGTTCACGAGCGCGCGGATGTTCTTCGCCTCCATCATGGGCAGCACGTCGTCGGGGCCGCCATCGAAGTCGCGGTCGGGGGAGATGCCGACGCCGTTGACGATGCGTTTCGACCTGGTGAGATGCGCGTGCATGTCGATGACGGGAAAGCGCGCGCGGTCGACGTGCGTTTCCTTCACCTGCAGCATGCTGCGCGGCTCGTAATCCGACAGATCCAGATGCCGGCGCGCAGCGGGCGCGGGCGCCTCCTGGGCATCGGCGAGCGGAGCGGCGGCGAGCCCAAGTCCGGCGGCGGTGAAAAGCGTTCGGCGGCTAAGTTTACTCATGCGTGCTTCAAAAGATATCATTCATGCACGCACCGCCGAGGGCGGGCCCAGGGAGAGAAATGATCGATCTGCACAGCTGGCCGGAGGTCCTGAACAATTTCCTGCACGTGGCGATCGCCTACGCCCTGACCATGCTCATCGGCTGGGACCGCGAACGCGAGTCGCACAGCGCCGGCATCCGCACCTTTCCAATCGTCGGTATGGCCAGCTGCGGGTACCTGCTCACGCTGGGGTCTCACCCCGATGTCGCCGCGCAGTCCCGCGTGCTCCAGGGCATGATCGCCGGCATCGGCTTCGTCGGCGGCGGGGCCATTCTGAAGGAGGGAATGACGATTCGCGGCACGGCTACGGCAGCCAGCGTATGGAACGCGGGCGTGATCGGCGCCTCTGTAGCGATGGATCACATCGGGATCGCAGTTACACTCGCCGTCCTCAACTTCGCTACGCTGCGCTGGCTCATGCCGCTGAAGAACCGGCTCGATCGCGAAGGCGGGTCCTGACCCTCGCTTCAACGGCGCGCCCAGTATCTGTCTCTCGCCTGGACGACGAGTCCTGTTGCCTTCGGTAGAAGCTCGAGCTTTCGAAATTCGGAGATTTCCACCGGCTGATCGGAAATGAAACCGATGTTGTACTCACTCCGCAGCTCGTCCTGAATCACCGCGAACACGTCGTCGATGGTCTGCTTCTTCGAAACCTCGAAGAATCCTCCGCCGGTCTCCGCCGCCATGCGCGCCAGCACCTTTCTCCCACGCCCGCCCAAAAGCGACAATCCGTACGCCCCGGCGTCGGAGAAGAGAATCGAGTAAATCAGCGCGTCGGCCCGCAGCGCCGCTTCGATGGCTTCGTCCGCCGTGGCCGTGCTGCCGAAGTCCACCCCATCGGACATGACGATCAGCGCCTTGCGGTTCTTCTGGTGCGCCCTGGTGTCGTGCGACGCTTTCAGCACAGCATCGTACAGCAGCGTCCCGCCGCCGCTCTGCATGGACAACTCGCGGCGGCTGGGCGTGTCCACGTACGACAACGCGTCATCCAGCGCGCTGCGTGACGACGTAAGCTCCTGGGCGACGCGTACCGCCATGTCGAACTGCATGATGAATACCTGGTCTTTGGTCTCGCGCAGCACGGCGTCGAGGAAATGAAAGCAGGCGGCGCGCTCGGCGCTCAGCACCTTCCGCTGGCTCATGCTGGTGTCGACCATGAGGCCGAGCGTCAGCGGCAAATCCGTTTCGCGTGAGAAATAGCGGATGATCTGCGGCCGCCTGTTCTCCAGCAGCAGGAAATCGTCCCGGCCGAGGTCGCGCACGATCCTGCCCTGCTTCGTCCGTACCGTGGCGAGCACGTCCACCACCTTGACTTCGGTTCGGTACGTGGCCTCGTCCTGCGCGCGGGCAAGTATGGCGAAAAGGGATGCGAGCAGAAACTCGCGTCGCGACTGCATACCTCCATGATGTGCGACGATGCGATCAATGTATCTTCCGGCTCATTTCCGGGAGGATCGCGCGGAGGTCCTCCACGAACACATGCGCCGCTATCCCCTGGCCACGCTGGTGACGGCCGGACCCTCAGGCCTGATCGCAAGCCACTTGCCGCTGATCCTGGATCCGGAACCGGCCCCCTGGGGCACGCTGCGCGGCCATTTGGCGCGGGCGAACCCACAATGGAGAGAACTCAACGCGGACGTCGAAGCTCTCGCCATCTTCACCGGCCCGCAGGCTTATGTCAGTCCCAACTGGTATTCGTCGAAGGATCAGACTGGCCGCGTCGTGCCGACGTGGAACTATGCCGTGGTCCACGCGTACGGTCCCCTGTCTACGTACACCGATGAGGAGCGGCTCCGCGCGCACGTCACGGCGCTGACCGGGGTTCACGAGGCGGGCTTCGACCCGGCATGGACGCCCGATCAGGCGCCGCGCGAATTCATCGATGGCATGCTCCGCGCCATCGTCGGCATCGAGATCCCGATCGCGCGGCTCGAGGGCAAATGGAAGGTGAACCAGAACCGCATGCCTGAGGACCGCGCCGGGGTAATCGCAGCGCTCGAGTCCCGGGGTAGCGCGGAGGACTTGGAAATGGCCGCGCTCATCCGCGAGCGCGGCAACCGCTAACCCCGAACCAGATGCCGCAGCGGCGACCTGCCGTAAATGCCGGTCAGGATGGCATCGGCCGCTACGGCGGTGAGCACTCCCTTCCACTTGTAGCTCAACGGAGCAAAAATCGCCGATGCGGCAGCGGCGGACCCGATCGCGAGCCGGATCTTCTGTTCGATTCCGCTCATGTTCGAGCCATTGGATTGGGTCAGGTTGTCGTTCATTGTTTCAGCCATGCAACACTTAGATCCGCCGCGGCCGATTTGGAGTTGCATTGAAACCGTGACCTACCCCGCCAGTTCCCTGAGCCGCAGCGCGTTCGCCACCGCGAACCCGGCTTGGTCGTTATCGAAGTAGACGTAGACCGCCTTGAGCTGCTCGCGCCAGGCGCGAATTCGCGCCGCCCACGCGCCCAGCATGGCGTCGTCGTAGCTGCCCTGATACTTGCCGCCTGGCCCGTGCAGGCGCAGGTAGGTGAAGTCGGCGGTTATCTCGAACGGCGACTGGAATCCCGCCAGATGAAACATACAATAAGCGGCGTTGAAGCGCCGCAGCATTTCATAGACCTCCTGGGTGTTCCACGTCTCGTTCCGAAACTCGAACGCAAACGGCCGCCGCCGCGGCAGAGCGCGCAGGAAGATCTCCAGCCGCTCCAGGTTGACGGTCCACTGCGGGGGCAACTGGAAGAGGATTGGACCCAGCTTCCGTCCCAGCACGTCCGTGCTGGCGAACATGCGATCCAGCGGCGCATCGGGATCCTTCAGCTTTTTGTTATGCGTGATGAATCGGTTGGCCTTTACGGCGAAAAGAAACTCTTTCGGCGTGTTTTCCCGCCACGCTTCGAATGTCTCGGGCTTCGGCAGGCGGTAAAAGCTGTTGTTGATCTCGACGGTGTCGAACCGGCGCAGGTAAAAATCGAGCATTTTCGAGGCGGGCAGCCCCGGCGGGTAGAACGGCCCGACCCAGTGCTTGTAATGCCATCCGCTGGTGCCGATATGAACCGAGCCACTCATTTGCGCTCCGCTACGATGAGAGGGCAAAGCATATGTGGAGACTCCTGCCCGCTCTGGCTGTTTCGTGCGCGCTCGCGCAGAGCCTGCCGGAGCAGCAGCGTGCGATGGCGCTCGACATTCTTCGCGAACTGGTGGACATCAACACCACGGATTCGAGCGGCGACAATACCCGGGCGGCCGATGCGATGGCGGCGCGGCTGCGGCAGGCCGGCTTTGCGGCCGATGATGTCCACGTCCTCGCGCCATTGGCGCGCAAAGGCAACCTGGTCCTGCGCTATCGGGGAACGGGCACGGACAAACCCATCCTCTTTCTCGCGCATCTCGATGTGGTCGAAGCGCGCCGTGAGGACTGGACTAGCGATCCGTTTCACATGACCGAGCGCGACGGCTATTACTACGGCCGCGGCATCATGGACGATAAGTCGGGCGACGCCGATCTGGTAGCCACGCTCGTCCGCCTGAAGCAGGAGGGTTTCCAGCCCCGCCGCGACCTCATCGTCGCGCTCACGTCCGACGAGGAAGCCGGCACGTCCAACGGCGTGCAATGGCTGCTCGAGAATCATCGCGACCTGATCGATGCCGTGTTCTGCATCAATACCGATGCCGGGGGAGGGGTCATCGAGCACGGCCGCCGGGCCTTTTTCACGCTGTCCGGCGCCGAAAAAACCTATCAGAGCTTTCGCCTTGAGGTGACGAATCCGGGCGGCCACAGTTCCCTTCCGGTGAAGGATAACGCGATATACCGCCTTGCGCAGGCGCTGCTGCGGATCGGCCACTACGATTTCCCGGTCCAGCTGAACGACGTTACCCGCGAGTATTTTCGGCGGATGGCGGGAATTGAGAAAGGCGCGCTGGCCGCCGACATGAAGGCCATCGCCGAACAACAGCCGCCGCTCCCTGGCCCGGTGTCGCGATTGTCGAAAAGCGCGTATTACAACGCGCTGATGCGCACCACATGCGTGGCCACGATGGTCACCGCCGGCCACGCCGAGAACGCCCTGCCGCAGCGTGCGACGGCCACGGTGAACTGCCGCCTGGTCCCGGGCGATTCAGCGGAGCACGTCCTCAAAACGCTGCACCGCCTGGTGGGCACGCCGGTTGTTGAAATCACGCCCGTCAAACAGACCGGCTCCAGCGCAAGCCCGCTGACACCGCTCAGCCCGGAAATCCTGAACGCCGTCGAATCCACCGCGCACTCGCTGTGGCCGGAGGTCCCCGTCATCCCGGTAATGGATACCGGCGCAAGCGACGGGAAATGGACGCGCCAGGCCGGCATCCCGACCTACGGGGTGTCCGCGGTCTTCGATGATGCCGACGACGTACGCGCCCACGGGAAAGATGAGCGCATTGGCGCACAGGCGTATTTCGATTCCGTGGAGTTTTATTACCGGCTCATGAAGCGCCTCGGAGAGTAGCGTGCGGGCCACGCTGATTCTGTTAGCCTGCGCCGCCGCTCCGCTGTCCCCGCACGACGTAATCTCGACCAAAATTACCTGGAGCCGCGAGATCTCTCGGCTTGTCTACGCACGCTGTGTGGCCTGCCATCGCGACGGAGGCGCGACCTTCTCGCTTGAGACCTATACGGCGGCCCGTCCGTGGGCCAAAGCGATTCGCGATGAAGTGCTGTGCCGCCGCATGCCGCCGTGGGGCGCCGTTCGTGGCTTCGGCCGTTTCAGCGGCGACGTGAGCCTCAGCCAGGAGGAGATGGACACCATTGCCCAATGGGTAGAAGGCGGCGCACCGGAGGGCGATCCGGCATTGCTGCCGAAGGTCCCGCCGGGGACTCAAAGCTGTTTTCTGACCGCGCCGGCGGGACGATTGACGCCCGTCCACGGCGCCGTCCGTCTCGAACGTGAAACGGTCGCCATTGCGATCAGGCCCGCAGGTGACGTGCTTGATTCGGCGCGGGTGGTCGCGATACTTCCCGATAGCAGCATCATCCCCATGTTGTGGCTCTATCAGTACCGGCGCGCTTACGGCCACGAGTTCGTCTATCGCGCCCCGCTGCGGCTGCCCGCCGGAACCCGGATCGAATCACAGCCGCCCATCATGTTTACCCTGATCACGCGGTAACCAGCATCTGCAAGAATGGAATTTGGCCTTCGATCCTTCCCGTTACGGGGAAACAATCGAGAACATTCTTGCTTTGGACGGCGGCGGCAACCGCCTGCTTCCGCTGGTCTGCGAGGGCTGTTCGTCCCAGGCGGCGCGCGCGGCGCTGAAACGCGCCAATGCGCGCGACCTCTTCCCCGCAGGCGCGGCGCCCGAAGCGGCCATGAGCGGCCTGTGGCTGTACTTCTCCTGCTTCGACGAGTGCCACGGGATCTGCCAGGACCTGCCCAGCGCCGAGGGCAGTTACTGGCACGCCATCCTGCACCGGCAGGAACCCGACGCATGGAACTCGGGGTACTGGTTCCGGCGCGTGGGCGATCACGCCATCTTCCCCGCCCTTCTCGAAGCCGCGCGAGAGATCGCCACGGCGCGCCCTGATGCGGGACTCCGAATCGGCTCTCGCTGGGATCCCATTCAGTTCATTGAGTTCTGCGACAAGGCCCGGCAGCAGCCCGGATCACCGGCCTTCGATGCGGCGCGCGAGGTCCAGCGCGCCGAATGGCAACTGCTCTTCGACCACTGCGCGCGCCCACAGTCCTGACGATGCGCCGGCGAACGATCGTATTTCTCTTCTCCTCGATCATCCTGGCCATGGTGGTTGCCTGGGGGGTGTCGCGCAAGGCGACTCCGCCGGAGATTCCGTTCGCGAAAGCGCGCCGCGAGCGGATCGTGAGCGTGATTCCGACCAACGGCAAAATCGAACCAGCCGAATGGGCGACGGCCCGCGCGGAGCGGCCGGGGGTAGTGGATCGAATCTGGATCCATCGCGGCCAGGATGTGAAACAGGGCGCCGCGCTCGTATCTCTCGATACCCGGCAGGCCGCCGCCGATCTGGCCGGCGCGGCGGCACGGGTGCGCGAAGCCCAGGCGCAACAACAGATCCTGAGCCAGGGCGGCCGCGCACAGGACACCACCGACATTGACAACACGCTGGCGCGGGCCAAACTCGATCTGCAGACCGCGCAGCACGACGCCGAAGTCGCCAGGCGCCTCGCTGCGAAACAGGCGGCCACCCGGAAAGATGTCGAGGATGCCGATCAGCACGTGAACCAGCTCGAGTTGCAGATCCAGTCGCTCCAGCAGCGGCGGGCTGCGCTGGTCACCGCCCCGGATCGCACCGCCGCGCAGGCCCGGGTGCAGGAGGCCGAATCGTCCGAAGCTGCTGCGCGCGCGGGCATGTCAATGAGCATCGTACGCGCACCCATCTCCGGCACGGTCTATCAGTTCGACCTGCGCAACGGGACATACCTGAACGCCGGCGACCTGGTTGCCAATATTGGTGTTCTCGATCGAGTGCGCGTTACCGTCTACGTCGACGAGCCGGACCTCGGCCGCGTATCCGTCGGCCTTCCCGTGGTGATTACGTGGACCGCTTTGCCCGGCCGCAAGTGGCGCGGCGTGGTGGATCGCATGCCCACGCAGATCGTGGCCCTTGGGACGAGACAGGTTGGCGAAGTGGGCTGCGTTATCGACAACCCGGATCGAGACCTTCTGCCGGGAACCAACGTGGACGTGGAGATTCAATCGAAGGTCGTCGACAATGCCCTGACCATCCCGCGGGAAGCCCTTCGGCGGCAAGGGGATCAAAGTGGCGTGTTCGTCCTCGCGCCTGGCAACACGGTCGCGTGGCGTCCCGTGCAGCTCGGAGTCTCCACGACCACTCGCGCGGAGGTGACGTCGGGGCTGTCCGATTCCGATTCCGTGGCCCTGCCCACCGACAAACCGCTGCACGCTGGGATGGACGTCACGCCCGTGTTTCCCTGAGCGCATCAGGGTTACATCGGCACGATCACCTGCTTGGCGTGCGGAATCGAATCCAGCGCGCCGGGCGCGAGGTGCAGGTGCGCCTGCACCAATTCCGGCGGCGTGTGCGCCATCCAGTTCGCCAGCGAGAGCTCCTGGTATTGCGCGGTGCGGAACATCTCCAGGAACACCAGATCCGTGTTCCCGGTGTTCTCGACGTAATGCCCCATGGACTGCTTCACGTAGCCGACATCGCCGGCGCGAAAATCCATGGTGCGCGCGCGGGAGCTGGCGGCAAAGACGGTCATCCGTCCCTCGCCCGCTACGTAGTATTGCCATTCGTCCGCGTTGGGATGCCAGTGCAGTTCGCGCATGCCGCCGGGGCGGACGGTAACGCGCGCCGCGGCAATCGTGGTGGAGGCGTGGAACGTTCCGGAATCGACGATATGCACTTCCCCGCCCCGGGTTCTCTTCGTGGGCTCCTGGAGGTTGAGAGCGAATGCGAACTCCCGGGCGGCAACGGGCTCGTCATGTTCGGCGGCGCGCTTGTCATTCGCGATGGGTCCGGGAACCTGACCGGGAAAGATGTATAGCTCGTGCTTCGGAATGTCCGCGAATGCCGATTCGGCCAGGCCGAAATTCTTCGCGAGCGCGGGCCGCGGCGTGTGCGCCATCCAGTCCGTGATCTGGAAGGTATCGAACTCCGAAAAACCGCCGTCATCGAAGACCAGCAGGAACTCGCAGCCGTCCGGCCCCAGCCCCTGAATGGAATGAGGGATGCCGCTCGGGAAATACCACAGATCGCCGACCCCAACGTCGCGAACGAAGCTGGCGCCGTTCAGGTCGATGGCGGTAATGCGAGCCTGCCCGTAAAGCATGTACGCCCACTCCGCCGGAAGATGCCAGTGGAGCTCGCGAATGGAGCCGGCGGCAAGGCGCATATTGACGCCCGCCATGCTGGTGGAAAGAGGGAAGTCGCGCACCGTAACCTGGCGCGCCCAGCCGCCCTCCTGCACGCGGTTGTGCGCCACCGAAAACGAGTACTTAAACGCCGGCGTGTCGCCGTGATCGGTTACCGGCGGGGAGAAGGAGTCGGGGTTGGAGCGCGTCAGATCGGGATTCTGAGGGCCACGAATGGCGGCCTGCTGGGCTTTACTCTGGATCGCGGCGGTGAGCATTCCTCCGGCGGCGCCTGCGGCGAGGATATTGCGGCGGGAAACACGGGGCATTGGGACATTATCCTTCGGCGTCACCGAGGAGCGGGCCTGAGGAACGCACGAACGTACTGCACCGGAACGGGCGCGTCCTGGTTCAAGGCCTGCGCAGCTTCCATGGGCCAATAAGGGCTGCGCAGCATCTCGCGCGCGAGCAGAACGAGATCGGCGTGCCCGTTGCGGATAATGGCGTCCGCCTGCGACGGTTCGGTGATCATGCCGACGGCCCCGGTCATGATTTCCGCCTCTTTGCGGATGCGGTCCGCGAATGGGACCTGGTAGCCCGCCGCGGCGGGAATGACAGCATTCGGGACTGCGCCGCCGCTGGAGCAATCGATGAGGTCCACTCCGACCGCCTTCAGCCGGCGCGCAAGCTCGACCGACTGCTCGATATCCCACCCACCTTCCACCCAGTCACTGGCGGACAAGCGCATTAACAGCGGCCGACAGTCCGGCCAGGCGGCGCGAATGGCCTGCGCTACATCGATAGCGAACCGCACGCGGTTGTCGAAGGAGCCGCCGTATTCGTCTGTTCGGCGGTTACTCAGGGGACTCAGAAATTCGTGGATCAGATATCCATGCGCGCCGTGGATCTCGATGGCATCGAAGCCGGCCTCCAGCGCGCGGCGGGTTGCATCGGCGAACGCGGGTACAACAGCGGCGATCTCGTCACGCGACATCTGGCGGGGCTGTGGATCGCCGTTTTTAAAAGGAATCGCGCTCGGGGCGATCGTTTGCCATCCGCCCTCACTCACGGTTATCGCCGTGCCGCCTTCCCAGGGAATGCGCGTACTGGCCTTCCGGCCGGCGTGCGCGAGTTGAATGCCCGCGGCCGCGCCCTCTTGCTTCAGGAATTTGGAAATGCGCGCCAACGGGGCGATGTGCTCGTCCTTCCAGATGCCGAGATCGCCGGGCGATATGCGGCCGCGGTCCTCCACTGCGGTTGCTTCGGCGATGACCAGTCCGGCGCCGCCGACAGCCCGCGAACCGAGGTGGACCAAATGCCAGTCGGTCGCGAAGCCATCCTCGCTGGAGTATTGGCACATCGGAGAAACGGCGATTCGGTTCCGCAGCGTCAGACCGCGAATGGTGAGGGGAGAAAAAAGGTGTGGGCCCATTCACAGGTTGGATGCCGGGCGCGGGCGGCGTGGATGCGTTAGTTGACGGGCAGAGTGCCCGCGGAAGGCTGGAGCGCTGTACCCAAAGGGCAGACTGGGATTCGCGCCGATCCTGCCGACGTAGGGTGGCGCCAACGCATCGCGGATTGCAATCGGCCGGACCGGGCGGGCAGAGTGCCCGCCGCGGGCTGCGAGCCTGCCCCACAACGGGCAGATTGGGTTCGCGCCGACACTGCCGCCGAACGGGCGCTACTTAACGGGTGCGGTGGTTGTAGGCTGTGTAGGATCTGCAGGGTTGGCCGGGTTCGGCGCGGCGGGCTGCGCCGAAGTAGTCGGAGAAGTCCCAGGCGCACCCGCGGGTTTTGGTGGTGTGTCCTGCTCGGATGGCGACTTCGGCTGATTCGCCTGCTGCGCGGCCGTTTTGGGGTTTCGCCTGTGCCTGCTGTGTTTTGCCGTGCTTCCCGTCTGATCGGCTGGGGCTTGCGGCGCAGCAGCGAGTGGCCATATGCCGGCCATGAACAGCGCGAAAGCTGCGAGTCTCATGCCGGAGTCGCAGCAATCCGCCGGCCAGAACCGGCGCGCCGGGCGGGATAATGAGCAGGTTCATGCGCATCGCGGTCGTTTCCGACATTCACGGGAATCGGACAGCGTTCGACGCCGTGCTGGCCGATTTGCGCGAAACGTCGCCGGATCTGATTCTGCATGGCGGCGATCTGTCGGATTCCGGATCGAGCGCCGCTTACGTGATCGACCACATTCGCGACCTTGGCTGGCCGGGTGTTTACGGCAATACGGATGAGATGCTGTTCGATCCTGAGTCGCTGGCCGCATTTGCCCGTCCATTGCCACAGCTGAAAGCCATGTTCGACGTGATCGAGGAGATGGCCGCGTTCACGCGCGAAGCGCTGGGCGAAGAGCGTATCGCGTGGCTGCGCGCGCTGCCACCGATGCAGGTGCAGGGGTCAATGGCGCTGGTCCACGCCAGTCCCGGAACGGCCTGGCGCGCTCCTGCGCCTGAAGTAAGTGATGAGGAACTACAGTCCACGTACGGAGCGCTGGATCACGCTGTCGCCGTGTACGGCCATCTTGATCGCTCGTTTGTCCGTCGCCTTCCGGCGATGACCGTCGCCAACAGCGGCAGCGTCAGTCTGTCGTACGATGGCGATCCGCGCGCATCGTATCTGTTGCTCGACGAGGGTGCGCCAGTGATCCGCCGGGTCGAATACGACGTAGTCAGAGAGGTCGAAGCGCTCAGTGCGAGCGGTCTGCCGCACGCGGATTGGATCGCGCGCATCCTGCGCAGCGCAGCGCCGCAGATGCCGTGAGCTAATGCGCCGCGGCCGCGTCGCCGCACTTCGCCGTTACCGGGGAGGCCAGTTCCTGGATGCGCGGTGAGCGGATGAAATGCTCCATGCCGTCTTTGGTGAAATCCAGCCCCGGGACCGGGGTGGCGAGTGAATGCATGATGCTCGCGGCGGCGTCGCATCTTCCCGCGTTGGCCTCCGCTACCGCGCGCATGACGCGCACCTTGATCCAAACCTCGCGTACGTTGGTCCCGCCTTCCTGGCGCGCAAAGAAACGATTATGGAATTCGCTCTCCGCGGCGTCGAAGTCACCCGCCTGTGCCCGATAAAGGGCCAGCTTGTATACCAGCGGAACGGGCATGGTAGCGCGATCGGGATATTTCTCAAGCGCGGCTACATGCTCTGCCGCGGGTCGCTTCATGTCGGTCAGCGCATCATCCAGGCCTGAATATAGCGCCTCGTTGCGCGGGTCCACGGAGAGCCCATCGTTGAAGATCTTCGCCGCTTTCTCCGGCTGGCGATTGATGTAGAGCAGCACGCGGCCCATGTCCGCGTGCAGGACGGGGATACCAGGGTTGATTTCGCGGGCGCGCTCCCACAGGATCAGGGCCCGGTCGGTTTGGCCGGTTGCGGCGAGCCAGGTACCGAGGAGGTAATCGGCGCTGGCATCCTTTGGGTTCGTCTCCAGCGCGGCGCGGAGCACCACCTCTGTTTCGGGCAGCTTCGGAAACACGTACTGCGTGGACATGCGGGACGCGGCGGCATAATCGGCAGCGCCGGAGTCGCCCAGCTTCGAGCGGCACCAGCCACGGTAATACGCAATCAGCGGATGTTTTGAGGGCGGCGGCACTCCGGGCTCGGTTTCATCGGGAGGGACGGCAGGGTAGTCGCGCGAAAGGACAGCCAGAGCTTCCTTGTACTCGCCGAGGCGGATGTATGTCGCTGCTCTGTTCAGAACGTGGTATGGGTCGGAACCGTTGGCAGGCGAAACCGCCCGCCCCTCGAGCAATTTCAGCTCTTCGGCGGCCCTCATGTCGTCCGGATTCGTGCGGACGGCCTCTTTCAGATACCGGCGCGCGGCGGTGATATCGCCACTGCGGGCGAGTAATTCCCCGAGACGTAAGCAGCCGGCGCCGTGGAACGCGGGACCGCGCTGCGCCGCCTCGAAGGCCAGCCGTGCTTTGCGCTGGTCTCCGACGCCGTCGTAAGCAATACCGAGGTAGTACGAGACCTCCGCGTTCGACGTATCGCGGGCCTGTACAGGCTCAAGATAGCGGACTGCCTCTGCATAGCGCATCAGCGAGGCGCACAACCGGCCGGCGGCGAACTGAAGCTCCCACGAATCCGGCGTGCGTCGCAGTCCTTCCTCGTAATCGGACAACGCGGTCAGCAGCGCGCCGTCAAGTTCGTCGTTCCTGCCGCGCTCGATCCAGTCGTCGGCAGGATGCGGGGTCTGCTGGGGGCCGACCTTGACTTCTGATGCCGGAGTCCAATCGTACTCGCCTTCGGTCTGCCGGAGCAGTACCGATCCGTTACCGGAGCGGAGCTCGAAGGTGTATTTCCCCGCCGACGCCGGCAGCTCATGCGACCACGTGCTCTCCGGCTTCAGGTCGGCCTTCTCTTCGAACACCGTCTTGTCGCCATCGAGCAGCCGTAGCTGCGCACCGGGGTAAGCCTGGTTGGCGTTGAACGTCACCCTCAACTTCCCGGCGGCGCGCTGGAGGTTTACGACACCCGCCAGATTCGCGCGCGCGATGCCGCCGGTCCCACGCACCGGTATCCAGTACTCCGAGAAATGGATGGACTGCCGCGGCTGCAGAAACGCGTAGGTCTCCTGATTGCGCATCGGGCCGGCCTGGACCTCGACGTAGGCGCTGTTGTCGTCCGACAGCGCGCGCCGCCAGTCGAGCCCGTCAGCATCCACGCCCCACGACCAGATCTTCTTGCCCGGCAGATCGCCGTAGTCGGCATAGTGCGCCACGCCAGTGTTCGTGTGCGGATGGTAAACGCCCATGAAGGGCTCACGGCTGCCGTAGACGAATACCGACACCGGTCCTTTCGTCTGATTGCGAATGATGCTCAGGTCCGTGCCGCTGGTGTCGACCGGCCAGGTATTGATCTCGGTAAACCCGTGGCTCTGGGTGAAGCGCATCGGATAGCAGATGTGCGAATCGTCCCAGACGCGAACGCCGGCGTTGTTCCACCAGTAGAAACGGTGGCGGACGTCGCTGCGGTTATAAAGCGTGACTCGCTCTTCGAGCACCGTGGAAGCGGGGCGAAGCACCAGCTCCACCCGCCATTGCATGCCGTAAACCCGGTCGATATTCCCGACGGTCACCACGCCGCTGCCGTCGGCGCGCTTCTCGAACGAGAAATCGACGGGCGACATCGAGACCCAATTATGCGAGACGGGAAAGTTGAATTCGATTCCGAAGGCCGCCCAGGCGCCGCGATAACCGATGTTGGCTTTCTTTATGGACGGGTTGGCATAAAACATTGGCTGGCCGCTGATTTTGTCGATGCAGGTGTAGACATGGCCGCCGATATCGGGCAGAACGGAGCACTTCAGGTATTCGTTCTCGAGATAGACGGCGCGCCAGGCGTGATCCACGCGCTTGCCGGTAAGGTTGTCGCGCAGCGTGTAGGGGTAATTGAAGCGGCTGGTTTCGAACTGATCGAACGGCGGATTGGGGTCGGGTGCGGCTTCTTCGTAGGTCGGCAGAGTCATCGTGCCCTGCCACACGCGAACCTGGGCCTGGGCGGCCACAGCCATGAGTGTCGCCAAGGCAAGGCCCGCTCCGCACGCCGGCAGACGAAACCGCCGGCCCCAGGATGCGGGGCTGAGAGCCCCGGGCAGGCTGAGAGCCTGCCCCACAAAAAACACCAGAAGTGAGGACATTTCAGACAGTGATATTCAGTAGTTTCGCGGCGTTCCCGTTGTACACTTTCCGCAGGATGTCGTCCGGCAGATAGATTCCATAGATCCGCCAGCGACCCTGCGGCGGGACTTTGGCCGGGGCATAGTCGAAATACTCGTCATCCGTTTCGAGGAAGCGGAAATAGATCTCGTAGAGCTTGTCGCCGTAAATCTGCTGAGGGGTTTCCTCGCCATAGGGCACGGCGTCGGTCCCGAAGAGAATCCGGTCCTGATATTTTTCGAAGAAGCGGCGGGCCGTGCGCGGCTGGCGTCCCAGTTCGCCGATACGGGCCGCGATATCGACGTACATGTTCGGGAACCGGTCCAGATTCTGCCCGACGCTCTCCAGATCCTCGGCCATGTTACCGACGTGAAGGGTGATGAACTGGGTTTTGGGATGGCGCGCGAAGACCCGGTTGCGCGCCTCGAGCAACTCTGCGTTGCTGGGGAAATCGCGGCCGTAAAACGACCAGTCGGGATGGTTGTTCAGCTCCTCGTAGCGCTCATTGAAGCGGTCGGTGGGCGTGAAGAAAGCCAGAGGATCCGAGACATGAATGGCCACAGGCATGTTCAGCTGACCGCAGGCATCCCACATCGGATCGAAGCGGGGATCGTCGATCTTGACCAGTTTGCCGGTGGTGATGTTCTCGCGAAGGAAGAGCCCCAGGGTCTTGAGGATCTTCAGGCCGCGCGCGCCGGCGGTATGCGCGTCGGCAATGGCCTGCGCCTGAAACTTCGGATAATCGGCGTCCAGCAGACGACTGTACCAGGGTTCCGTAAAGGTGTAAAAGCGGCCGGGATAGGCTTTATCGTACTTCTGAAGGGCCTCCTTCAGGCCGTCCCCGTAGCCACCGGTGAGATTCGTGAGAGCGCGGATGTTGTGCCGATCCATGACCGGCAGCAGGTACGAAGGCGGGGCGAGAAACCTGCGCTCTCCGGCCAGAGACACGCCGTTCTTCGACCTGGCGGAAAACGACAGGTGGGTGTGGATGTCGATGACCGGATATTTCGCCCGCTCGACGTGGGTCTCCTTCACGTGCAGCATGCTGCGCGGCTCGAATTCGGAGAGGTCGAGCGGCCGGCTCTTTGGCCTGGGGTCCTGAGCGGCGGCGATGCCGGGGAGGACCCCGGCGCCCAGGGCGCTCACGCCGACGCGCTTCAGCCAACCGCGGCGGTTGTGGTTACTCAAGTTGTGAAACTCCTGCAATGGAGAACGAAAGGAAACGATGATTATAGCAAGGGAGAGAAAGTCTACGGCTGTCCCATTGCGTACCAATAGATGAAGTCGGTCATCGGGGGCTTCACGCCCAGGGCTTTCATGCGGGCGGCGTTTTGACCGCGGTGGTGCTGGCCGTGAGTGATGGCCTGCAGCAGCAGCATGCCTGCGGGCGCCTGCCATGGGCCCTTCGGGCCGCGCGGCAGCGGCTGCTGCTTATCGAGGTCAACGGAATCGAGCGCCGCCACGAGCGCCTGGTTGGCTTCGCCCATAGCGTGCTCCAGGGCTTCTGTGGATTCGGCCTCCTTCATCATCATCGCCGGATCCGGGGTTCCGCCGTGCGCCAGCGTGGTCAGCATTCGGCATGCCTGCGCGATGTGGTTGAGGCGGGTGCGAATATCCGTGTCGTCGAGCAGCGCGGGATTTTCGCGCAATACGTTCCAGTGCACCGTGTCGGCCCACGCCTGATGCCGCGCCATTTGCTTTAATAGCTCGCGATCCATGGATGCTCAGCCTTTCTTCGCCACCCACACCATCAGCGTGAAAATCGCGACCGGGATCAGCGCCAGCATGACATAAAACAGGATGCGGCGCACGAGCGGAGACTTTCGTTCTGTCCAGTTATGCAGCTCATCACGGTCGGCGGCGCCCACCTGATCGAGATGCTCCAGATCCCACGCCATCTCTCGGGCGCTGGAGTAGCGGTTGCCCGGCTCGCGTTCAATGGCGCGGTAGATGACCTCCTGAAGTTCGGGCGAAATCTCCGGATTGATCTCGCGCGGCGGAACGGGGTTGTTCAGCAGGCGATCGTTCATGATGGCGAACGGATTCGGCCCGCGGAAGGGGGTTTTGCCGGTGAGCATCTCGTACAGCATCACGCCCAGAGCATAGATGTCACTACGGCCGTCGCCTCGTTTGCCCTTCACCTGCTCGGGCGAGATGTAATCCGGCGTGCCCATCACCTGCGAGAGCTTCGCGAAGGTCAGCCGCCGCGACCCTTCTCGTCCGGCGATGCCGAAGTCGATGAGCTTCACATTGTCGTTGGAGTCGACCATGATGTTCTCGGGTTTTAGATCGCGGTGCACCACCCCATGCGTGTGGATGTAATCGAGCGCATCGGCGATGGCCAGGGTCAAACGGATCGCGCGCTCGGGCGGGAGCTTGCCGGCATCGGAGAGGATGGAGCGCAGCAGGCGTCCTTCCACCCATTCCATGACCATGTACACATCGCTGCGGCCGTCTTCGGGGAAGACTTTCATGACCCCGGGGTGGTCCATCTTCGCGCCGATCTCCGCTTCCCGATGGAAGCGGTCGTAAAGCACGGGATCGGCTTCCATTTCCGGGTGCGGGACCTTGATGGCAACCTGGCGGCCGTTGTTGAGATCAGTCGCGCGAAAAATCGAGGCCATGCCGCTGCGGGCGGCTACGCCTTCGATGCGGTAATGATCCAGAAGATCGCCGGTGTGAAGTGAGGTCATGCTCTGGGCCGCGGTCCGGAGCGGCGTGCGCGGTCAGCGCAGTTTATATGGCCGCCCGCGATACATGCCCATGCGCTCGATGCTGCGAACACGAATAAGCTGGACGCTGATATTATCGCCGCCATCGCGTTCGTTCGCAAGCGTGACGAGGCGTTCCGCGGCTCGCTCCAGAGCCATCCCGGCGGCTGCCGCGGCGGCAATGTCGTTTTCAGTGACGGCGCCGTAAAGACCATCCGAACAAAGGACGAGCACGTCGCCGGGCAGCACTGGATGATCGGCGGCATCCACATTGACGAACATGTCGGCGCCGAGGGAACGGCTGAGCACATGCCGCGTGGGCGCCTCGGCCGCCTCCGTCGAGGAAAGAACTCCCAGGCGTACCTGCTCGTTGACGAGGGTGTGATCGCGCGTCAGCAGCGTGGCTTGGCCGGCGCGGATACGGTAACACCGCGAATCACCGACATGGGCGACGAGGGCGCGGTCGAATCGGAGCGCGCAGACCACGAGTGTGGTGGCCATATTCACGCGCACCGGACCGTTGTGACTGCCCGCGTAAACCTGTTCGTTCGCGGCCTGCACTGCCCGTTTCACTACTGACGAGAGCGCTTCGCCGGCGGGGGCGCGGCGGAAGCGATCCAGCACAGTATCGACTGCGGTACGGGAAGCGACTTCGCCGGCCTCGTGGCCGCCAACGCCATCGGCCAGGGCGAACAGCCATCCATGGGAGCGGGCGCGAGCGGCGGAATCGGGAACCGCGGAGCCGAGGTAGTCCTCGTTGTGATCGCGCACGCGGCCGCAGTCGGTCAGCGCTGCGAATTCGACGTCAAGCATGGACGCACTAAGACAAAAAATGCGGGCCCGGCGAGGGGCCCGCGCTTCCCTGCACCCTCCTATATCGCCATGCCGGTCGCCCGCGACTGCACCAGCGTGGTTCTCCCCGTTCTGCGACTCATGCGCATGAAGTAGATGCCGCCATAGATGGCCCACACGAGAGCGATACCCAGCGCCAGCAGCGGCTCCATCTTGGTGCCATATCCCATGAAGGGCCCCACCAGGTAAAACGCCATGCAGGCCAGATTCGCCAACAGCCCGAAGATCGGGATCAGCATATGCCGCACAAGGCTGAATCTCGGATGCCGGTGAAAGGCGACCATACAGATGACGCAGCTCATGCCGTACAGCAGGAACGTTCCGAAATTCGAGGCGAGTGTCACGGTCAGCAATGTGCCTGGAATTGCCGCCATTTTGTCGTGAGTGGAATACCCGAAGCTCGACCAGAAGCCCTGGGGCAGTGCTTTGATAGTCGCGTCGGTGGGGGCGCCGGCATCGCCGAAGACACAGGACACGGCGATGCAGCCGACCACGGCGGAAATTACCGCGAGCGTCCAAATGGCCCGGTGCGGGGTCAGGTTGCTGGAGTGCAGCAGGCCCATGGAATCGGGCATTTCTTTGTCCTTGCCCATGGCGTACGTGACACGCGCACCGGTGTTCATGCAGGACAACGTTGTGCCGATCAGCGCGAGGAAAACCGTGAAGGCTTCCACCAGCATGAAGATCCGCCCATTCCCCGGGCCGAAGAGCGCGTCGCCGACCATGATCATCATGTCGCCGATGGGGGCCGCCGAGCCCTGCGCGCTTTGCAGGGTATATCCGCTGTTGAGGAAGTAATTCGCCGCGAAGTACTCGAACAGGTAACAGACGCACCCCTGAACCAGCAGCGATGTGATCACGGCGATGGGCACATCGCGCTTGGCGTTCTTCGCTTCGCCTCCCATGGCCGTTACCGATTCGAATCCGACCAGAATCAGAATGGCCACCGTCGCCTGGATGAACGCCCAGCCCACGTTGTGGATGCCAACCACCGAACCCCCGCTCGGATGCGTGAGGAAGTTGCCTTTGTCGTCGGTGGTGGGATAGGTGACGTGATACGGAACCGGCTTGCCGGCGGCATCCAGCAGCGGCTTCGGCACACCGTTGGCATCGCGCACGATCGTGTCCGTGGTTTGGCCGTTGGCGGTCGTCTTCGTGGTTGCGAACTCGTACGTATACGCTTCACCGGAGCTCGAATCGAACTGCCACGCCACGCTCCCGGGCGGGTGGTTCATGCGATAGCCGAGGGCCATGACTGAGAACACCACCAGTGCGGTG
>DASRCB010000193.1:0-21633 GCA_035653295.1 Bryobacteraceae bacterium
GCGATTTGTCATGCCGGTTGAAGTTCCATCATAGTGGAAAGGACCGCATGGCTTACGACGACCTGCGCGATTTCATTCGCGCCCTCGAAAAACATCACGAGCTGAAGCGCATCGGCTTCGAAGTCGATCCGCACCTGGAAATCACAGAGTTCGCGGACCGCTCCGTCAAACAGGGCGGCCCCGCGCTGCTGTTCGAAAAGCCCAAAGGCTCGAGTATTCCGGTTCTGATCAATGCCTTCGCCAGCATGCGCCGCATGGAACTGGCGCTCGACGTGGCCAGCGTCCAGGAGGTCGCCGACCGCATCATCGAATATCTCCAGATGCAAATGCCGCAGGGGCTCATCGGGAAGCTGAAGATGTTGCCGAAGCTGGCGGAAATGGGCTCCTTCTTCCCGAAGATCGTTTCCGACGGCCCCTGCCGCGAGGTCATCCGCCGCGACGGTTTCTCGCTCCTCGAATTCCCCGTCCTGCAGTGCTGGCCCCAGGACGCCGGGCGCTTCATCACCCTGCCGATGGTGTTCTCGCGCAATCCCGAAACGGGCCGGCGCAACTGCGGCATGTACCGCATGCAGATTTTCGACGAGCGCACCACGGGAATGCACTGGCAGACGCACAAACAGGGCGCGGAGCATTACCGCCGTATCCTCGCTCAGGGCGGCCAGACACGCATGCCCGTCGCGGTGGCAATCGGATCGGACCCCGCCACCATGTACTCCGCCATCCTGCCGCTGCCGCCGGATCTCGACGAAATGATGATTGCCGGTTTCCTGCGCGGCAAGCCGGTGGAGATGGTGAAATGCGAGACCTGCGATCTCGAGGTCCCCGCGAATGCGGAAATCGTGCTGGAGGGATACGTCGTGCCCGGCGAGATGCGCCGCGAAGGCCCGTTCGGCGATCACACCGGCTTTTATTCGCTCGATGACGATTACCCCGTGTTCCACGTCACCTGCATCACCCAGCGGAAGCAGCCTGTCTACGCCACAACGATCGTCGGCCCTCCGCCGATGGAAGACTTTTACATGGGCAAGGCCATCGAGCGCATTTTCCTGCCGCTCATGCGCATGCAGCTTCCCGAGGTCCGCGATATGTGCATGCCCGCCGAAGGCATCTTCCACAACCTGGTGCTGGTCTCGATCCGCAAGTCGTACCCCGGTCACGCGCGCAAAGTGATGCACGCCATCTGGGGTCTCGGCCAGGCGATGTTCAGCAAGTGCATCGTTGTGGTGGATGAAGATGTGGATGTTCAGGACGTGCGCGAGGTCGCGTGGAAAGCGTTGAACAACATCGACCCGCAGCGCGATATTGAGTTCGTACTTGGCCCGGTGGACTCGCTCGACCACGCCAGCCGCCTGCCGAACTTCGGCTCCAAAATGGGCGTTGACGCGACGCGCAAGTGGGCAGGCGAGGGCTTCGTGCGGCCGTGGCCCGACGTCATCCGAATGTCGCCTGAGGTGAAGGCGCGTGTCGATGAGTTGTGGAAGAGGGCCGGCCTGAAGTAAGCGGTACAGTGGGCTTGATGGGCGCTATTGCCAAAGCCGCGCCGGCGGGCAGCGCCGAGCGGACCTTCAGCGCCGCTGCGTGGGCGGTGCTGGGGTGGAACTTCCTCGTGGTGCTCTGGGGCGCATTCGTGCGCGCCTCCGGCTCCGGCGCGGGGTGCGGCGGCCACTGGCCACTGTGCAACGGCGCGGTGGTCCCGCAGTCGCCACAGGCCGCAACGGTGATCGAGTACACGCATCGCGTGACCAGCGGCGTCGCGCTCGTCGCCGTGTTCGCGCTGGCGTTCGCGGCGCGCCGAGTGTTTCCAAAAGGCCACGCCGCGCGCAGGGCGGCCGCATTCGGGGCTGTCTTCATCGTCACCGAAGCCCTCCTCGGCGCGGGACTGGTGCTGTTCGATTACGTGGCTCACAACGCCAGCGCCGGCCGGGCTGCATACCTGTCGCTGCATCTCGCCAACACTCAACTGCTGCTGGCATCCCTCGCCATTGCCGCGTGGTGCGCCGCCCGCGGGCAGGCTTCGCTGCGAAGACCCGCCGCCCTCGCGATCTCAACGCTTGCCGTCGTATTGTCGGTGAGCATCACCGGCGCGATCGCCGCGCTCGGCGACACGCTGTTCCCGGCCGCATCGCTGGCCACCGGCGTGCGCCAGGATTTCTCGGCGACGGCGAACTTCCTGGTGCGGCTGCGGGTGATTCACCCGGCTCTGGCGGTCGCCGCCGCGGCATTCGTCCTGTATGCCGCTCTCGGCTCACGTCGGAGCGGAGCGAGCCAGCGGGCAGTGCTCTGGGTCATCGTGCTCGTTTTCGCGCAGGTATGCGCGGGCGCCGTGAATATCGCGCTGCTTGCTCCGGTGTGGATGCAGATCCTCCACCTTCTCATGGCCGATTTGCTCTGGGTCGCACTGCTGATTCTCGTCCTGGAGACGGGCGGAAATAATACTTTGGAGCCCGAAGTACTAAGGTCGCGAGTTGCTTGACTCCCCTTAGCACGTGCGTCACAATTGGCCTGGTACCTGCATAGAAGAGGGTCTATGAGTTCCTCCGACTCCCACCTGAATCTTTGCTCCGAACTGGTGAGCGTCCTGTATGAGGATCGTTCCCGGCAGACGCGCCAGACCGTGGGCAATCTGGAAGAGATCTCCTCCGGCAGCGCCGTGCTCTGTCTCGAAGAAAGCGTGCAGCGCGGGCGAGCGATCTCGTTTCACGTGAAGAATCATGACCTTTACGGCGTCGTGGATTCCTGCGTCGCGGACCCGCAACTGGGCTATTTCGTTACCGTGTCGCTGGACAAGTCTTCGCGCTGGTCGGAGAAATGGTTCACGCCCGAGCATCTTCTCTCGCTGTGGAAGACCGCGGAAGCCGACGAGCGCAAACTGCGCGGCGACGCGGCCTAAGCCGAACACCTTAGCCGCCTGCTAAGGCTCCTGAGAAAACGTTACCGCCAAAATTTTCACTGCCGCTGTGGCGGCGGTAGGCCCCAGTCGCGCCTTTTCGCGCAGCTGGTCAGGTGCGAGCTATCTACGCCGCTCGCCGCTTCTCCTGCACATCCGGCAGAAACGCCGTGAGCAGCCCGATCGCGGGCAGGAACGAGCAGACCCGATAGACCGTGCCGATATTGGTGATGTCCGCGAGTTCGCCGAGGCAGGCTGCGCCAATGCCTCCCATCCCGAAGGCGAGGCCGAAGAACAGTCCGGACACGGCGCCCACTCGGCCCGGCACCAGATCCTGCGCGTAGACCACAATTGCCGAAAATGCCGACGCCAGCACCAGCCCCACGATCACGCTCAGCACCGCGGTCCAGAAAAGGCTCGCGTAAGGCAACGCCAGCGTGAACGGCAGAACGCCGAGAATCGAGGCCCAGATCACCTTCCGCCGTCCGATACGGTCGCCCACCGGGCCGCCGATCAGCGTCCCCACAGCCGTGGATCCGAGAAACACGAACAGGTAAATCTGCGCCGTCCGCACGGGCACGTGGAACTTCGCCATCAGAAAGAACGTGTAGTAGCTGCTCAGGCTGGCGAGATAGAAGAATTTCGAAAAAACCAGCGCGACCAGAACGGCAATGGCCAGAGTCACGCGCCGCGGCGACAAACGCGGCGAGCGCTCCACCACGGTGGCGCGCATCTTCGACCTGGCCGCGAGATGCGCCGCGTACCATCGGCTCACGCCGGTCAGAACCACGATGGCCAGCAGCGCTGCGCCGGAAAACCAGGCGATGCTGCGCTGGCCCTTCGGCAACACCACGAATGCCGCGAGCAGCGGTCCCAGGGCCGACCCGCCATTACCACCGACCTGGAAAAGCGACTGCGCCAGGCCGTGCTGTCCGCCGGAGGCCAGGCGCGCCACCCGCGACGATTCCGGATGGAACACCGCGGAGCCGATGCCTACCGTCGCCGCGCCCAGCAGAATGAATCCGAAGTTCGGCGCGAAGCCCAGCATCACCAGACCGCTGAGGGTGAACGCCATGCCGACGGGCAGCGAATACGGCGTGGCGCGGCGGTCGGTGTAATTGCCGATGAAAGGCTGCAGCAGCGACGCGGTCACCTGAGATGTCAGACTGATGAGCCCGATTTGCCCGAAATCCAGCCCATACGCCGTCTTCAGAATGGGGTACACAGCCGGAATCACCGACTGCATCATGTCGTTCAGCAGATGGCAGAAGCTGATCGCCGCCAGAATGCGCACCGCGATGGTGCGCTCCTGCCGCCCCGCTTCCCGAATTGTCGCCGCTGTGCTCACCTTTGTGTAGTTTAGCGGGAACACAAAACCATTCCGCGTGGCATAATTACCGAATTGAGGCCATTCCAAGCAATGGCCGGCGCCGTCGCGCTCTGTGGCTGCGCGGCGATGGGCGTCTGGTTAGGGGCGCCTGTGTTCTCCCAGGACGCCGATCAGAAAAGCCAGGGCGGCGACGTCGGTCGTGGCGTAATGCTGCCTGGCGCAGCCCCTCCCGCCGGCCTCGATCCCGGCGCGGCCCGCGTTACGGCCATTGAGCAGTTGGAGCGCATGCCCCGATGGCGCCGCCGGCCGGTCCCCAACTACCGCGATATTTTCGGCGGCGCCTGGGTCGCACTCGGACCCGCGCCGGTCATCGTCAGTTCGGCCGGCCGCGAAGAACTCGACGTCGAGCCCGGCACTCATCTCGGCGCGTGGACCAACGCCATTGCGGTCCACCCCACCGATCCGAACATCGTCTATGCAGGTAACCCCGGCAGTGGCGTTTGGAAGACCACTGATGGAGGCCTCGCCTGGTTTCCCACCAGCGACTCCGCCGCATCGCTCGCCATCGGCTCCATCGCGCTCTCGCCGTCGAACCCTAACGTGATTTACGCCGGTACAGGCAATTGGGATTATGGCGTCGGCATTCTTAAGTCCACCGACTCGGCCGTCACGTGGCAGCTCATCCGCGGACCGTTCGCCGGCCCTTTCGGCCCGAGCCAGTTCTGGCGCGGTGGCGCGTCCATTCTGTCACTCGCCGTGCATCCCCGCAATCCGGACATCGTTGTCGCGGGCGTCTTTCGTGGCGATGACCCCAATTCCGCGGGATTTTACCGCTCACAGGATGGCGGCGCCACGTGGAAGCTCGTGCTCGCCGGCGGCACAGGATCATCCGTTGTCTTCAACCCCGCCGCTCCCGATATTGTCTATGCCGCGATCGGCGAATACTACAGCCAGGCTCACAATGGGTTCTACAAATCCACGGACGGAGGGATCACCTGGCGGCCCATCAACAACGGTGTTGCGCCCGCCGATCTGGCCGCCTCTTCGCGCATCTATCTTTCGTTGTGCGCCAGCCGCCCGGATACACTCTATGCCTCGATCACGGCGACCAGCGGACCCACGGTCGCTCTGGTCCGCACCACCGATGGCGGCCAGACCTGGACGAAGCTGACCCGTCCGCCCCGCGTCTCCCGCGGCATGCTGATCGCCGTCCATCCCAGGAACCCGGCGATCATTTTCGCCGGCGATATTCACTTGTTCCGCTCCATGGACGGCGGCGCGTTCTGGCAAAATGTGGAACGCGGTGTGGACGGCGCCAAAATCGCCACGGATTTTCGCAGTTTTACATTTTCTTCCGACGGAAGCGTTTTCTATGCCGGCAGCGATGGCGGCGTCTGGCGCACCACCGACGCAGCCAACGCAGAAATCGTCTGGACGGCCCGCAACGAAACACGCAATACGGTCCTGTTTTATTCGCCCCTGGCCATCGATCCGCGTGACGTGACCGTCTCTTTCGGAGGCGCCCAGGATCTCGGGATTCTGAAATACACCGGCGAGCTCACCTGGAATCAGGTGCATAACTGCGACGGCGGGACTTCGATCATCGATCCCCGCAACCCTTCGATTGTCTACGCCGCGTGCGACGACAAAGAAATTCTGCGCTCCACGAGGTCGGGAGACTCCGGAAGCTGGGAGCAGATTGCCAGGGGCATTCACGACGATGATCGCTCGGATTTCATCATTCCGCTCGCCATGGACCCGAACGACTCGACGCGCCTGCTCACCGGCACCTATCGCGCTTACGAGACCATCGATTCCGGAAGAAACTGGAAACCCATTTCGGGTGATCTGTCGCACTGCTATGCCGGTATTCGCGTACTCGCAATTGCGCCATCCGATTCCAATACGGTGTACTCCGGCGGAACCTGCGGGCGCGTGTACGTCACAAACGATTCCAAAGCCGCCGCTCCACTATGGTCGAATCGCACGGGAACTCTTCCGGAGCGCGATCTCACGTGGCTGGTCATAGATCCCAGGGATGCTCGCACGGCCTATGTCGTGTTCAATGGCTTCACCTTCGGCAAAGACACGCAGGGACATGTTTTCCGAACCTCCGATGCCGGCCTCACCTGGACGGATATCAGCGGCGATCTTCCGAACATCCCCGTCTGGACCATTGCCCTCGATCCCGACCTGCCCGGCACATACTACGTCGGAACTGACATCGGCGTGTTCGTCACGGTGAACGGCGGCAGGAACTGGAGGCCCGCAGGCGCCGGGCTGCCGCATGCTTCGGTGCGCGCTCTCACGCTGCATCGGCCTTCGCGCATTCTCCGCGCCGCCACCTTCGGCCGTGGCATGTGGGACCTGTTCGTGCCGCGAGCGCCGGGCGTGCCGCGCCCGGAGATCGCGACCGTGTTGCCCCGCGTCATCACTCCCGGCTGGGCGCGATTCACGCTGACAGTCACAGGTTCGGGATTCGCTCCCGGTTCGGTGGTGCGCTGGAATGGTTCCGCACTCGACACCGACTTTGTCAATCTGAACAGTCTGCGCGCCACGGTTCCGGCTGAGCAGGTGGCTTCCGCCGGGCGCGCGCGCGTCGATATCTCCAACGCCGAGTTGGGAGGCGTGGTTTCGAATGTCGCCCGTGTCTTCGTGCGCCCCGCGCCACCGCCCGCGATCCGGCCCAACGGAATTGTGAACGCCGCCAGCTTTCTACCAGGCCCGCTGGCGCCAGGCGAGCTGGTGAGCATCCTCGGCTACAGCCTTGCGCCACAACGCCTCATCGCGGATGGACTGGCCCCGCCGATCAGCCCTCGCGAGGTGCGCGTCATGGTGATCGACGGCCGCGGCAGGGTGCGACGGGCGCTGCTTCAGTCCGTTGCGCCGGAGGAGATCCGGTGCGTCATTCCGGATGGTCTGCAGCGCGGCGCCGCAACCGTGGCCGTGGTCACAAGGACGGGAGTGTTTGCAGAAGACACGCGTATTCGGTCCGTTAGCCCGGGCATCTTCACTGGAAACGCGACCGGACAGGGCGCCCCGGTCGGCTTCCTCGTCCAGATACACCCCGATCGCTCGCAGCGAGTCAGCGCCGTGTTCTTCTGGGATCCGGCGAACGGATGCCGCCTGTCACCCGTCGACCTGGGCCCAGCGACCGACGACGATGTGCTCGAGCTTTACGCCACCGGAGTGCGCAACCGGACGAGCATCGCAAACGTGGCGGTGCGCCTCGGCGGGATGCCGCTGCAGGTTCTGTACGCGGGACCTCAGGAGAGCGGCCCCGGGCGCGACGAGATTCGCGTCCGTATCCCGCACGCCCTCGCCGGTTCTGAGCGGGTCACCCTGCATGTCGAAGTGGACGGCATCGCCGCCCAGGACGTCCCCCTCGCCATCCGCTGATTACGCGCTTCAAGGCTTAGGCTTGCATGCCGGGCGAAAGGCCAGGTATGAACAGCCGCCCGGAATGGCCTCGTTTGATATGGTTGAACTCGATGGCAGCCCCCGAAATCATCGCCGACTACGGTGATCTCTGCGGCGAAGGGCCCTTATGGAGTCGCGCCGAACAGGCGCTCTACTGGACCGACATCGCCGGCCGCCGTTTCTATCGCTGCTCCTGGCCCGACCGCCGGCACGAGATCGTTCATCAGGGTTTCGAGGTCGCTGGGTTTGCGTTCAGCGCGTCCGGCGGTTTCGTTGTCGTTAACTCGTCCGGCATTTGGCTGTGGGACGGCGCGGCCGAGCGCACGCTCATCGCCGACACGGCGGACGGCCACAGGTGCGCGCTGAACGATTGCATCGCCGATCCCAGCGGACGTCTGTTCACTGGCTCCCTTTTCTGGGCGCCCGATCGGACCGATTACGAACGCGGCTGTCTCTTCCGCGTCGAAACGGACGGAAGCGTGGCCGTCGTCGATGAAGGATTCGGTCTGTCCAACGGTCTCGGCTTCTCTCCCGACAACCGCATACTCTATTTCACCGACTCCGCCGAGCGCATCATCTACGCCTATGATTACCGCCAGCAGGACGGAAGCCTCCGCAATCGCCGCGTCTTTGTAAGAGTGCCGCGTGACCAGGGCGCTCCCGACGGGCTCACCGTGGATGCCGAAGGCCTCGTTTGGTCCGCGCAATGGTTCGGCGCCTGCGTGGTCCGCTATGATCCCGATGGACGCGAAGAGCGCCGCATCTCCACGCCCGCTGCCCAGACGTCATCAGTGGCCTTCGGTGGTCCGGAACTCACCGACCTTTTCATCACGTCCGCCGCCTTCAGTGATGCGCTCCCGCTCGCTCCGCCCGGGTATTCGACTGAGAACCGCAACATCGGAGGCCAGCTTTACCACCTCAACGCCGGCATTCCAGGAAAACCTGAGCACCTGGCGAGAATCGCGCATGGCCTGCCGCGTTAGCGACAACGAGCGGGTCGCCGGGTTCCGGGCGGTGCGCATGGAAAACGAGCTCCTCTCCATGCTCGTGCTGCCGGAGCGCGGCGCCGAAGTGCACTCGCTCACGTACCGGCCGCGAAACATGGACGTGCTTTGGAAAGCGCCGTGGGACCTGCGCGCCTGGCGCGGCAATGATACCGAAGCGCTGTGGATGGATGGCTACAGTGGCGGCTGGCAGGAGCTGTTTCCGAACGCCGGCGATGCCTGCGTCTACAAGGGCGCGCTGCTCGGGTTCCACGGCGAGGCTTCCATCTCTTGCTGGGAGTGCCGCGTGGAACATGAAGGACCCGTCGCGGCGGCGGTGGAATTCTCCGCGCGTCTGGCGCGCAGTCCGTTCGCGCTGCGCCGCCGGTACATCGTGGAAGTGGGCCGTCCCAGCGTGCGGGTAGAAGAGGAGATCACGAATCGCGGCGAGGAAGACCTGCACTTCATGTGGGGACATCATCCCGCCTACGGCGCGCCCTTCCTCAGTGGCGAATGCCGTCTGATCGCACCCGCCGCGGAGTGGCTGCAGCACGGCAAACGCGCCGAGTCATGGCCGGGAGAGTTGCGCATTCCGGGCGAGCACGAGCGCCATGCCTCGCAAAGCTACCTGACGAAGCTGCTGGAAGGCCGCTACGTGCTTTACAGCCAGCGCCACGGCTTCGGCGTGCGCTGGACCTGGCCGGTCGACGTTTTCCCCTACGTACATCTATGGCAGGAACTGCGCGGCAGTTTCGGCTACCCCTGGTACGGGCGCTGCTACGTAATCGGCGTCGAGCCGTTCACCAGCATGCCCGGGGTCGGCCTAAACGCCGCAATCGAGTTCGGGACCGCCCCCGTTCTTCGCGCCGGAGATAGCATCGCCGTGGAGTTCACCGTGGGTTTCGTCGACCGCCCCTGACGAGACCCAGGCCCACTAACGAGGCAGGAGAAGGCGCTGGCTGCTACGGCAACGTGCGCCGGTCAACCCACCGGGACAGGACGCTGCATTTGGTTTCGCGTGCGCGTGGCCAGTTCCTCGTCCCAGATCTGGCGGAGCTTGTCGCGGCTCCATGCGAGATAGTGGCGATCAGGAGTGAACACCTCGAGGGTGATCGTGCCGTCGTAATCGCATTCCTGGAGGCAGTGGACCGCCCAGCGCACGTCAATGTTTCCCGCCCCGAGCGGCAGATGGAGGTCCTCATGGCCGCCGCGGTTATCGTGCAGGTGCACGTGGCGCAGCCGCTTGCCGTACTTGCGCAGGATGGCCTCGGTCTGGTTGAAGGGGACCATCAGATTCGCGTGGCCGATATCGAGGTGCAGACCAAGCTCGGGCACAGGGTCGAGCAGATCGCCGAGCTGCTCCACGTTGTTGTAATCGCCGGGCAGATTTTCGATCATGAGCCCCACGCCGCAGGCCTGCGATTCCGGCAACAGATCGTGGAGCGTCTCCAGATTCCGTTGGATAAAGAAATTGCGGCTGTGCATCGGCGTATGCCGGTCGGGGTGAATATTCATGAACTTTGCGCCGACCTCGCCGAAGGCGCGCAGACAGCGCTTGAGCTCCTTAACACAGGCGCAACGCACCTCTTCGAAAGCGCTGGCCATGGGCAGGTAGAACGCGGTGTGGCCGACCACCTTCATGCCATGGCGCTCCAGCGCATCGCGCACGGACTTCGTATCCACTTTCCACGATGCGGCGGCGGGGGGCTCGAGTGTGAGGTCGATGAACCCCAGGCCCATCTCCGCCATCCAATCGATTTCGCGCAGCACATCGGCCGCGGGGTGATTCATGGCGCCGATCAGCATGGGGTGATTCGATCCTCCTTTCAGGCTGCGAGCTCCGGCATGGAGGCCCGGAACCACGGACGGCTGTCGAGCAGATCGGCGTGGCAGGAACCATTCTGGACCACGCGCTGGCTGGCGCGGTCGAGGGCGGGCCAGATCCATCGGGGCAGTTCACTGGCGCGATCGGGGCTGAGCCACTGAAAGACGGACAGGACGCCTTTGAGCAACGGCGCATCCTCGCCGACACGGTCCAGCAGATGGCGCCAGTCCAGCGCCGGACCCAGGGCATGAATCAGGTTCAGGACGTCAGGCCAGTCACAGCGGTCGCGCTGCATGACGTAAAGCTTGGACCACATCAGCTCCTCGGGAGGAACGACGCGAACGCGCTCGCCTCCGAACTCGACCTCGGGCCCGCTGTTCAGCCAGCGCTCGTCTACCGTGGTTCGCTGGTTGGCCATGGCCCAGATGATGTCGACGATAACGCCGTCCAGATACCCGCGGTAAATCCATCGGCGATCATAGGGGAGCAGGTCGAAGTAATCGCGCATTCCGCAGACAGTGAGCACTTCGACCATCTCGTCCCGGTCCTGCGGCAGGGCATAAAGATCCATGTCCTTGGTGTCGCGCCAGCGGCCCTTATAAACAGCGGCGGCAAAGGCCCCGCCGAAAGCTATCGGAATACCTCGCGCGCGGGCCTCGGCGACTACTTGTTCATAGAGCGCCCGCTGCTCGTCGGGGATTCGCTCCTGCCATCCCGTCAGGAACAGGGTGGCGGCAGGCGGGCTCTGGAGAGGCATCGTTTCAACTCGCGACATACGCTGTATCCCCTTTCGACCACGAAAGATTTACATGCCTTAATGAAACACTTTCCGGTAAGCTGGGCTCGAATGAGAGGGCGCTATGCCAACCACGATCTGGAAGGGCCACCTCAGCTTCGGCCTGGTCAGCATTCCGGTGAAGCTGTATCGCGCGGCGCGCGCGGAAAAAGTCAGTTTTCATCATCTCTATCGGGCTCCGGCGCCCGTACCGCGAGAGGAGCCGGAGGAGGTTGCTTTACCGGAGGAGCCACAGCCGCGCGGACGAAAAGCCGCCGCGCCGCCCGAGCCCAGGGCCGGTGTCCCTGTTGAAGCACGCCAGCAGCCGCAGTCAGAACCCGAGCCGCAGTTCAGCCGAATCCGACAGGCGGCCTACGTTCCCGAATCCGACGAAGGAGTCGGGGCGCCGGTGAACCGGAGCGATCTGGTGCGGGGCTACGAGTACGATCGCGGCCACTACGTGGTGCTCAGCGACGCGGACCTGCGCAGCATCGCCCCCGAGAACAAGCGGGAAATGCAGATACTGGAGTTCGTGCGATTCGGGGAGATCGACCCCGTGTTTCTGGAGAGCTCGTATTACGTCGTGCCGGACCACGGTGGCGAGAAGGCGTATGCCCTGCTGTTCGAGGCGCTGCGGCAAACCGGTTATGCGGCGCTGGCCGAGCTGGCGATGCACCGGCGCGAGCACGTGGTAATCATTCGGCCGGGCGCGAGGGGGCTGATCGGGCACACCATGTTTTACACGAACGAGGTGCGCAGCGAGGAGGAGTTCCGGACAGACACCTCGCTGGTTCAGGAGCGCGAACTGGGAATGGCGAAGCTGCTGGTGCAATCGCTGGCGGCGAAGTTCGAGGCAGGCAAGTACCGGGACACGTATCGCGAGCGCCTCGAGGCGATGATTCAGGAGCGCGTCCAGGGTCGCCGAGTGGCGGCGGTCGCGGAGCCTGTCCCGGCGCGCGAGAAGGTAGTGGACATCACCGAGGCGTTGCGCCGGAGCCTGGAGCAGTTAAAGAAGCCGGTGGCGGCGGAGCGGAAGGGAGCGGCGCGAGGCAGGACGAAGCGGGCGGGCGGCCGATGAGGAACTCACGCCCGCTTGCGCGCGGCGAGCACGATCTCGTAGCCGAGCAGTGACGGCATCAATCCGGTGATAAACCACAGGAAGCGGTTGATGGCGCGCATGAGGAAGCGCTCGGGATCGAGACCGGTCACCAGTTCCAGGGGAACCACGGTCACCTTTTCGACGCTGACGCGATAACCTGTCCGCTCGAGCAGGCGGCGAACGCTCTTCCAGGTGAAGAAGCGCACGTGGGTGCGGTCGAGAATTCCGCGATCCGCATACTCGAAATGGCCGAACAGCAGCATCAGGCGGACCGTGATGTTCGCCGCATTCGGCACGGACACGATCAACTGGCCGTTGTCGCGGAGCAGCGCCTGGCATTCGCGCAGGATGCGCTCCGGATCGCGCAGGTGCTCCAGCACATCGATCAGCAGCACGCGATCGAACCTGCGGTCCCTGAGTTCGGGAACGGCTCCATCGAGGCCCGTTTCCAGATCGGCGAGCGCGAATTCATCGAGGGCTTCGCTGGGCGGCGTGGGCCCCACGCCGGTGACGCGATTGCCCGTTTTCCGCAGCTCCGCGCCGAAATGGCCATCGCCGCTGGCAAGCTGCAGGACATCGTGACTGGAGCCAACCAGACGGCGCACGTAATCGTGCGTCGAATAGCGGCTGACCTTAACCGGATACGGGACGTAGTATTCCTGGAACTCCGGGTAACAGCGCGCCGAGCGTATGGTTTTCTTGTAGCGCTGCACCGCCTTGAAAACGTCCCATGCGTACTTCGTGCCGTTCACGTAGCACAGTTCGTCGCCGTAGAACGTGGGGATGGGCACCTCGCGAATGGTGAAGCCCTGATGATGCAGCTTGATAATGATTTCCGTGTCGAAGTGGAAATCGTTGGTCATGTCATCGAAGCGGATATCGGCGAGGGCGTGGAGGTTGTAGGCGCGGTATCCGCTGTGAAACTCGGTCAGATTCAGGTCCAGCGCGCGGTTTTCAAAGATCGTCAGAATCCGGTTGCCGACGAACTTGTACAACGGCATGCCGCCTTTGAGCGGTCCGCCGTAGGTCTTCATCATGCGTGACCCGAAGACCGCATCCGCCTCGCCGGTCACGAGCGGATGATACATGGAGGACAGGAACTCGGGCGCATACTGGCCGTCGCCGTGCAGCAGAACGACGACGTCGAAACCCTTCTCCATGAAATAGCGGTAGCCGGCCTTCTGATTCCCGCCATAGCCCAGGTTCTTCTCATGCCGGATGACGTGAAGCTTTGGGAGGTCCCGCAGCATTTTCACGCCCATGGCCAGTTCGTAGGTCGAGTCCTGGCTGGAGTCGTCGAAAATCGCGATCTCCTCCACGTTCTTCCACACGGCGGGGGTAATACGCTTGAGCACGCGCGTTACGGTGGTGACGGCGTTGTAAGTGACGATGAGAATGCCGATTCGCTTGCCGCGGTTGTCAGCCAGCTCGGCGTCATTCTCGAGCAGACCCGTGCGAAAGGCCGGCAGCGGCTCGAACGGCATGGGGCTGGGCGAGGGCGCATCGGGTCGCGCGAGCGAGACAGGCTCCATCGTATCTCTCTGTTTATTATAGAGAAACGCGGCATGCGGCGCTTTCATCGGCGAGCGATCTCGACTTTCGCAATGCTCGCCGCTTTGCGCGCGCAGGCGCCATCGCCCGCTTCGCGCGTGGACGGCTTCACCGGGCGGCCGCGCGTGATTATCCTCAGCGACATCGGGAATGAGCCCGACGATCAGATGTCGCTGGTGCGGCTGCTGATGTATTCCAACCAGCTCGATATCGAAGCGCTCGTTGCGGGCACATCGACCTGGCAGAAGACCACCGTGCATCCGGAGACCATGCGGGCGCTGATTCGCGCTTACGGGCAGGTGCGTTCCAGCCTGCTCCTGCATGCGGCGGGCTGGCCGGCGGCCGAAGAGCTGGACAACCGCGTTTATACGGGACAACGCGGGTACGGCATGGCGGCTACTGGTGCGGAAGAAACGTCGGAAGGGGCGCAGGCGATTATCCGCGCCGCGGAACGAGACGACTCGCGTCCAATCTGGATTTGCATCTGGGGCGGCGCCAACACCCTTGCGCAGGCGCTCATGCGCATGCGCGCCACCCGCTCCGAAGCCGCGGTCGCGAAGCTCATTGGCAGACTGCGGGTGTATTCGATTTCAGATCAGGACGACGCCGGTCCGTGGATCCGGCGTGAATTTCCGGAGCTGTTTTATATCGTCCAACCCTCGACGCAGGCCGGCGATGAGTACTACTATGCGACCTGGACGGGCATCAGCGGCGATCTCTACTACCGCAACTGCGCCGGAGCGGACGGGCGCACCGTCACGAACGAATGGCTGGACGCCAATATTCGCAGCAGAGGACCGCTGGGCAGGTTGTATCCGCGATTCCTGTTCATTATGGAGGGCGACACGCCGTCCTTCCTCGGGCTCATTGACAACGGATTGAATGCGTACCGCAGGCCGGACTGGGGCGGCTGGGGAGGGAGGTTCGTCTTTCGACAGCCGCACGGGGAATCGCATCCGATCTGGACGCAGGGAGGGGATCTGTTCTCGCGCATCACCTCGCAGGACACCGTACGCGGCGCGGACGGCGCCGAATACACCTCCGACCAGGCTACGATCTGGCGTTGGCGCGAAGCATTTCAGAATGATTTCGGCGCGAGGACGAACTGGACGATTTCCGACTTTCAGCATGCGAATCACAATCCCGTGGTCGAGGTGAACGGCAGCGCGGGGACCGCGCCTGTTTTCGTCGACGCTGAGGTCGGGAAGCCCGTCACCCTCGACGCGAGCCGCAGCCATGATCCGGATGCCGGCCAGCGGCTCCATTTCAACTGGTTTCACTACGCCGAGGCGGGCAGCGCGGGCGGGAGTCTCGCGGCGATACGGATTGAAGGAGCCGATCAGCCGCGCGCCGTGATAACCGCGACAGCGGCGTGCCGGCCGCAGTGGCTGCCGTTGAATGCGTGTAGCGGGACTGGGACGGCGCACGTGATTCTGGCGGTCAGCGACGACGGCGTTCCGCGTTTGACATCCTATCGTCGGATCATTCTGACCGTCAGGAACGTGAGACCTGTGAGCCGCTGATCCATGTTCGCAACGACCCGGTCGCCTGCAAACGTCAGCGCCCTGGCGGAGGGATGACGGCCTAATCTTTCAGCCGCTCCTTATCGATTTCAAATTAATTTCAATGCGTCATGTCGCTGTAACAGGATAATTACCTAAGGATCGAATGAGAAGGAAACCGCCCATTGGGCGTTGCGATCCACCTGATCAGAAGCGAGGCAAAAGACTCACCCAGTTCATTCATTGTAGTAGCTGAGTAAGAACGCTGCCCGCCATTCCAGTGTCAATTTCGGAGGAATATGATCACCAGAAGAAGTATCCTTGCGCCCTTCGTGGCCGCAATCATGATTGCAGCCCCAATCGCGCTGACCGCGCCCCCGGCCATCGCCGCGCCGGCAGGCGGATCACTCACGACGTCGATTCTGCAAACCCTTCCGGGCGGAACGTTCGTGGGAACTCTCACCACCACGGGCTTCAAATACGCCGCCGGTGTAATTAGTGCTGTCGGTACACTGAATGGGACATTTACAGACACGACTGGCGCCGTTACGAATATCACCAACCTTCCAGTTACAGTGCCGCTTACGAGCTTTACCGGGACGTGCACGATTCTGACGCTGCACACCGGAGCAATCAGCCTGTCAGCCCTTGGCCTGAACGTATCGCTCAGCCCGATTGACCTGGTAATCACCGCGACCGCGGCGCCAGGAAATCTACTGGGTAACTTGCTTTGCTCAGTGGCGCATCTGCTCGACAGCAACGGCTCGCTCACTGCGGTGACGGCGCTGCTTAACCAGATACTGGGCGCCATCCGGCTCTAACATCCAATAACCGGCATTAGTGCTCGGGGGCGGCGGAACAGATAAGTGGGTTTTCCGCCGCCCCTTCCCTGGGGCCAACGGCCGATGCAAAGACGGACTTAACGGCGGCCATTTAGACGCAGGGCCGGCTTCCGAAAGTTCAAAGGCCCGCGCGACCGGCGGCGACCGCGCTTAGTGCCGCCCAGTCCTTTTCACCACCGCCGGTCGCTATCAGCGCGAGGAAATTGTCGTGGAGCACGCTGGCGAACGGGATAGGGGCTTCGGCGGCCTCCGAGGCGGCAATCGCAAGGCGCACATCCTTGAAGCCAAGCTTCGCCTTGAAACCCGCCGGTTCGAACTGTTCGCTGAGAATCAGGCGGCCATAATTCTCGTAGACGGGAGAACGGAACAATTCGCCGTTCAGGACATCGAGGAACTGGCTGGCGTCAAGACCGGATTTGCGTGCGAGTGCGAACGACTCGGACAGGGTTTCCAGCATCGCCGCGATCATGAAATTGCCGCACAGCTTGAAGACGTTCGCCTTCCAGGGCTGATCCCCTACAACTACAAGCTTGCGCCCCATCGCTTCGAGCGCCCCGCGAACGCGATCGATGGCTGGCCCGCTCCCGGCCGCGATGATAACCAGTTGCTGTTTCTCCGCGGCCTCGGGACGGCCGAAGACCGGCGCGGAGATATATTCCTGGCCGGCTTTGGCGTGGGCGGCCGCGAGCCGCTCGGACATGGAGCGGCTGATGGTGCTCATGGACACGTGCAGCCCACCCGCGGGCAGCGTTTCGAGCATGCCGCCGGGGCCGAAGACCACCGATTCGAGAGCGGCATCGTCGGCCAGCATGGTAAAGGCGACGCCCGCAGCGGCCGCTTCGGCGATGCTGTTCGCGGGCCGTGCGCCTTCGACCTCGCGAGTTTTCGCAGCGGTGCGGTTCCAGACGATCACGTCCAGTCCGGCGCGGACGAGATTGCGGGCCATGCCGGCGCCCATGCTGCCGAGTCCGAGGAATGCCACGGTCATGACAATGAGATGCAGGTTAGCGCGAAAAGTTGTGGCCGAGCAGGAAAGAGTGGGAGCGGGCGGAATGTGTGCTTTTGACCCGCTCCCGATTCAGGCCTCGGAGGAAGAGGACTATGTTGATGCCAGATAGTACACCGAGGGGCGGCGTTCTCTCAGGACATTTTCGCGGGCCCCGCGCCTTCCGAAGGTTTCACGTCGTAAATTTCCGGCTTAATGCCGAAGCGCGCCTGGTAGCGCGCTTGGATTTCCCGCTCGAAGCTTTCTCGATCGGCCTGACGCACCAGATTCACGGTGCAGCCGCCGAAACCGCCGCCGGTCATGCGGGCCCCGATAACGCCCGGGATGGCGAGGGCGGAATCCACCAGGAAATCCAGCTCCTCACAGCTGACTTCGTAGTCGTGCTGCAGGCTGCGGTGCGATTCGACGAAAAGCCGGCCCATGGTTGCCAGATCCCCGCGAGCCGCGCCAGTGACAAATTCCTCAACGCGCTCGTCCTCGGTGATGATGTGTCGGGCGCGGCGGCGCACAACCGGATCGGCAATCAGGGAGAGCTGTTCCACATGGGCGTCGCGCAGCGACGCGACTTCCGGATGCCCGCCGGCGCGAATCGCCTCGACCGCCTCGGCGCACTCGCGCACGCGCTCTCGGTAGGCGGAACCGCCCAGCTCGTGCTTCACCAGTGAATTCACGGCGACGATCTCCACGCCGCCCGGCAAATCGACGGGCTGATACTCGAGGCTGCGACAGTCGATGAGTATCGCGGCGCCTTCGCGGCCGAAAACGGAGGCGTATTGGTCCATGATGCCGCACGGCATGCCCACAAATTCGTTTTCGGAGCGCCGCGCCAGGCGCGCGAGATCGACGCCGCGCGCATCGCTGCCCAGCGCCAGAGCGGAAGAAACCTCGAGCGCAGCCGATGAGCTGAGCCCCGCGCCGACAGGCACATCGCTGCGAATGAGGACGTCGAGCGCCTTCAGATCTGGGATCTGGCGGGCCACGCCGACCACGTAATCGGACCAGTCGTGCGCCGGCCGGAGTTCGGGAATCGTTGCCAGCGGCCACTCACGCGTCTCCTTCACGTTCTCCGAGTACACGCGCAGCGCGCCATCTTTGTTTGGAGCCGATGCCGTCCAGCAGGCGAAATCGATGGCGATGGGCAGGACGAAACCCAGGTTGTAGTCGGTGTGCTCGCCGATCAGGTTGACCCGGCCGGGAGCACGGAACACGGCCGGCTGCGCGCCGAAACGCGCGGCGAACGCCTCGGCTATGCCGCTCGCCGCGCCAGCCATAGCATAATGCCTCCGAAAACCAGGTTCGCGGCTCCGCACCACAGGTTGACGTTGGGAGGGGCGAGCGGCGCGTTGCCTCGCGCCAGGCCCGCGGCGATGAGCATGAGAATGCCCAGAATGACGAAGAACGATCCGATCGGAACGCGAAGGTCTTCCATTTGGCTACCAGGCTACCAGAAGATGATATTCAGAATCACCGTGAGCAGCCCCACCACCACGGCGAGCGGACCCGGCCGCTTGTACCATGGCACGCCTGCCTCATGCGGGATTTTCGTCAACCCGTACACCAGACTCTCCAGCTCGCGATCCGGTTTCGGAGTGGTAATCATGCTTACGATGGCGGTCACGCTGACGCATACCGCGAACGCAATAATCGAAATCCAGAAGTTCTGGGCCATGGATGACGGGAACTCGTGGATGACGCCGAGGAAGCCGCCCTTGTTCTCCGCGCGGGTCAGGGCGAAGGTGGCGAGGGCCGCCCCGGTCCCCGAAACCAACCCGGTGAATGCGCCATTCGCGGTGGTGCGCTTCCAGAACATGCCCAGCAGAAATGTTCCGAACAGCGGCGCGTTCACGAAGCCGAACACCAGCTGGAGGAAATCCATGATGTTGTTGAACGCGGTCGCAATGTAGGCGGTGCCGATGGAGAGGATCACGCCGACAACGGTGGTAATGCGTCCGACTGTGAGGTAATGGCGGTCCGGCGCGTTTTTCCTGATGTAGCCCTGATAGATGTCGTAGGTAATAACGGTGTTGAAGGCCGTCACATTACCCGCCATTCCGGACATGAACGATGCGAACAGCGCCGTCAGGCCGACGCCCAGAAGGCCGCTGGGATAGAACTGGGCCATGAGACGCGTCAGTACTTCGTCGTAATTGAATGCGTTGCCTTTCGGAACGAGGATGCCCTGAATGCCCATATTGTTCAGGGCGAGCGCGGCCACGCCAGGCAGAATGACCACGAAGGGCATGAACATTTTCGGGAAGGCGGCGATCAGAGGCGTCTGTCGCGCGGCGTGCATGGAGTTGGCGGCCATGGCGCGCTGCACCACCAGGAAGTTCGTACACCAGTAGCCGAACGACAACACGAAACCGAGTCCAACCACCATGCCGAACACTTCGATGCCCATGGGATTCTCGCTGGAGTGCGCCGCGTATTTCCATGTGTGCGTCATCACCGGCGGGATGCGGTGCACCACGCCGTTCCATCCACCCGCCTTCCAGACGGCGAGTATGGCCAGCGGCGCGAACCCCAGCACGATAAGGAAGAACTGGAGCACCTCGTTGTAAATGGCGCTGGTGAGGCCGCCGAGATACGTATAAACAAGGACGATGAAGGCCGACAACAGCACGGAGGCGGTGAAGCTCCAGCCCAGCACCAGTTCGAACATGAGCCCGAGAGCGTACATGGAGATGCCGGAGGAGAAGATGGTCATCACCGCGAAAGTGATGGCGTTGAACCCGCGGGTTTTCTCGTCGAAGCGCAGTTTGAGGTACTCGGGCACGCTGCGCGCCTTGCTGCCGTAATAGAACGGCATCATGAACACGCCCACGAACATCATGGCCGGAATGGCGCCCAGCCAGTAGAACTGCGCGGTCATGATTCCGTATTTGGCCCCGGAAGCGCACATGCCGATTACCTCCTGCGCGCCGAGGTTGGTGGCAATGAAGGCGAGGCTGGTAACCCAGACCGGGATGGAGTGCCCGGAGGTGAGAAACTCGGTTGCGGTGGTTACCTTGCGCTTGACCAGCCAGCCGATGCCGAGAACGTAGGCGAAGTAAATCGCCAGGATCAGGTAGTCAATCGCTCCGGGTTTCAAACCGGATACTCTATCACAGGGATTGCGCGGTTCTCGCGCACTGCGCTACTTCGTCGCGCCGTTCGGGGCCGCGGTGGAGGAAGATGCGGGCATGTGAAAGATCGCATCGTCGATGGGCACGTTCGCCTGCGCCGAGGTGAAATCGATCTTCATGTTCATTTCGCCGAAAGACTGATCGAAGGTGAAGGGCGTCAGCACTCCGTTCACCGGCTTGAAGTTGCTGAGCAACACGGTGACCTCCACATCCTGGCCGTTCATGGGCCGGGTCTGGGCCATTTTCACGTCGTGGTAAGTAGCCTTGTCGATCCACACTGTGCTCACCGTGCCGCCCTTGGAAGTGACCTTCAGTTTGTATGCCGGACTGCCGTTCACGTCTTCCACGCCCTGGAGTTCGACCTTGTTTCCCTTGGTTTTGTAATCGACCAGGCTGCCATCGATGTCGTGCAGGTCGGCGGCGGCGGCCGTATCGGCATCGGGATCCTTCTTCGGCTCGACGCCCCCCGTGAACGGGTTGACGCTCCACGAGGTGGTTCCATCGAAGGCCTGGATGACGGAACCCTGAGGCGGGCTCATATCGAAACGGAAAAGGTTCGGGCGTTTGGTCTGGACCGTGATTTCTCCCTGCATCTGACCGTTGAAGTCGGCGGAGCCGACCATTTTTACAGTCTGAATGGCGTGAATCTTTTCGAGTCCGCCACGAGCGTCAATGTATTTCTGAACGATCTCATCGACCGTCGGTCGAGCGTCGGCCGCCTTGAGAACGGCAAATGAAAGCGGGAGTAGTAGCAGCGCGTGCGCCGCGCGGAATGAAGACATGGAGAACCTCCAGGGAACGCCCTTTATTCTATCGCGGGGTGGAGGAGTTGGCGATTCGCGCCGACGCCTGCAAAACCGCTAAAAGCGCGAGCCAGCGCCGCCGGGTACCGGTACGCTACCCGTTACCACAACCGTGCTATCTGGCGTAAAATCCAGGACTGGGCCCTGGTAAGGCCTAATAATATGCTCTGGCTACGCAGATTCACCTTCTTGATTCTTGTCGCCGCGGGTCTGGTGACGATCTATGTCGCGATCCACGTGTTCTGGAACGTACGCCCGTACGATTACATTCCGTCCGGCGCCGAGAGCCAGGCGCAGGTAGTCAGCGACAGGCTGATGCTCTACAGCCGCCAGGCGGAAGACGTGGCGCGGCTGGTCGCCATCCTTCTAATCGTGTCCGGGCTGTACACGATCGCCCAGGCGGTGCTGGCGCAGCTTGCCGCGGACCGTGTGCTGCACCGGCTGGATTCAGCCATCGACAGCACGCGTCACGAGTTCGCGTTGGC
>DASRCB010000194.1:0-17902 GCA_035653295.1 Bryobacteraceae bacterium
CCGGGTATGACCACGTCCGACCGCGCCCGGCGCGGCCGTGTGCTCTCATCCACCGCCGCGCACACCGAGTCCGACATGTTCAGCGGCGTGGTCAAACTCAACGTGGCGCTTCGCACTCCAGGCGTGGCGCGGACCGCGTCCAGCAGCCGCTGTACGAATACGCGCCCGCTCGCCTCCGTGTACTCCGGCTCGGAGACATAGATCCGCGCCGCCAGCCTGTGCTCCATCGAAAACCCGGGATCCATGTTCTGTGCGTGCTGCAACCCTCGCACCAGCAGCGTCGCAGCGATCAACAGCGTCAGTGATAGTGCGACCTGCGCCACCACATAGATATCGCGCTGGCGCATGCGTCGGGCCCCGGACCCGTCGCTCCGGAGCGAATTCGTCAGGTCCGGGCGCGAATGTTCCAGCGCCGGCGAAAGGGTGAACAGCACCGCGCTGAGCAACCCCGCTCCCGCCGCAAACGCCGCGACGCGCCAGTTCACGTGCAGGTTCAGGTTGACCATGCCGATGTGCGGGAGCGCCGGAAGCGATCGCGCCAGAAGCACGTTTGCGCCCGCTCCCACGCATAGTCCGAATGCAGCGCCTCCCGCCGCGAGCGCGAGTCCTTCGGCCAGCATCTGCCGCGCCAGACGCCAGCGCGATGCCCCCAGCGCGCGGCGCACTGCCATTTCCCGCTGACGCACTACGGAACGCGACAGCAGCAGGTTTGCCACATTCACGCACGCGATCAGAAGCACGATGCCCGTTACCGTAAGCAGCAGTGTTGCTATCGGAGTGGCCACCTCACGCACCATCGGCATCGATGCACCGGCCGCGACGGCGACCGTCAGCGGGCCTGTTGATGTGTTGTCACGCGGGAACTCACGCCGAACCTGTACGTCCACCGCCTTCAGCGCCGCCTCCGCCTGCCGCATCCCGACGCCTGGCGCAAGCCGTCCGATCACGCGCACGCGCGGCCGCTCGCGTTCGCCCGCATTGGCCAGCAGATCGCTCACCCAGGGTTGCGCGGCGAAAGGGATCCACAACTCGGCCGTGTGTGGAGGCGACAACCCCAAAAATCCGCGCGGCGCCACGCCGACAATCCGGTACCATCGCGACTCCAGCCGTACGCGCTGCCCGATCGCCGTCGGGCTCCGTCCGTAGCGCCGGGTCCAGGCGCCATCGCTGAGCACCGCTACCGGGTCGGCGCCCCGTTGCTCGTCCGCGGTGGTGAACCACCGTCCTGCCTGCACCGGCAGTTGCAGCACCTCGGCGAAATTCGCCGATACAGCCTCGGCCATGATGAATTGGCTGACCTCGCCTGTGTCCAGTGACGTGGCGGAATCGTCGTAGGCAAGGAGCCCGGAGAATATGGCCCCTGCCGGCGGCGCAAGCCGCCGCTCGAATTCGAGGTAATCGCGATAAGAGCAGGTCGAGTCCTCGCTCTCGCGGCCGATGGCCATCACTCGGTTTGCCTGCGCAACGGGCAGAGGCTGCCAGAACAACTCGTTCACCATCGTGAACACGGTGCTGTTCACTCCGATTCCAAGGGCCAGACAAACCATCGCAGTCATCGCATACCCAGGATTGCGCCGCAGCACGCGAACCGCGTAATGGAAATCCTGCCCCAGATCCGGCGCCGTCAGCCGATGCGGCGACAGCCGCACCGCCGCGCAGCTCAGCACCTGGCTCCAGTACCAGATTCGGCCGCGTGATTCGAACTCCTCGCGCAGATCGCCGGCGATGATCTCGCCTTCCCTCCCCGGCGCCAGCCGTCTCAGCAGCTTCTCCGCGATGCGCGGCGGGGTCCCTCCCGCTTCAGGCAAGCCGCACCCCTTTCCACATGCGATCGAACATCTGGCGCGCGGAGGTGAGGGCTTCGATACCCGCTGGCTCCACACGGAAATATCGCCGCGACCGTCCGCCGCGCTCGGGAACCGGATCGGCGAACCACGAACTCAGATACCCCTTCGCCTCCAGCCGATCCAGCGTCGAATACAGCGCCCCAACCGTAACCGCGCGCCCGGCCCGCTTCTCGATCTCGCGCCGTATCGGCACGCCGTAAGCTTTGTCGCCCAGCCGCAGCACGGCCAGCATGACAATCTGCTCGAACTCCCCCGGATGCTCGCCCATGATTATTTCTGCATTGTAGATCAAATGCGGCGGGCGCGGCAAGCAGGTTTTGTGGATAGCGTTGAGGGGCAGGCTCCCAGCCGGCCTGTTACTTCGCGGGAAGCAGTCCCAGTCCCGGCCGATCGGGCAGAATCAGCTTTCCGTCGCGAACCTCGACCCCGCGATAAGGGTCGTTGGCGATCAGGAGATTCCCGTCCAGATCCGCATAGTTCACGAAAGGCGACAGCTCCGCTGCCGCGGTCACAGTGCACGAGCTGGAAATCATGCAGCCCAGCATGGTCTTCATCCCCAGCGCCTTCGCGATCTGAATCTCGCGGTATGCCTCCAGCATGCCGCCGCATTTGTCCAGCTTCACGTTGATCCCGTCAAATGCGCCGATCAGCTTCGGAATGTCGCTCGGATGCAGTACCGACTCGTCGGCAATGAGCGGCAGGGGCGACCGTTCGTGCAGCCACCGAATATCGTCAAGCTGCGCCGCGGGCATGGGCTGCTCTACGAATTCCACGCCCTTCTTCGATAGCCATTCAATCTTCCGCAGCGCCACTTCCTTATTGGTCCAGCCTTCGTTGGCGTCCACGCGCAGTGGCTTGTCCGTGACGCTTCGCACGGCGTTAATGGTCTGCTCGTCCGAGTCCAGCCCCACCTTGATCTTCAGCACCGGGTATGGGGCCGCTTCTTCAACCTTCTGCCGTGTCTTTGCCGGATCGTCGATGCCAATCGAAAACGTGGTCACCGGGGCGTCCTTCGGATCCAGCCCGAAATACTGATACAGCGGCACGCCGAGCTTCTGACCAACCCAGTCCATCAGGGCAATATTGATCGCCGATTTCGCCGCCCACTGCCCCTGGATGCGCGCGAACACCTCCGCCATCACCTTCTCGAATTGCCACGGATTCGCCGCCACGAGCAGATCGCGAACCGACTCCACCGCCACCTGCGCGCCCTTCGCGTCTTCTTTATAGCGGACGATCGGCGCGCCTTCACCGTGACCCGTGATCCCGTCCCGGATGTAGCGCACGTGCAGCGTGTCGCGATAGTCGCTCGACGACATCACCGTCGTCCACGTGTGCCGCAGCTTGAGCCGGATAATCTCGGTTTCGAGCTTCGCGTCGCCGGAGGACGTCGTCGCGGCCGCCGCCGGAAGCATCGCCCCAAGAGCAGCGGATTTCAGCATGTCGCGCCGGTTCATAACGCCGCCAGCGGAACTTCGATATCGGGATCAAAGGCGCGCAATACGCCGTCGGTCACGGTGCGCGCGCCTTCGCTCGTCCAGACCCAGGCAGCTCGTGTTTTGGGATCGATAACCCACACGTACGGGACTCCGAAGCTCAGATACTCCGCGATTTTCTTCTGAATGTCTGCCGCGCGGTCATCTGGCGACAGGAGCTCAACGACAACATGCGGCGGTTCTGTTATGATTGCGGGCTCCCAGGTTTCCGTACGAAGTACAGTGATGTCCGGAACCCGAAAGCGCGTCGCCCTAACCTGCACTCGCATTTCCACCGCCACCCAGTACTGCGGGTAATGCACAAGAAGGTACGACGAGAGCTTGGTCTGCAGGCGCGCGTGCCCGTTTTCTCCCAAATTTCGCTCCAGGATTTCTCCATCGACGTACTCCCGGTCTCCATCCTCGAAGCTCGTCCGCAGGTATTCGTCAACCGTTACCGCCGTCGTCGCCATAATCAAAGCCTACTTCAGCCTCCGCGCCGCCACCAGCAGCTCCTTCCAGTGCGCGTCCCCAAGGCTGCAGATCTGAATCACCGGATGTAAGTGGGGCGTGGCATTAATGAACTCGCTATTGCCGATATACATCCCGGTGTGCGTAATATGGTCCGGCCGCGAGCCGAAATAGAGCAGGTCCCCCGGCTCCAGCCGGTCGAGCGCGACCTTCTCCATCCCCTCCCACGCCGCCTGCTGGTCCGCATCGCGTGGAATCAGCACCCCGCGCCGCCGGCACAGCATCTGCGTGAATCCCGAGCAGTCGTACCCAAAGGTGGATGTCCCGCCCCACAAATACGGCAGCCCCAGAAACCGCCGGCTGTATTCGATCACGTCGCGTATCGACAGCTTCTGAATATTGAACTGCACATCGCCCGACTGCACCCACGCGGTCCGCTCGTCGGGCAGCCGGACCTCCAGCCATCGATCATCCGCCCCCACCGGCCCGGCGATCACCTCCAGCTTCGCTTCCAGCGGAACCGTAATCACCGGCTGATGCTTCGTAATGTCTTTTTCGCGATAAACGCTGGCAAACAGGTTGGCCACCTCCGCGACCCGGCCGCTCGCGGCATAAGCCCCCCTGCGCACCGCCGCGGACGATTCGATCCAGCCCGTGTACGCGTCCGGCGTGCGAATCTTCAGCCAGTTCTTCTGTTCCTCGATGATTGAAACGTTAGTCGAATAAATCGCCTGCGAAACCACATCGGCGTCGCGCGTCGGCCGGGAGTACATGTTGGCCACAGGCTCGGTCACCACCGCGGTACTCGGCGTCGAAGTCCCTCCCCCGGCCATCGCGAGCAGCAGGAAATACAGCATCCTGATCAAAGTATAGAATTCGCGGGCCGCCTACACCGGCAGAATCAGCCGCGCCTCGCAGCCGCGACCTTCCGCCGCGTTCTGCAGCGTCAGCGTTCCGCCGTGCGCCTCCGCGATTTGGCGGCTCAGCACCAGCCCGATTCCCGATCCGCCCGGCTTCGTTGTAAAGAACGGGACGAACAGGTTGGACGTGTTCGACAGCCCCGGACCCTCGTCGCGAATCCCAACCTCCACATGTGAGTTCTCGGCGCGCCACCACACCCGGACGCCGCCGCCAGTCTCGAGTGAAGCCTCGGCGGCATTGCGCAGCAGATTGATGAGCGCCTGCTCCAGCTGATCGCAGTCGCCCAGCGCCGTGAGCTCCGGACCCGCCGTCAGCTCCGGCCTTACACGCGTCTCCAGCTTCACCACCCGCCGCACCAGATCGCCCACCGCGAACGGCGCCAGCTTCGGCGGAGGCAGTTTCGCGAGCCGGGCATACGCGGTCATGAAACGGCTCAGGGCCTCGCTGCGGCTGGCGATAATGCTCAGCCCGCGCTGCATGTCCTCGCGCCAGTCCTCGGGCAGCGGGTCGCGCCCGACCAGCGTCTCGAGACTCCCCGCAATCGACTTGATCGGCGCCAGCGAATTGTTCAGCTCGTGCCCCAGCACCCGGACCAGCCGCTGCCACGCCTTTAACTCCTCTTCACGCAACGGGCGGGTCAGGTCCGTCACCACCAGCAACTGATGCGGCAACCCTCCCTCGCGAAAGCTGGTCCGCCCAATGCCCCAGCGCCGTGTTCCTCCAGGGAACGTGCGCTGCACCGTGCGCTCGACCTCGCCTTCGAGAAACTCGTCTAATCCGAGGTCCGTCGCCTGCAGTCCGATCAGCCGTTCCATGGGCTGCGACAGCAACTGCGTCCCCGCGCGATTCACCAGCCGCAGCTTATGCTGATTATCAAAGGTGAAAATGGCGACGTCGATCTCCTCCATCACCTTGCGCAGCAGCGTAGTCGCTTCCAGCGCGCCGAGCCTCTGCTCCTGCAGCGTGGCGCTCATGGCGTTTACCTGCACCATCACGTCCTGCAGCGCATCCTCATTCCGCGCGTCGCGCCCGCGAATCGAGTAATCCCCCTCGCGCATCGCCTCGAGTAAGTTGGCCACGGTTCGCAGCGGCTGCGCGACCCGCTCACGAATGCTGAACGCGCACCCCAGCCACACCCCAACAATGACCACCGACAACGTCCACTGCACCCGCGACGGGTAGTCGGCAAGAAACCAGACGATAATCATGGACGTAATCACCGCCGGCGCCCCAGCCGCCAGCGCCAGCAGCAGCATGCGCTGTTCGTGGACGATGGTGGGCCGGCGGATGTTCAAGGCCGCCCGCTCCGCGTCTGTTGAGTGTCGGCCTCCGCCTCGGCCTCCCGGGAACCGGGGTGCGGGGTCCGGGGTCCGCCTAAACGGCGCGTGAGCCCGTGAAGGAGCATTCGGACCCTTTTGACGTGAGCCGCTACGGGCTGCAAATCCTCATCGTCGAAATAATCGAGTTTCCGCCCGACAATGAGCAGTGTCTCCAGTTCGGCAAGACTACCTCGTGAAATGGCAAGATATTGCAGAAATTCACGCGTGTACTGTCGCGCATGTCCTTCGGCAATATTTGCCGGAACCGAGACCACAGCTCTCCTTATCTGCGCAGCCAGAGCAAACGTCTCTTCCCGGGGCAGCTTGCGAAGCAAGCGATAGACGGGTGGAGTCAGCTCGATTGCCTGCTGCCAGGCATCCAAATCGCGGAAGTTCTGTATCCTCTGCACCGCACAATCAAATCACAAAGGCACGGGTGTGCGCGGTCCCCGGCGCCCGGTCCCCGGCGCCCGGTCCACGGTTCCCGGTTCCCGGCCCCCGGACATCCTCACATCCCATACCGCTGCAACCGACGGTACAATGCACTCCTCGACAGTCCCAGCGCGCTCGCCGCATGGCTCACATTGCCGTTGTACCGGGCCAGCGTTTTCCGGATCAGAAACGCCTCCACTTCTTCGATGGTCATGTCCTCCAGCCGCGGTGCCGAATCGCGCGAGGTGCGCAGCGCGAGGTCGCCGGCGTGAATCAGCGAGTTCTGCGCCATCAGCACCGCGCGCTCGATCACGTGGTTCAGCTCCCGCACGTTCCCCTGCCAGGGATGCTCCAGCAGCGACTGCGTCGCAGCCATATCGAATCCCCCGATGCGTTTGCGGTACCGCTGCGCGTGCATTCCCAGGAAATGATTGGCGAGGAGTGGAATGTCCTCGCGCCGGTCGCGCAGCGGCGGAAGGTGAATCTCGATTGTGTTAAGGCGAAACAAGAGGTCCTCGCGAAAGCGGCTGTTCGCCACCTCCTCCTCGAGGTTCGCGTTCGTCGCCGAGATCACCCGCACGTCCACGCGGCGCGTCTTCGACGAACCAACCCGCTCCATTTCGCCCGTCTCCAGCACGCGCAGCATTTTCGCCTGCAGATTCAGCGGCACGTTCGCGATCTCGTCCAGGAACAGCGTGCCGCCATCGGCCAGCTCGAAGCGACCCACCCGATCCATGCGCGCATCGGTGAAGGCGCCCTTGATGTGACCGAACAACTCGCTCTCGAACACGCCCTCCGCCAGCCCGCCCGCGTTCACCGTGACCATGGGCTTGCCCGCGCGCGGCGAAATCGCGTACAGCGATCGCGCCACCACCTCTTTGCCGGTTCCAGGTTCGCCGGTGATCAGCACATTCGCGTCCGACGGCCCCACCCGCGACATGATGTCCAGCACCGGCTTCATTGACGGCGCCTCGGCGATCATCGTCGGCATGCCCTCGGCCCGCAGCAGCCGATTCTCCGCTTCCAGGCGCTGCCCCTGCCGCCGCGCCCGGCTGAGCTCGATCTGCGTCCGTACGATGCTGAGGATGCGCTCGTTTTCCCACGGCTTCTGCACGAAGTCCGCGGCCCCCCGCCGCATCGCCTCCACGGCCAGCCCTACTGACCCCCACGCCGTCATTACGATCACCGGCAGCAGGCTGTCGATGGCTTGGATGCGCGTCAGCAGGTCCAGCCCTTCGGCTCCCGACGTCGTGTCCCGGCTGTAGTTCAGGTCCATCAGCACAGCGTCGAAGTCCTTCGCCTCGATGGCCGCCAGGATCTGCGCCGGAGACGTTGCCGTCTCGATCTTGTAGCCTTCCGCCTTCAGCAGCAGCCGCAGCGCCTCGATCACATCCGGTTGATCGTCGGCGACAAGAATGCGGCTGTCCGCACTGCCGAGCGTATTCATAGGTTATGTTTGCTCACCCACCACTATAGCGAGCCAATCACCGGTGCAAGACTCCTGCCACCCGCAACTCATTCATCTTGAACAGCTTGGGAACCAGACAACTGTCCGCTTTTGGGACATCAAGGGTTTTTGTGGGGCAGGCTCTCAGCCTGCGGCGGGGCTCTCAGCCCCGCCTGTCCTGGTTCGTTCACAACCCAGGCAAAAAACGATAACTCCAATCGTAGCCTTTGCTTACCCCCGCTTTCTCCCACCCGAAAGTTCGTTTTCGACCCCCCGACTGATAAGACTGTGGATAGAAAGGAGGAGCTGATGAGCTCCGCAGCACAGATCGCCGCCAACCGGCAGAACGCACAATCGTCCACCGGCCCCCGCACCGATGCGGGCAAGGCCGCGTCCTCTCAGAACGCCATGAAACACGGTGCTACTTCCAGTACCGTCGTCCTCGCCTTTGAGGACCCCGCCGAATTCGAGCGCATCCACGCCGAATTCGTCAAACAGCTTCAGCCCGCCACCGGACTGGAGCACTTCCTCGTCGATGACATGGTGGCCTGCCACTGGCGTATGAAGCGCATGCAGAAGATCATCCTCTTCCACATGGATCGCGCCGCATACGAGCACGACTCACACAACCCCATGCTCGCCATGTCCGACGTCATGCTCTCGCCTGAGGTGGCAAAGCTCCAGCGATACGAAAACTCATTCCGCCGTGCTTATGAGAGGTCCTGGGCGAAGCTGAAAGAGCTGCAAAAGCAACGCTCCGCCGCGAACGTGCAAAACGAACCCAATGTCACGCCGCGGGCAGGTAAATGTACGTCTTCAGCTCCGCTGCTGGCGTCGTTTCCGGATTGTTCAGATACTCTTCCCACATCGGCATGTACCGATTCCAGTCGGCCTGCGACTTCATCCAGCGCTTCTGGATCATGAACTCGGTGATGTGCTCGTACGTTGATCCCAAACCCGCATACGGACCATGATGCGTAAATCGATAAGCTTTCATCCCTGGAAGTGTCTCCACCTTCAGGTGCGGTTCGTCGAATGGCTTCACCGGCCCTGCCGCAACGGGCATGGCCACGATAAACGAAACGCCGTCCCGCCCGTGTGCGGTGTAAATCGTGCGCGGCGGCCCGTTCGGCGCGAGCGCGCGGCGGTGGACAAAGCTCATCAGCGATTCGAATGCGCTCCGCACCGCGGGCCCAATGGCCGCCGGATCGGGCGGGCATTTGCCGGACATCTGGACGGCGAGCGCGGGTGCAACCTTCACCTCGGTGAACTCGAGGTCTACAGCGGTGACCATAACGACCTCCTTCCCGGCCTGTAGCCTATCACCACCCGCGCCCGATTGTGGTGCGAGCCTTTGGCTTGCACCTCGGGCTCTCAGCCCGCCTCTGAACTTTGGACATTGTCCTGAAATGCCGATTGTGGTGCGAGCCTTTGGCTTGCACGTCGGGCTCTCAGCCCGCCTCTTCTCTTTGCCCTGAATCAACCGAGAAGCACTCGCCGAAATCGTGTGCGGCCTTAGGTATCCACGACCGCCCGAGAAACCCCGGCTCTTCCTCACACCTGATAAGTTAGTGGTTCCTATGCGCGTCATCATCGCCCTGATACTGTCCTGCACCGCCCTCCTGGCCGAGAAACCCGAATGGGACAACCCCGCCATCATTCATCTTGGAACCGAGCCGCCGCACGCCACCATGATGATCTACCCCAATGCCGAACTGGCCAAAGCCGGCGACCGTTACGCCTCGCCCTGGTTCCAGCTCCTCAATGGCGATTGGAAGTTCCATGGCTCCCTCCGCCCCGCCGAGCGACCGCTCGAATTCTACCGGCCCGATTTCTCCGACGCCGACTGGCGCACCATGCCCGTGCCCGCCAGCTGGCAGCTCCACGGCTTCGACATCCCTATCTACACCAACATCATCTATCCCTGGCCGCAGGACCCCAAAGGTCCTCCCACCCCGCCTTATGATTTCAACCCCGTCGGCAGTTATCGCGTCACCTTCACCGTGCCTCCGTCCTGGAACGGCCGCCGCGTATACCTTCACTTCGACGGCGTCGATTCCTGTTTCTATGCCTGGCTGAACGGGGTCAAGCTCGGCTATCACGAAGACAGCCGTACTCCCGCCGAGTTCGACCTCACCCCTCATTTGAAACACGGCGAGAACCTGCTGGCCGTAGAGGTGTATCGGTTCGGCGACGGCGCATTTCTCGAAGACCAGGATATGTGGCGCATGAGCGGCATTTTTCGCGACGTCTACCTGTGGTCCACCGCGGAACAGCATGTCCGCGATTTCGAAGTGCATACCGAACTCGACAAGGCCTACCACGACGCCCGGCTGACGGTCCATGCCGCCGTCGCCAACGCGGCGGCGCAGCCCACCAAAGCGACCTTCACGGCGCAGTTGCTTGATGCGAATGGCTCGCCGGTGGGCAAGCCTATGAGCAGGGAGGTGCAGCTCGCCGCCTCCGCGGAAACGTCCATCGATCTCGACCAGGCAGTTCCCAACCCGAGCAAGTGGACCGCCGAAACGCCGTACCTTTATAAGCTCCTGCTCACCCTGGAGGACCACGCCGGCGATGTCCAGGAAGTCATCCCCGTCAACGTCGGCTTCCGCAAAGTCGAGATCAGGAACGGCCGCTTCCTCATTAACGGCAAAGCCGTCCTGATTAAAGGCGTCAACAGGCACGAACACAGCGAAGACACCGCCAAGTACGTGCCCATCGAAAGCATGGTCCGGGACATCCGTCTGATGAAGCAGTTCAACATCAACGCCGTCCGCACCAGCCACTATCCCAACGATCCCGCCTGGTACGACCTGACCGATCGCTACGGCCTGTATGTGCTCGATGAGGCCAACCTCGAATGCCACCACTACGGCACGAATCCGCAGAACCGCCTGAGCAACGATCCCGCGTGGCAGGCCGCCTATCTCGACCGTCAGCAGAGCATGGTGGAGCGCGACAAGAACCACCCCTCGGTTGTTATCTGGTCCTTCGGCAATGAGTCCGGCGATGGCCCCAACGTGGCCGCGGTCTATCAATGGACGCATCACCGCGACCCCTCCCGGCCATTCCATTACGAAGGTACGACCAGCCACGGCGGCTCCAGCGCGGACATTAACTCCTTCATGTACCCGACGCCGGAGGAAGTGGTGCGCCATGCGGCCGAGCGTCCGAACATGCCGCTCATCCTTTGTGAATATGAGCACGCCATGGGCAACAGCAGCGGCGGCCTGAAGGAATACTGGGATGTGTTTTACTCCGGCACGAACGCCCAGGGCGCCTTCGTCTGGGACTGGGTCGATCAGGGCATCCGCCTTCCCGTTCCGGGCGAGTATCGCGAGAACACGCCCAACGCCACCTTCTTCGCTTACGGCGGCTGGTGGGAGGACAAGAACGGCATCCGCAATGACAATGACTTCAACAACAACGGCCTGGTCGCCGCCGACCGCACGCCCCATCCTGGCCTGTGGGCCATCAAGTACGTCTATCGCAATATCCACGTCACCGCCGTTGATCTGAATACCGGGCGCGTGAAAGTGAAAAACTGGTTCGACTTCACCAATGCCGCCGATATCGCGGATGGTCTCTGGGAGGTGAAGGCCGGCGGCAGGACCGTCGCCAGCGGCCATTTCGCCGACCTGAACCTCCAGCCCGGCGCCGAGAAGGAGTTCCAGCTGTTGCTGCCGCGGTTCCAGGCCGATCCCGGCGTGGAATACTGGCTGAACACCAGCTTCGTCCTGAAACACGACACCTCCTGGGCCCCCAGGGGACACGAGATCGCCTGGGATCAGTTCCCCCTGCCGATGCACTCGCCGGCGCCCGCCTTCAATCCGCCTAAGACGGCGCAGCTGGGGATTGATGAGGATGGCGGCGACGTGACCTTCACCGGCTCGGAATTCTCCCTTCGCTTCAACAAAACGGAGGGGCTGATCACCGACTATCGTTTCCGCCACACCGCGCTGCTGCAGCGCGGCCCACGGCCCGACTTCTGGCGCGCCCCGACCAACAACGACCGCGGCGCCTGGAAAGCCCTGCACGAGTGGCAGAGTGAGTTCCCGCACAGCCAGGACATCAGCGTTTGGAAGGACGCCGGGCCTCGCTGGGAAGTGAAGGACGTGCACGTCGACAGGATTGACGCCTCCAGCGCGCGAGTCACTGTAAACGCCGACTTACCTGTCGTAGGCGCGACTTACTCCATGACTTACACCATCTACGGCTCCGGCGACGTGCTGGTGGACTGCTCCTACAAACCGGGCGCCGACAATCTCGCCATGATGCCGCGATTCGGAACCGAGTTACTCGCCGCGCCTGGCCTCGAGGAGCTCACCTGGTACGGCCGCGGGCCGAAGGAAACCATGATCGACCGTAAGTTTGAGCGCATCGGCGAGTACCACACCACCGTCGATCGGGACTGGGTGGAATACATGCGCCCGCAGGAGAACGGCAACAAGACTGACGTGCGCTGGGTCGCGCTCACCAATCCGGAGGGCGTCGGGATTATGGCCATCGGCGCGCAGCCGCTCTGCGTCACCGCGCGCCACTTCCCCAAGGAAGAGATGGAGCGCTCCGCTTACACATTTCAGATGGTCCGCCACCCCGAAACCTGGCTGAACGTCGACTGGAAGGAGATGGGCGCCGGCGGAATCGACAGCTGGAGCCCCCACGCGTACCCAATGGAACAATACCGCATTCCCAGCGGCGTCGAGCGCGAATACCGCTACCGCCTCACCCCCGTCGATTCCACGGCAGAAATGGAAGCGAAAGGCGTCGAGAAATTCTAATCAGCGGCTTACGGCACTGGATCCAGCGATCGGTTCGGGTCGGCACTTGACACCACCGGTCAGCCGTCCGACGATTTTCTCATGCCCCGATCGTTTTGGCTGGCGATCCCTGCCGCGGGGATCCTGCTTCTTTGGGGACAATCGGGCAACGGAGGTTTCCGCCGCCTGCCCACCCGAGGCGGCTCACTTTCCGGCGACAGGACGTGGGTCAACGTGCACTCGTTTGGCGCCGTGCCGAACGACCACCTGGACGACAGCGCGGCGTTTCAGTCGGCGGTGGATTGGCTCCAGAACAACGGCTCCGCGCACAAAGGCGGTACGATCTACATCCCCGTCGGTGAGTATGACTTCAGCGCCGGCATCGTGGCGACCGGAGCGGGTATTCGCTTCGTGTGCGAAGGCGGGCTCTCCTTTAACGAAGGGGGCGAGGGCTTTTATACCGGCTCGATGCTCATGGCAAAGGCGAATGGCATGACCCTCCTGGACTTTAACGGAGACCCCGGCAATAACGGTGCGCTGGTCCATGAAGGGCCGCAGGTGGAGAACTGCAACTTCATCGATCAGACCGGGCACAGCGCTACCCTGATTCGCGTTCGCTCCATGAACCGGTACGTCCTGCGCAACATCACCGTGCGGAATGCGGCCACCGGGATCGCCGTGGACGCCGAAGCCACGGACGCTTCGTGGGGCAGGCTGGATCAGATCGTCTGTTCCGACACGAACACCTGTGTGGACCAGGTGGCGCAGGAAGGCGGGTTTCTCATGACCGGCGGTGACATTGAGCCTCGGGCCGGAGGCGTCGGCGTCCGAATTCGTGGCGCCCAGGTGCGGATCATGGGCGTAAAGTTCGACTTGCCGTCCTCGAGCCCATGGGCCACCGCCATTTACGACAGCGGCGCCGCCCCACAGATCATCGGCAACGAATTCGAGGACTGCGGCCCAAATCCTATGCCATGCATTCAGATCGACGGAACGGGCACGCACGCATGGAATGGCTCGCGAGCCAGCATCACGGGGAACGCATTCCGCGGGATTACCGGCGCCCTGGGCGAAGTCGCCATCCACCTCGCGGCAAGTTCGAAAGTCAGGGACAACCAGATCATCGGGAACACGTACGAGGTGGTGCAGAACCCCGTAGTCGACGAGGGCGTGAACACGATCCGCTTCGACCAGTCCGCAACGATGGCTCGTAGTTCGAGTTTCGCCGGCCTGCCGAACTGGCCCAACGGATCGTTCATCTACTGCACGAACTGCCGGACCTCGACCGCGCCCTGCGCCGGCTCAGGAACGGGGGCCTTTGCCTTTCGGGAGAACGGCGCTTGGAACTGCCACTGACCTCGGCTCGACAGTAATATAAATTACTCTAGATCGGATTGACACGACCCTCGGATCGAGCTAGCCTGAAGCTTCGTTCATCAAGGACTCCGGCCCAGCCGTCCTCCAGCCGGCAATACCACTCAGGGCCGAAACGGATCAAACCGGGAGGTTCATGGAGCACCAGCCTTACTTCGTCGTTGTACTCGCGCACTCGCTGCACGGGCGTCTGCGGCGGATCCAGATTCCTCAACAAGCGATTTACTCTGTTCTGATTCTTGCAGTTATCGGCTTCTTTTCAGTCGCGGGATTTGCCTTCAGCTACGCGCGCATGGTTTGGAAGGTGGCGCACTACAACTCGCTTCGCCACGAGGTGGACACGCTTCGCGCCCGCTATCGCGAATTGCAGAACATCAACAAGCAGAAGACCGAGCAACTGGCCACACTGCAGATGTTCGCCAGTGAAGTTTCCGTCGCTTACGGACTGGAGCGGAAACCGTCTTCAGAGCCCGTCGACAATCCCGAACTCATGCCAACGTTCCGCGAAAGCCTGCAGGAATATAACTTCCTGAAGACCGCGACCCTGTCGCATGCGTTCCGCCAGTACGCGCACCAGTGGCAAATCAACACGCGCCCCAGCTTGTGGCCGGTTCTGGGGCGGATTCAGAGCCCATTCGGCGCGCGCACCGATCCGTTCTCCGGCGAGGGAGCCATCCACACGGGGGTGGACATCTCGGCTGCCGTAGGGACGGCAGTGCAGGCGACCGGCGACGGAGTGGTGGTGCGGGCCGAATGGGCGGGCCGCTACGGCCGCCTTGTGGTCATTGACCACGGGAACGGCATTCAAAGCTGGTACGCGCACTTGTCGGCATTCCAGGTAGTGGCCGGGGAAGCTGTGCGGCGCGGCGATGTCATCGCACTCAGCGGAGCCAGCGGGCATGTCACCGGACCTCATGTACACTACGAAATCCGCATGGCGGGGACGCCGGTCAACCCTTATCCATGGCTGTCCCATCCGGTGCTGGCGTCGTCATCCGCGAACGCGCGGGACTTGCTCGATTAGGAAGGTTCAGCCGGCGCGGCGGTCATCCCTGGGCGCTTTCGGTGAACCGAACCGTGCTGCGCCGCTTTTGCCGGTGCCCTGAGGTCGTGACGTTCGGCTTCAGACGAATCAGCAAGTTTGTCGGGGCGTCCGGCCTGACAGCAAAATAAGTCATCCAGTTCCGGAAGCCCGGCGCCGTCGCGTTAGCCACCCAATGCCCCGCCGGCAAATGCATCGACCGATCCGTCACCGTCTGTTCCGGAGCATTTGGAATGTCGGTCCGGCGGATGACTACGCGCACCCCAGCGGTCCTGACTGTGAAATGCACGAGTCCGGCGCGCTCCGAAGCGGATGTAACCTGTTTCTTCACCGGCCCGCCAGGCGTTCGCATCACCATATTCCCCGCCACTGTCCGCGCGGAGGCCGCCGCCGACCAGTGCAACTCACCGCTGGGCGTCAGCACTTCCAGGGTCAGCCCGAGTACCAGCGCAGTACCGGCCAGCATCATAAGAGGCACTGTCAGGAAATCCTCGCGACGGCGCGCCGTCGCCGGCGCCACGACCATCGTGGCGTACTGGCGCCTGTGCCGGGGGGGCGGCTCAAAGATCTGCTTCCGCCAATACACGTGTTTACAATCATACGCGGGAATTCAGGGCCCTGTGAGCGGTGCAACCGGGGCGCCCGGGTTGACGGGTTCTGGTACCCCGCCGCCGGCAAGTCCGGAGTGAATCCGGGCCTCCTCGACACTCGTACTGCAGAACAGGGCTCCCGTGAGTCACCGTTTCACGCGGCCCGATACAATCATTTGTCGTCCACTTGGATGCGAGGAGAGTATGCAAGCTGCACGAGCACGGGCTGACGCCGGCCCACAGGGTTTCACGTTGTGTGGCGCCGCGGCAGGCAAATTCGATCGCCTGGACGCCTGGTCCGCGGCGTTGGCTTTTGTTCGCGGCGATCTGGAGATCGAGGGCGACCTGAAGGCCGCCATACGTCACGCCCTGACGCGACCCGGAACGGCTTTCCGCCGACTCCGCACAGTTCTCGCGACGAGGGTAGCGCCGCTTCGAATCGAGCATTGGTTGCAGACCCGCGGACGCGCGCGGGCGAACATCACCTTCCACTACGACCGCTCCAACGATTTCTTCGCGTCATTTCTGGATCGGCGCATGGTTTACTCCTGCGCCTACTTCGCGCGGCCCGGTGTCACGCTCGAGGAAGCTCAGGAAGCAAAACTCGATCTGATCTGCCGCAAGCTGGCGTTATCGCCCGGCGAGCGCTTCCTCGACGTCGGATGTGGCTGGGGCGCTCTGGTGTTGTATGCGGCGCACGAGTTCGGCGCCAGTGCCGAAGGCTGTACGCTCAGCGAAAACCAGGCAGAATACGCTCGCGCCGCGGGTGCGCGCGTCTCACTGTGCGACTACCGCGCCATGACCGGCGGGTTCGACAAGATCGCTTCCGTCGGCATGTTCGAGCACGTCGGCCGCAGGCGGCTGCCGGGCTACTTCCGCGCGGTGAGTAACCTTCTCACTCCGGGCGGCCTTTTCCTGAACCACGGCATCGTACGGCCGGGCGGCACGAAGGACGGTCCCGACACGCTCTTTCTGCGCCGCTACGTGTTCCCCGGCGGCGAACTGGCCGAGCTCAGCAGTGTGATCGAAGCGGCGGAGTCGGCCGGCTTCGAAGTGCTCGACGTCGAGAACCTGCGGCCGCACTATGGGCTGACGTGTACGCATTGGATCGAGCGGCTGCAACGCAACCGCGAGCGCGGCCTCCGGGCAGTCTCTCCCGAGAGCTGGCGTATCTGGCTGCTGTACCTGGCGGCATCGGCGGTGAGCTTCGAGGACGGTGGAACCGACGTCTGCCAGATTTTGATGGCCAAACGCGGCAGCCCCCGTCGGCCGATGACACGAGAGTACATGTACCGCTCCGCGCGTTGACAAGCGGGCCGAGCAGCGATACGGTTATCGTCGATGAGGCAGATACTGTTCGCGCTTACGCTGTCGATCGCTTCCTGGCCGGTGATCGGCCAGGCGCCCGCCAGAGGCGGCGCCGATGAGCCGTACGCGGTCGAGTACTACTACAAAGTCCAGTGGGGGCACCAGCAGGAGTTCCTGAGTCTCTTCCTCAAGAACCATTACCCGCTGCTGCGGAAAGAAGTGGACCGCGGCAGAATGCTGTCGGTGAAAATCGAGCAGCCCGCGAACCATATGACCGAGGACGCGCGCTGGGATTACCGGGTCACCATTCGCTTTAAGAACTCGACCGTGGCCACCACAGCCGATCCCGACGAGGAGGCGCTGATTCGCCAGCTTTGGCCCGATCAGGCGACTTACAAGCGCGAGGAGCAGCGCCGGTTCGAGATTCTGCTGGCGCACTGGGACCTGCCCCTCACGGATGTCACTCCGAAGTAAGCGTCAGTCGCTCGGAGCGTCGAACTGAATCACGCGTTTGAAGCCCTGGGTCCGCCACGCGCCGAAGGCGATGCCAAGGACGAGCCAGGTCGCGCCGGCGATCTTGGCCGGCGTGGGCAGACTGAGCCAGATGATCAGGCAGATGCCAAAGCCGAGCAGTGGCGGCAATCCGAGCGACAGGAAGTTGTTGCGGCCGGCGCGGAGCCAGTAATGAAGAAATGCCGCCATATTCACGCCCATGAAGCCGATGAATGCCCCGAAATTCAGTAACTCGGCGCCGACCTCGTAGCTGATCAGGAACGCGCCGGCAAGCGACAGCGCCCCGATCAGCAGGACGTTTTTCGCCGGAACCCGAGTGCGCGCATCGACGCTGCCGAAAAAGCGCGCCGGCAACGCGTGCTCGCGGCCCATGCTGTAGAGGACCCGCGCTCCAGAGAGCTGC
>DASRCB010000195.1:0-4975 GCA_035653295.1 Bryobacteraceae bacterium
CGGTACCGCAAGGGATAACGATGCGCATCCAATTAAACGACGAGGACAGCGTACAGGCAGTGAGCTGTAGTCCGGACATCGCGTTCCGGGTTGCGGCGAGTGCGTTGAATTGTGGTCCACCGGGCGTCGCGTTCCAAAAACAACGCGTCCGGTCAATCAGTGACGACGATAGAGCAGCCGGGTCCGGCCCGCGCCACAAACGGCGCGGGCCCGGGCCTGTAAATTCAAAACTTTAAGCATCAGTGTCGTCACTTGTGGAGCGGGCGTTTGGCCCGCGCGTGATATCCTGAAGAATCAAACCAACACCGTGATTTATCAATCGTTTGTGGCCGCCGGATGAAGGTCGGCTTTGTCAGTCTTGGATGCCCCAAGAACCTCGTCGACAGCGAGGTCATGATGGGGCAGCTCGTCGACCGCGGGCACCAGCTCACCAGCGACCCGGCGCAGGCCGACGTGATCGTGGTCAATACCTGCAGCTTTATCGATCCCGCCAAGCAGGAGTCTGTCGACACCATCCTCGAGATGGCCGAATTCAAGAAAACCGGCCGCGCGCAGAAGCTGATCGTTGCCGGCTGCCTCGTCGAGCGCTATCGCGGCGATATCCGCCAGGACCTGCCCGAAGTGGACGCGCTCGTGGGCACGAACGAGCTTGAGCGTATCGTCTCGATCTGCGAGGGCGAATCGTCCGATGCCTCGCCCGCCGTCCAGCCGTATCTTTATCACGACCTCACCCCGCGCATTCTGGCCACACCGCGCCACTTCGCCTACATCAAGATCGCCGAAGGCTGCGACCACCCCTGCACCTTCTGCGTCATCCCGCAGTATCGCGGCGCCTTCCGCAGCCGTCGCTTCGAATCCGTCGTGGCCGAGGCTACGCGCCTGTTCGCTCAGGGCGTTCGCGAAATCAACCTCATCGGCCAGGACACCACCTGCTACGGCGAAGACCTCGGCATTAAAGACGGCCTGGCGCATCTGCTCGCTCGTCTTGCAGGCATCGAAACGGACCACCGCAAGTGGATTCGGTTCCTGTACTGCTATCCGAACAAGGTTACACAGAAGCTGCTGGACACCATCGCCGAGCACGATTCGCTGGTGAAATACATCGACATGCCGCTGCAGCACGCCAGCGCGCCGGTGCTGAAGCGCATGAAGCGCGGCGCCAATGGCGACATCTTCCTGAAGCTGCTGGAGCGCATTCGCGGCGCCATCCCGGGCGTGGCCATCCGCACCAGCATGATCGTCGGCTTTCCCGGTGAGACCGACGCCGATTTCGAAACGCTCTGCGACTTCGTGAAGGCCGCGAAATTCGACCGGCTCGGCGTGTTCGCCTATTCCGACGAAGACACCAGCGCCAGCTACGCTCTGGACGGCAAAGTGGACGCGCGCACCATTTACAATCGCCGCCGGAAACTCATGGCCCTGCAGCGCCGCATCTCCCGCGCCCGTAATCGCGCGCTGGCCGGCCGCGAGGTGGAAGTGCTGCTCCAGGGGCCGTCGCAGGAAACGGAGCTGCTCTGGGAAGCCCGTATGGCGACACAGGCGCCCGAGATCGACGGCGTCTGCTACATCAACGACCTCGGCGATCACGAGGCGCGCCCCGGCCAGTTTCGCACCATGCGCGTTACCGAGACCCACGATTACGATGTGATCGGCGAGCTCATCGACGCGCCCGCCGTGGAGCCCGTGCGCGCGCCGAATCCGTTCCCCATCCTCGCCGCCCCGCGCCCCCAAACCGCGCCCCTTGCCCGATGAAGTGCCCCATCTGCAAAAAAGACGTCGACATCACCAATCAGTACGCCCCGTTCTGCAGCGAGCGCTGCAAGCTGATCGACCTTGGCAAGTGGGCGTCGGAAGAGTACGTCATCTCCACGCCTGCCGCTCCGCCGCAGACACCCGACGATGAAGCGTAACCCGGCGGCCTTTCTGGTCGCGACGTGGTTCGGGTGCGGCTATGCGCCGGTGGGACCCGGAACCGCCGGATCCGCTGCCGCCGTCCTGATTGCCTGGGCAGCGGCGCACTGGTTCCGTTTTGCTCCCGCATGGCTGCTGCTCTGGGTGGTGGTGGTGAGCATTGCGGGCATCCCGGCAGCGACAGCTGTCGCGCGGGCCGTGGCGAAAAAGGACCCAGGTCTGGTCGTCGTCGATGAAGTCGCCGGCCAGTGGCTCACGCTCGCCGCCGCTCCGGTTTTCAGCTGGCAGGCGTGCCTCGCCGCGTTTCTGCTGTTCCGGCTTTTCGACATCTGGAAACCACCGCCCGTACGGCAGCTCGAGCGCCTGCCGGAAGGCGCCGGCATTGTTGCCGACGACCTGATGGCCGGCGCGTATGGCGCTATTCTGTTACTGCTGATGCGGTGGTTCAATCTACATTGGTTATATGGCACTTCGTAAAGACGCCGACGGGCGGCCGCAGATTCTCGATGTGACGCCCGCGGCAGCCATACCCGGAGGCGAGCTTCAGATCCGGGGCAAGAGCATGGTCGGCGGCGCGGAACGCCCGCGCGTCACCATCGGCGACACAGTGGCCCCACTCGTTGTCGGTTCCGATTCTTACGTCGTGGTGCGCGTGCCCGAGGGCGCCGCGGGAGATCTGGTGGTAGCCGCGGGCGACCGCGCCAGCACCGCCTGGACCTGCGATATCGGCATTCAGATCGCCGATAACCTGCACCCCGTCGCGAACCCGGCGGTAGACGCCATGGGAAACGTCTACACCACGTTTAGCGGGCAGCGCGGGCAGAAGACGCCAGTCGCCGTATACAAGATCGATCTCAACTACTCGCCGCGTCCGTTCGTCACCGACATGATGAACGCCACCGGCCTCGCCATCGACCGGGACAGCGTCCTTTATGTCTCCAGCCGCTACGACGGCATCATTTATTCCGTCAGCCAGAGCGGCAGCATGTCGGTGTACGTGGAGGGCATGGGCATCGCCACGGGAATCGCGTTTGACCGCGACGAGAACCTGTATGTCGGGGACCGCAGCGGCACCATTTTCAAGATCAGCCGCACCCGACAGATCTATGTATTCGCCACGCTGGAGCCTTCCATCGCGGCCTATCATCTCGCCTTCGGACCGGAGGACGCTCTCTACGTAACCGGGCCCACGACGTCCAGCTATGACTCGGTGTACCGCATCTCGCAGGCGGGCGAGGTGGACGTCTTTTACCGCGGTCTGGGCCGTCCGCAGGGCCTGGCCTTCGACGCCGAGGATCGGCTGTACGTGGCCGCATCGATCGGCGGCCGCCGCGGCGTGGTCCGTTTCGACCGCAACGTAAATCCGGAGCTGTTCCTGTCCGGGCCGGGGATCGTGGGGCTCGCCTTCTCGCCCTCGCGCTCGATTATGGTGGCGACAACCAACGCGCTGTATCGCGTGGATGCCGGCATCGTGGGCCGCCCGCTCGTCTGAGAGCGGTCTGCGACATGCCCGATGCCGAAATTATCGCGGTCGGCTCCGAACTGCTGACGCCGGACAAAATCGACACCAACTCGCTTTTCCTGACCGAGCAACTGAACCTGCTCGGGATCGAGGTGGTGCGCAAGAGCGTTCTCGGCGACGACCGACGGCGGCTTGCCGCGGCGGTGCGCGGGGCGAGCGCCGAAGTGGTCGTGCTCTGCGGCGGCCTCGGCCCGACCGAAGACGATCTCACGCGGGAAGCTGTGGCCGACGCGCTCGAGCGCGATCTGGTATTCAGCGACAGCGTGTGCCGCGAAATCGAGGCGCGATTTCGCCGTTTTCGGCGCGTTATGGCGGAACGCAACCGGCGTCAGGCTTACGTCATCTCCGGAGCGGACGTGCTCGTAAATCCGCGCGGCACTGCCCCCGGCCAGTGGATTGAAAACGGTGACCGCGTGGTGATGCTGCTGCCCGGTCCACCGGGTGAATTGAAGCCGCTGTTCGCCGATGTGTGCGTGCCGCGGCTGCGGCAGAAGTACCCGCCGGTGGCGATCCGCACCCGCTTCTGGCGCGTCGCCGGTATGGGCGAGTCGACGCTGGATGAGCTCATCGCCCCCGTTTACACCCGCTACACGAATCCGGTCACCACCATCCTCGCCGGCGGCGGCGACATCCAGATCCATCTGCGCGCGCGCTGCGCCACGGCAGAGGAAGCGGAGCGCCTGCTGGACGAAGTAACCGCGCATCTGGAGCCGCTGCTCGGCGACCGCCTGTACTCGCGTCACGGCGAGCCCATCGAAGTGGTGGCCGGTCATCTGCTCCGGGAACGAGGCGAAACGGTCAGCGTCGCGGAAAGCTGCACCGGCGGGATGCTCGGCGCGCGCGTCACGGCCGTGCCGGGCAGCTCCGATTATTTCCGGGGCGGCTTTCTGGTCTACACCGATGCGATGAAAACCGAGCTGCTCGGTGTTCCGCCGGAGATGTTGGAGAAGCACACCGCGGTCAGCGAGGCCGTAGCCTGCGAGTTGGCCGCGCGAGCTCGCGCCAAAGCAGGAACCAGCTGGGGCGTGTCGGTGACCGGCTACGCCGGCCCGGACGGCGGCACGGCCGAGAACCCGACGGGAACGGTATTCATCGGGGTCGCGGGCGCGGACGATGTCGAGGCGCGGCGCTTTCAGTTTCCACCAACGAATCGCGAGCTGGTGCGCACGTTCGCCGCGCACACCGCGCTCGATCTGTTGCGGCGCAGGATCCTGCGCATCGGCTCGTCCGGGCTCTTTTTCAGCCGGCCGAGCTGATTCATTTACACTGAAACATTACCGTGGCGTTTCGTCTTTTCGCGATTCTGCTCGCGCTCGCGCCATTGCGCGCGACGGTCCTGATTCGCGACGTCAACATTGTCGATGTGGAGGCCGGACGCGTGCTCCCGCACCGCTCCGTGCTCATTTCCGGCAACGAAATCAGGTCCGCCGGCGCGAGCCGGTCCGTGCGCGCGCCGGGCAAAGCGACGGTGGTCAATGGCGCCGGCAAGTTTCTCATCCCCGGCCTGTGGGACATGCACGTGCACCTCTGGTACGCGCAGAA
>DASRCB010000196.1:0-55200 GCA_035653295.1 Bryobacteraceae bacterium
CGCAGACGCTGCTCGACCCGCACGCCACGGCGGAGCTCAAGCGCGGCACGCTCGACGGCTGGTTCCAGAACATCCTCCCCGACCTCAATCAGGACGACCCCGAGGTCGCGCGCTACCTGATCCAGAACACGCTGTGGTGGATCGGGCGCAGCGGTGCGGATGGTATTCGCGAAGACACAGTCCCTTATGTGCCGCGCACATTCTGGCGCGACTGGACCAGCGCCATTCATGCCGATTATCCCCGCGTGCCGGTGGTAGGCGAAGTATTCGACGCCGACCCGGCGCTCACCTCCTTTTACCAGGCAGGCCGCGCCGGCTTCGATGGCGTGGATACAGGAATCGATACCGTTTTCGATTTCCCGCTGTTTTTCGCCATCCGGCGCACCTTCGCGCATCACGAGTCGCCCGGCGAGCTGGCGCATGTCATCGGACACGACGAGCTCTACCCTGACGCAGCGCGGCTGGTGACGTTTCTCGGGAATCACGACGTGCCGCGCTTCATGAGTGAGGACGGCGCGGCCATCGACGATCTGAAACGCGCACTTACGTTCCTGTTCGCCGTTCGCGGAACCCCACTGGTCTACTACGGCGACGAGATCGGAATGCGCGGCGGCGCCGATCCGGACAACCGTCACGATTTCCCGGGCGGCTGGGCCGGGGATGCACGAAACGCCTTCACCGCCACGGGCCGCACGGCTGAGGAGAACGCGATCTTCGATCACGTGCGCGCTCTGGCCGGGCTGAGAAAGCAACATCCGGCGCTGCGCCGCGGAAAAACGTCCGATCTTTTTTCAAGCGATCACGCTTACGTGTTCGCGCGTACAGCCGGGGCCGATCGGGCCATCGTCGTTATCCACGAGGGACCTTCCGCCGAGGACCTGCGCATTCCGACCGGGGGAACTGGCCTCGCCGATGGCGCGCAGCTGCGGAGCATGCGGGGGGAAGCGGTGCGAGTCGCTGCCGGCGTCCTCGAAATCCACACAGAGGCGCGCAGCGCCGAGATCTACGTCGCCGAGTAGCGTTCACCGCACCGGTGCGATGAGAAACTCATCCTCTTTGGTCCGCACGCGCCAGCGCGACTCGAATCCTTTCGCGAGCACGGCCTTTTTCCGCCCGCGGAATGCCCACACGCCAGTCGCGCCAGGCTCGGCTCGCACCAGAGTGACCGGAACATCCACTCCATTCAGCACGATCGCGTTGAAGGTGAGGCCGACGATCACGTCCCTGGCCGGCTCGTAATCGTGCTCGATCTGCGTAACTCGGCCCCGGAAGAGGGACCCGGCCGGCGCGACAACCTTGTGCGTGGCCGGATCGATGGCCGGCGCCGCCAGCGTTCCTTCGATGCGATCGCCAGCCCACGCCGATTCGGAATCGATAGCCGTGGCGAGGCGGATAATGAATTCCGTACCGGGCGGGGGTGGTGAGGGCGGCGGCATATCTTTGGCCGGCACCGCAACGGGCGTGGCGTCGTCATCGAATTTGAGCGTCGCCTCCACCCCGTACTGGCGGCAGGCTTCGTACGAGGTCTGATTCTCCGCATAGTGGCCATCGGCGGAGAACATCGCTGTCGCCGTCTGCTCCGGGACGAGTAACTTCGACTCTCCCTGTTGATGCAGGTATCGAATCTGTTCCCATGCTCCGCACAGACCGGAGCCGGACGGCGCGCCCATGGTCTGGACTTCGACGCGCACCAGATCACCGGTCCGGGGGTCGGCGTCGAAGCTGCCCTCGTATCCGACGATGCCCACGCCGCGTGCGCCGCGCATTTCGAAGCCGCTGACCGCCTGCGGAACCTCGTAGCTGAAGCGCACCAGCCCACCCGCGGCCGGTCCGTCGTAATGAAATTTAACGCCGCTCTGACCGAAGATCGCGCTCAGGAAGGCGCCGAAGTCGCCTTTCTCCGACAACCCTCCATACCGGAGCACCTCGCCGGGGTCTCGGGCCTCGAAATGCGATGCGCCGGGCCAGGAGAACATTTCGGTTTCCCGCGTCACGATGACGTCAAGCGACACGCGATCCAGCGTCGCGAGCTTCGCGCCTTGCGGCGCGGTCCCACCCACGGGGTTCGCAATGCACCCTTTCCCGCTTGAATGCTGCGGAACCCAGGAGCGGCGTACGATCCGCTGCCGGCAAATGTAGCGCGACAGACTGCGGCCGTTGGCGTGAACGCGCGCGAGGATTTTTGCGAGTAGTTCGGAGGAATCGATCCGCTGTGCGATCACGAGCCCCGCGGCGAAGAACGCCAGAGCGGTCGCCCATAGTGTTCGCCGGAGCACCGTTTCAGGATAAGCGATGCAGGGCGCATGGCCGGACCGGTTCAGCGCTTTACGCGCAGGCCACTCGAACCGCGGGGCCCATGCGCCCCGCGATGAGCGAGGTCACCGCCGCCATCAGGTCCTCCGGCGTAAACGGACGAGGCACGATCTCGGTCTGCGGCATCTCCGGTTCGGGCACACCGAACGCATGGTCCGCCACCACCACCGCCGGCAACGACGGCAGGCACTTTCGCATGCGCCGCACGAGTTCGTCGCCGGCCATGCCTGGTACTTCAACGCCGGTCACCACCACGGCGATGTCCTTGCGCCAGCAGTTGAACAGCTCCAGCGCGCCGGAACTGGCCGCAGCCTCCAGCACCCGGTAACCTTCAGCCATGAGCGTGCGCGCGATGAATTTGCGAACCGCGCCGTCCTTTTCCACGACCAGAGCTGTCGCGCTTGCGGCCTTGCCCATTGGCTTCCGCGGCGTCTCTTCGGCGAAGCGATCGTCGAACGTTTTCATCTTCGACAACAGGGTGGTCCGCTTGATGCGCAGAAGATCCGCGGCGCGCGCCTTGTTGCCGCCCGAAACCGTGAGCGCCTGGTTCAGCAGCGACCGCTCGAAACTGGTCACCACCTCATCGAAATCGAGCCCTTCTTCGGGCACCCGCACCAGGGGCTCGTCAAACCCGCCGGTGCGATGCACAGAGGCGGCGCGCCGCACGGGGAAATCGCCCGGATAGAGCATTTCCCGGTCGTTGCTCATCGCCACCGCGACCTGCACCGAGTGTTCCAGCTGGCGTACGTTTCCGGGCCAGTCCATTTCCATCAGATAGCTCACCGCCTCCGGACTGATGCGCTTCAGCGGCGTGTCTTCCGAGCGGCAGATCTTATCCACAAAATAGTCCAGGAGCAGGGGGATGTCCTCCCGCCGTTCGCGCAGCGCCGGGAGGTGAACGGGCACTACGTTGAGGCGATAAAACAGATCTTCCCGGAAGCGGTTCTCACGAACCGCTTGTTCCAGGTCCGCGTTGGAAGCGGCGATCACGCGCACATCCACGTGCACGTTTTCACAACTGCCCACGCGCTGAAACTCCTGCTCCTGGAGAACCCGCAGCAGTTTGGCCTGCGCGGGGAGGGGGAGGTCGCCGATTTCATCAAGAAACAAGGTGCTGCGGTGCGCCTGCTCGAAGCGTCCAATGCGGCTGGTGTGCGCACCGGTGAATGCGCCTTTGGTATGGCCGAACAGTTCGGTCTCAATCAGATTCGACGGAAGCGCGGTGCAGTTGACGGCCACCATAGGCAGGTGCGCGCGGTTACTGGCCATATGAATGGCGCGGGCGATCACTTCCTTGCCGGTCCCCGTTTCCCCGGTTACCAGCACCGTGCAGCGTTTGCCTCCGATGAGCTGGATTACGTCACAGATCTGCCGGATAGCGGGGCTCTCGCCGATCAGGAACCGCCGCCACGGCTCGGTGTCGCGCTGCGCGCGCGCAAGGCGCGGCTTGTGTGCCGCCATGTTGAGGGCCGCTTCCAAACGGTCGTTATCGACGTGGCCCAGCAGGACATAAAACGCTCCGCGCCGCGTCAGGCGAATGGCGTCGTCAACCGTGCCAAACGGATGATAAACGATCACCGGCAGCTGCGAGTCCTGCCGGAGCAACTCGTCCAGGCTCTCCTCATCGGAGTACTCAGCAGAGGGCAGGCAAAGAACGGCGGCATCGAATGCCGAGCGCCGGAGCCGGTCCAGCCCCGCGACGACATCCGCCTCAATGGCGAACCGCATGCCTGCCGGAGCCGTTTCGCTGCAGCCACGTACGCCGCTGATCCAAAGTATGTTTGAGAACACGCACACCCCTCTTGTGCTCACAGGAAATCCCGGAGCCGAACACTCGGACGATGAATTTCACTGAATTTCGCCTGAGCGCCGAACCGTCATTTGCCGTATTCAGCTCTTAGCGAAGTTTGAGTGTATTGGATAACCCTACGGGTTTGCCAGTACTTCTGTGTGGGGACTATTCCCCCCCTTTGCAGGGAACACGACGCTGAACTGCAGGGAGGGCGCCAGGTGCGTTGCCTTAGGCGTCGCGCCTCAGCCCGCGGAACTACGCGGAAAATTCCGTTCTACTCTGCCGTTATCGGGCCGCTCTCGCTCCGCAGTCTGGCCTTCAGCGCATGCTCGCGGGGGTCGCGGCCGTTGCTGGCCAGCCAGGATCGAACGCGATCGACAGTGACGGTGTGGCGCACCGCGGGATTTTTGACCGCGACTGTGATACGAGTCGCGGGCGCTACTGCGATCGGAGGCGTCAGTCCCGGGCGGCTGAACAGAGCAAGCCCGCGCACGGCAGCCTCGAACAAAGATGCGGCCGCGACTTCGACGGAGTGGGTGACGCCCTCGCAATCGACGAATGAAACAACGCAGATGCGGGCTTCGGGCACGGTTCCAGTATAGGCGAACATAAGGCGAACATTGCTCGCCACCAGCAGCCGATCGCGATGAGTACTATTGACGCCGATTACAAATTGCAATATGCTTATTTCGATCTGCAATGAGACTCGGGGAAAAAATCCGCTACCTGCGGCAGATGGAGGGCACGTTGCGTGGGCTGCAGCGGGAGATGACGCAGCAGGAGGTGGTCGGCGCGATTCGCCGGGAGCTGAAGAAATCACTCAGCCAATCGTATCTTTCACAGATCGAGAGCGGCGCGCGGCCGCACCTGACCAACAGCACGCGCATGCTGCTGGCGCGGTTCTTCAAAGTTCATCCCGGCTATCTGGTGGACGACCCGGAAGGGTTCCACACGGAGCTGTTATCGGATATCCGCGGCATGGAGGACCAACTCGATCTTTGGCTCGTTGACGGCGCGGAGCGGTTTCGCCGTGACCAGAAGACGCGCCACGCGCTGCTGACCATCGCGCGGCATGAGAACTCGCGCGAGTGTCTGGCGCTGCTGGCGGCGATTCTGGAAACGCCAGGGCTGGCTGAGCGGCTGATGCGCGTTCTGAAACCCGAGTCCGCGAGGGAGGCGGCAGTATGACCTGGGAAATCTTCTATCTGACGTGTTTTCTGGTGGGCTTTCTGCTCAGCCTGGTGTCGTTCCTGGCGGGCGCGGCCCACCTGCATGTGCCCGGGAAGTTCCACATGCACCTGGGACATGCGCATGGCGGCCACGCCGTAGGCCATGTGCATGGCGGCGCGCGCGGCGGCGGCCGCGGGTCGCAGATCTCGCCGATCAATGTCTCGACGATGATGGCCTTCCTGGCGTGGTTCGGCGGTGTCGGATATCTGCTGCATCGGTATTCGAATCTCTGGACCTGGCTGGCGGTGCTCATTTCCGTTCTGAGCGGGATCGGCGGAGGCGCCATCGTCTTCTGGTTTTTGGCGAAGGTTCTGATGGCCCACGATAAAGAGCTCGATCCCGCGGACTTCGAGATGACCGGCGTCGTGGCGCACGTCAGCTCGTCGATCCGCGAGGGCGGCACGGGCGAGATCATTTTCGTGCAGAATGGCGTCCGCAGATGCGCCGGCGCGCGCAGCGACACCGGCTCTGCCCTGCCCCGCGGCACCGAGGTCGTCGTCACCCGGTACGAAAAAGGCATTGCGTATGTGTGCCGCTGGGACGATTTCGCGGAGGGCGGCGCAAAGGCCCAGGCCGGCGCCGCGAGTTGAAGAGTTCTGTCTGAAGGAGAAGGTTATGCATATCCCCACAGAGGTTGTGGTTTTCTCGGGACTGCTGGTTCTGGTCCTGCTGTTCATTTTCACCGTCTCGGCCAGGCTGTATCGCAAGGCCGGGCCCCACGAGGCGCTCGTCGTTTATGGGTGGCGCGGTACGCGCATCATCAAGGGTCATGGCACGATCATCTGGCCCATGGTGGAGAGCTACCGCGAACTGTCGCTGGAGCTGATGTCGTTCGATGTGGCGCCGCAGCAGGATCTGTACACGAAGCAGGGCGTGGCGGTGACCGTCGAAGCCGTGGCGCAGATCAAGGTGAAGTCCGATCCGGAGTCGATTCTGACCGCCTCCGAGCAGTTCCTCACCAAGCCCGCCGCCGAGCGGGAAGGGCTGATCCGCCTCGTCATGGAAGGCCACCTGCGTGGCATCATCGGCCAGCTGTCGGTGGAGCAGATCGTGAAAGAGCCGGAGATGGTGGGCGACCGCGTGCGCGCCACCTGCGCCGACGACATGAGCAAGATGGGCCTGGAGCTGATCTCTTTCACCATTAAAGAGGTCCGCGACAAGAACGAATACATCACCAACATGGGCCGGCCGGACATCGTGCGCATCAAGCGCGATGCCGACGTGGCCGCCGCCGAGGCCGAGCGCGATACCGCGATCAAGCGCGCCGAAGCGCAGCGCGCCGCCGCGATCGCGCGCGCACAGGCGGATCAGGAGCGCGTGTTGGCTGAAAACCTCTCGCTCGCCAAGCAGGCCGAGGCGCAGCGTGACCTGGAAATCAAGAAAGCGCAGTATCTGGAGCTGACCAAACGTCAGCAGGCCCAGGCCGACAAAGCGTACGACATTCAGACCAACATCATGCAGCAGCAGGTAGTGGCCGAGCAGGTGAAGGTGCGCCAGATCGAGAAGGAGCAGGAGATCAAGGTCCAGGAAGCGGAGATCCTGCGGCACGAAAAAGAACTCATCGCCACCACCCTCAAGCAGGCGGAGATCGAACGCCGCCGCATCGAGACCCTGGCCGAGGCCGAAAAGGTAAAACGCATTGCTGAAGCCGAGGGCCGCGCATCCGCCGTTCGCGCCGAAGGCGAGGCCGAAGCCGACATCATCCTCAGGAAGGGCGAGGCGGAGGCCAAGGCGATGAACGTCAAGGCCGAGGCCTATCAGGAATGGAATCAGGCCGCGGTTGTGGACAAGCTGATCAACAGCATGCCCGAAGTGGTGAAGGCGCTCGCTTCGCCGCTGGCCAACGTGGACAAGATCACCATCGTCTCCACCGGCGACGGAGCGTCCGCCGGAATGAGTAAGGTGACGGGCGATATGACGAAGATGGCCGCGCAGATTCCGGCCTTGTTTGAAACGCTTTCGGGCATGCAGATGTCGGAGCTGCTCGGCAAGGTCAAACAGATTGGAGACAAGGCGGCAAAAGCTCCCAAAGTCGACGCCGCCGGAAGCGGGAAATAGGGAGGCTGCAATGGCGCTCATGGAGCGGGTTGCCACGCTGGTGCGGGCGAACCTGAGCGATCTCATGGATCGCGCGGAAGATCCGGAAAAGATGATCAAACAGGTGATTCTGGACATGCAGAATCAGCTGATGCAGGTCAAAACCCAGGTGGCCATCGCCATCGCCGACGAGCATCTGCTGCGCAAGAAGCAGAAGGAAAACGAAGAGCGCCAGACCGAGTGGGTGCGCAAGGCCGAACTGGCCGTGGCCAAGAAAGATGACGAACTGGCGCGCGCCGCGCTGGAGCGGTCGCTGAGCTGCCGCAGTATGGCGGACAACTTTCGCCAGCAGGCGGAGGATCAGTCCGTGCAGGTGGAGAACCTCAAGTCGGCGCTGCAGAAGCTGGAACAGAAGCTGACGGAGGCTCAGGCGAAAAGTGACGTCATCATGGCCCAGCACCGGCGTGCGCGGGCCGTTAGCCGGACTGCCGACGCCCACGCAGGCGCGGCGGACGGCGCGGCCCATGACGCCTTCGATCGCATGAAGAACAAGGTGGATCGCGTCGATGCCATCGGCAAGGCGAAGGGGGCGGACTCCACCGGGACCGTGGAGGAGCGTTTCGCCGCGCTGGAGAAACAGGACGAAATCGAGCGGCTGCTGACGGAGCTGAAAACGAAGAAGCCGTGACTGTTTGCCGGGCAGGCAGTCACGTCGGTTGAGGAGGAGTTTGTCAGGTCGGCGGCCCTTTTTCGTGCCGAGGTGAAGTAAAAGGGATGCTGACAGCGCGTGCCCGCTCGAGTCGCTCGCACGCGTTTTTCGTGCGGAAGCTGGGCGGTTTTGGCTTCCCCAGCATCCCCGCAGGCTAAACCGCCTGCCCCACGCTGAACACGAAGCGATGAATCATAAACGCTGCTGCCGGCAGAACCGGGTCACGCCGGGCGCATGACCCGAGTAATGGCTGCGGCCATTGTCTCCCATTTCGAGTGTTCCGCAGTCAGCCGCTTCCGTCCCGCCGCCGTCAGCCGGTAGAAACGGGCCTTTCGATTGGTTGACGAGATCTCCCACTTCCCTGCGATCTCGCCGCCTTTCTCCAGACGGTGCAGCGCGGGATAGAGCGAGCCGTGATCCACCTGCAGCACGCCGTCGGAGTCGCGCTCGATAGCCTTCGCGATCTCATAACCATTAGCCGGGCCGGCCAGCAGAGTGCGCATGACCATCATGTCCAGGGTGCCCTGCAGCAGGTCCAGCCTGCTTTCCTGTTTCGTTTTCATCCGATCTCATGGTAGCATTTCGACAGGTAGGACGCCCACTATGCTGTCGGGACCTGATTTTTTAGGAACCTCCGCAGGTCTGAGGCGTATATCCCGGTGATGAGCGCGATCGGCAGACGCACACTCCTCCTCGGGCACGGAGCGCTGCTCGCGGTGGCTCGCGACCTGGGCGCCGCGCCTCGCGCCGAAACCGTGTATCGCTTCGCCACCGCGGAATGGGAGGTCGAGATGTCGGTGGACTTCTACGACCGCTATGCCAGTTCCGGGTTCTGGTTCACGGAGCGGCGCAATAATCGGCGGTTCTGCCTGTCGGGTGAGGGGAAGCAGAACGCGGACTGCCTGGGCAACTTCACCGGCTCCCTCGCCGTGGCCCATTACCGCATCCGCCCTGCATCCGGGTCGCGGCGCAAAGCAGCGCTTCGCGAGCGCGTTCGCACCATTGATCAGGACGACCGTTTGAAGAGCCGGCCGCCTTTTGAATGCGCCATCGCCATTCGCGACGGCATCGCCAGCGATCTTCAGGCTTTTGGTTATGAACAGCAGGGCCAGGGTTCGGCGCAGGAGGGCAATCCGGCAGGCCCGTGGTGTTTTCTGCGCCAGGACCTCTTTTTGAACGCCGACCCTTCCCCGTTTCTTGTGGTCCACTGGAAACACACCCTCAACGAAATTCGCATTCTGGATCTGATTCCGGGAGATCGGACGCGAACGGCATGACACGGATGTTCGCGTATCTGCGCGACCGGCTGCTCCACTTCCGCGGCGATACAGATCTGGAAGAGGAGATGCGCGTCAACCTCGAGTTGCAGGCCGAGTCGAATATGGAGCGCGGGATGACCGCCATCGAGGCGCGGCGTCAGGCGCGCCTGCGCCTGGGCGACACCCTGGTCAGTATCGAAAAGGTCCGCGATCAGGAGCTGATGACTGCGCTGGAGAGCTGGTATCGCGACGTCGTTATCGGATTGCGAGCGCTGCGCCGGACGCCCGTGTTTTGCGTTACCGCCGTGCTCACGCTGGCCATTGGCATCGGCGCCAATACGGCGGTATTCACGGTGCTTTATGGCCTGCTGCTGCGCAGCCTGCCGGTTAGGCATCCGCGGCAATTGGTGTTGCTGGGCGTCGAGGCTACGGGGCGGCCTCTGGAGACATGGCTGCCGTGGCAGACCTTTGATGCGTTACGCCGCCGGCAGCGCTCTTTCTCCGGGTTGTCGGCATGGACCTGGGATGACGTGCCCATGAAAGACAGCGAGGGTGCGCTGCGCCAGTACAGCGCGGGAATGATCAGCGGCGACGCCTTCTCACTTCTCGGCATGCGGCCCTATCTGGGCCGCCTGATCGGACCGTCAGACGATGTACGCGCCGGACCGCCACAGGGTTGGCCCGTGGTCCTGAGCTACCGCTTCTGGAGGGAGCGCTACGGCGGTGACGTCCACGCGATCGGCAGGCAGGTGCGCATTGGCGACGCGGTGGCGACGATCGTTGGCGTAACCCCGCCCGGGTTCGACGGGGTCTGGCCGGGCGTGGCGCTGAAGATGTATTTGCCACTGCAGTTCCTGCCCGTGGCCGAGCCACAGATCGACATCAACGGCGCCCAGTCACATTTTGGGTGTTCCGTGGTGGCCCGCCTCAGAGATGGCGTCTCCATGGCGTCCGCAACAGCGGAAATCCGTTCCTATGACAAAACTCTGCTCCGGCAGTCTGTTCCGCTCGCCTTGCAGCAGGATCCGCTGTTCCCGAACGTCCGCATCGGTCTCGTCACCGGACGTACGGGAATTCCATCATTTGTCGGACATGCATTTCTGGCGCCCCTGCTGTTGATGCAGGGCCTGGCAGCCGTTGTTTTGGTTTTGTGCTGCGTCAATGTCGGTGGGCTGATGATGTCGAGGGTGCACACGCGACGTCACGAGTTCGCGGTTCGCACGGCTCTTGGAGGTGCTCGCTGGAGGCTCGTGCGCCAGTACCTGACCGAGTCGCTGCTCATCGCTGTGGCGGGAGCGGCGCTGGGAGCGGCGGCGGCCTGGTATGGAATCGAATTCCTGCTGCGCTTCTTCCGTGGTCCGATGATGTTCGAAGGCCTGCAGGTGCAGCCCGATTCGGTGGTATTTCTGGTAACCGGCGCCCTTGCGGTTGTCACTACGCTGCTGTTTGGAACGGTTCCCGGATTGCGCGCCGGATGTTCCGATCCGGGAACGCTGCTGGCCAGTCGAGGCGCGCCAGCCAGCCGAACGCACATTGCCGGTCGCGCCTTCATTCCCGCGCAGGTGGCGCTTTCGCTGATGCTGGTGGCCGTGGCTACGCTGTTATCGCAGAGCCTGATCCGGCTGCGCAGCGAGCATACCGGCTTTGCCGCCAATCACGTCACCATTCAGACGCCGCCGTTCCACAAACTGTCGCAGCACGCCGAAATCAGACTCGACCTGTATCAGCGCATGGTGGAACGGCTGCAGCAGATGCCGGGAATGCGCTCGGCGGCGGTCACATACTACACCCCGTTCACCGGTTATCAGGCGATGGGCAGATTCGAGGCCATGGACTCGGCAGGCCTTCCCCCCATTCGCATGGCCTGGAACGACGTCGGACCGGGCTATTTTCGGACCATGGAGACGCGCATCCTGAGCGGCCGCGAGTTTCAGCGCAGCGAGCGCCGGCCGGACGTCTGCGTGCTGAACCAGTCGGCAGCCGCCAGACTGTTTTCACATCAGAGCGCGGTCGGACGCTATGTGCGCCAGCAGGCCTCGGATGGCGATGACGGCGGCGTGCGGCGAAATATCGTCTGCCGCGTGGTAGGCGTCGCCGAAGATGCGAAATTCGCGAATCTGCGCGACCCGCCGCCGCCCACGGTCTACTTTCCCGTTTCCACGATCACTATCGGTGAGGCGGGGAACCTCGTGTTCCTCATGAATGCGGACACGGAGCCGCATGCCATCTCCGCGTATCGCACGGCAATTTCCGAAATCGCGCCCACCGTGCCGCTGGTACTGTTTGTCACCATGAAGGAGCAAATGGACGCGGCTCTCGGGAACCAGCGAATCATCACCATAATGAGCAACGTGTTCGCTGTCCTGGCGCTCTTCCTGAGCGCTATCGGACTGTACGGGCTTCTTTCCTCGAGTGTCGCGCAACGCACCGGCGAGATCGGGGTGCGCATCGCGCTCGGGGCGGAGCGCGGAACTGTGTTGCGGATGATTCTAAGGGAAGCGCTTGGCTTGCTTGGCCTCGGAGTCGTGCTGGGCGCAGCCGGACTCGTTTTCGCGGTCCGCTTCGTCCAGAGCATGCTCTTCGGCCTGTCCGCCTTCGATCCCGCCACCCTGCTGGGAACGGCCGCGGTGCTCACTCTGGTGACGCTGTTCGCCGGCCTCGTCCCGGCGATTCACGCGGCATCGGTCGATCCCATGCGGGCGCTGCGGATCGAATGAATACCGCCATACGACCGTTACCGCTGCCTGCTGACCCGGTATATGTAATTGTTCAGCCCGAAAGCTGCGGTCGACGAATCGATGAAGTGGAAATCGATCTCATTGCCGCAGCCCGTCTCCAGGGTTTTCCACGTTGATCCGCGGAAACCCGCGGCGGCCGCTGCCGTCGCCGGATCGACCGACTTCTCGCGTTCGTGCATCTCGCCGAATGCGCCCTGAAAAAGCATGTCGGCCGCGTAATCCTTCACCACATAGTGTGGATTGCCGCAGGCGAGCTGCGGCGGACCGGTGATCGATTTCGCGCCGATGGAAAACGTTCGCCCCACCAGCGCCTTCTTTTCCCCCGGATCCGGCGCTTCGCGTTCGGTCCACCAGGGCGCGACCGTGGCGGAATCGATTTTCCAAGTGCCGATATAGAACGGCTCCGCGGCAATTACGTTCGCCGTTGCCAGCACCAGAGTGAAACAGGTGATTGCGCGCTTCACGTCCGCGGCTGGAACCGCACCTCAACTTCGGTCTTCACGGTCACCGGCTTTCCCGCCTTGACCGGTGGCTGATAGCGGAACTCCGACCACGGCACCGCCTCACAGAGCTGGGCCCCCGTGGCCAACTCAGAGATCCTCCCCTCCTTGTTAATTACCACTTTGCAGTTCACTATTCCGCCGGACGGCTCCCACAGAGGCGCCGGTTGGACGGTCGGCCCCTCGAGCAACAGCGGGCGCTGCTTCTCGGCCGCGACGGTCACTTCGGGGATGTCGCCCTCGTCAGCCTCTTTCTTCGACTCGGAGCCCGCCGTTACCGGGGTCAGCCGCCGCACCAGGAAGACCGCTCTCGCGGGATAGCGCTTTACACGCGCGCGCAGGGCCGATGAATCGGCATCCGCGAGATCGAAGGCGAGCCCAGGCCAGGCGGTCCTCACTACGCGATCGCAGCTGGAGGCGAGCGGGTAGCCATTCCTGCCCTTGTCCGGGTCGCCAAAATCGTCAATGGCCTTTTGAGCGTACACGCCCTCGGCGATATACTGCTTGTCTTTCTCCACCGGAATGGCCTTGTTGAAGAACAGCCGGTACCGGCGCAGGCCATCCACCAGGTACACGGTCGGCCCACCGGCGTTCAGAGCGGCATCTGCGGGCGTGGACTCCCAATCGGCCACCAGAGCTTTCCCCTGGATTTTGTCGGGCGCGGTTGCAGGTTTGCTGGCTTCTTTGCCGGGCTGGCTGGAGCAGCCGCCGAGTGCGGCAAGACCCAGTAGGAGGGAATAAGAAGCGTACGCGATGCGGTACATCCGTCTGCCTCGCTTTCCTAAAGGTGTATTTGTACGCTCTGAACCTATCACGCGCCAGGGCCGCGCACAACCGCCTCGGTTTCCAGTTCCACGGGCGCGAATCGCCGGTTCCCATAAGAAATGCTCAGCGTGTGCCTGCCGGGACTCAGATGTTCGGGCAGCGTGAGGTTGAACTCGAACCGCGGCGGCTGCGGGTCGGTGCAAAACCAATGCACTTCCCCGACCGAAACTCCATCGACAGCGGCCGCGAAGAGGGCCGGATCGGCGAGTTCTTCAGTGACGATCTTCACCAGACCGCTGCTGATCCGCGTTGAGGAAAGCAGGTTCACGGCGTCGTTGACCGCGACGATACGCGGAACGCACGGGCCCGGTGGAACCACGCGCAGGATCGCGCCACAGATGCTTTGGCCACGCCACACCACTTCCACCGGCTGCAGTCCCGTGCGCACGCCGGGGGGAACGGTCATGCTGAGCTGCCGCAGGCCGTCGTATGCCGGCGGGCCCAGATAAAACAGAACGGCAGGAATCCCCGCGATGGTCGCGTCCAGGCCGTTCAGCTCACAGCCGCGCGGCAGGTCCTCAATCCACAGCGAGATCGCCGCGTAGCGGCCGCTTGCAGGCGCCAGCGGCTCGGTGCTGAACGCGTTCGTCACACGGCGAACCCGTGTCGAGGCTCCTGAAGGGGCGGGCGCGGCGTCCGCCGGGCCGCCACGCCGCCTCCACGTCGTCCACATGTACTGTGTATTGACGCCCGACAACTCCAGCAGATCGAAATCGCGGTCGCGCGCGAACGTTCGGATTTCGTCCGCGCTAAAGCGGCAGCCCGCCCAGGTGTCGTATTCGCCCCCCACCAGCGGCGGCAGGCCGTTCAACTGCCCTCGAAAAATCCCGCCAGGCTTGAGCACGCGACGGGTTTCCTCCAGGTACTGCCAAACTACATCCCGGCTGGGCACGTGCTGGAAAACGGCGTACGAGTAAACGAAATTGAATGATTCATCGGCGAACGCCGCCAGCGTGGCGCCGTCCGTGACATGGACGTGAGCATGGGCGATGCCATGCAGCCGTTCGCGCGCAAGCGCGACCATTTCATCGGAAACATCCACTCCGTGAATCTCGCCGAAGTGCGCGCTCAGCGGCTTCATCAGCCGTCCCGGACCACAGCCGATCTCCAGCGCGCGCCAACAGCGCCGGTTATCCGTGGGCGGCAGCCGTTTCAGCTCCTCCTCGAGCCCCTGCACCAGCCGGCCGCCCGTGGCCAGGAATTCTGCTTCTTCCTGTTCGCGCCGGCCGAACGCCACATAGTAGTGCGCGTCCTCGCGCGCGCGGCGATTCCAGTCCTCGCGCATGCGTTCCTGATCGGAGGCGGCACGGCAATCACCGGACACGGCTGTCCTCCGCGGCAACCGGAAGCGCACGGTCCGCATGGCTGGTTGCGGGCTGCACGCTGCCCGATGTCACCGCTCCGCCTCCACTCTTACTCATCGGCTTCGCAGCGGTTTCCTCTTACGGTGTTTTCTGCCGGTTTTACGCCCGGCGCGTATGCGATGCAGTGTGATCCCATGTTCCACCCGGCGATGTCGTTGCGCTCGATAATGTTGCCTCGCGCCGGCGCCGGTCTGGAGCCACCGCCCCCAAGGTAGATCCCGGCTGTGAGCAGCCCCGGCGAACCAGCAACCACACAGCCCGGCTTTCCGTCGGAGCAGTGCGCGACATTGAGGTGGAGTAGTTTATTGTTCAACACCCGATTCGCATCACCAATGATGAATATCCCTCCGTACTTCGAGCCATCGATCACGTTGCCCTCGATGATGATATTGCGCGGCTGCATGTCGATCGCCGAGTTGTTCATCACCATCCCGTACTGGCCCCACGGGTAATCCTCGACGCGACGTCGATTCACGCAGGTATTGTGCCGGACCGCGCCATCGTGAAAGCCATCCAGATCGATGCACTTGCCGTCGATCTCCTCGAAGCGGTTGTTCTCGTAACGGCTGGTGTCTACGTTCCCGGCCGTGTCGATCGCCACCGGAACAGCCCGCGATTCCACGTCGATTTCGGCCACCGGCCAGCCGATGCTGCGCCCGGTATTGGACGTTACCCGTACGTCGCTTGCCTCCCCAACCTGGATCGCGTCGCGTCCTATCGTCTCGAACGAGTTCCCGGCGATCACGCCATGGACGTTCTTCGGCGATCCGAAGCGCGAATGTGTCCATACGGCATTACCGGCGATGGCGCGAAGCTGGCAGTGCGCGATGGTCCATCTCGCAACGCCCTCCTCGAGTAGAATTCCGCCGCTGGTGTTATTTCGGCCGAGCGCATTGTGGCCGCCGCTCGATTCCACCGTGACGTCCTCGACCGTAACATCGCGCGCCGCGCTAACCAGAATGGCAAAGGAAGCCATGTTCCGCATCCGCAGGCTGGAGATCGACAACCCGTCGCCACCCTCCAGTAAAAGCCCGATATCGTCATAAGTATCGGCGAAGGTTCGATTTGAAGCAGGAATTGCCATCGGGTGCTCAAGGTTCCTGCGGTTTCCGTCGATAGTCAGACTGCGGAGGTGGAGGCCGCGGCAGTCTTTACACGACAGCATGGCGCGGCCATGAAAGTTCGCGGCCGCTCGCAGAGTGGTCCCGGAGCCGGTGATCTCCAGATTGTGGGCATTTTCCGGCAGCCGAATCTCCGAGGAGATTTCAACGATGCCCGGTGGAAGACGCACTGTACCGGACCGAGCCCGGAGCAGACCCGCGAGCTGCTGGCCGGAATTGGCAGGCGTGGAGCCCCAAAGCAGCAGAGCGAGGAGAACCGGCAGTAATGTCAAAAGGTATTCTAACGGGTATAGGGTCGGCAAATGATTGAGTTCCGGAACGTCAACTACCCGCCCCTCAGTAATTTCTCGGCTTCCGCGCCCGATGGAGCGGTAATCGGTATTCTCGGTGAGAGGGGCTCCGGCAAAACGGCCCTGCTGCAGCTTGCCGCCGGGCTCCTGTCCACCGATTCCGGCGAGGTCGTGGGCGGCCGAATGCGCCGCTATCTGGGTCCAACGGACAAACTCAACTTCTCACCAGTCGATCTTCTGGCCCTCGACAACTCCTTCGCGCTGCACGATGCCATCGTGCGGGCGCGTGGGCTCGTCGCAGTCGAGCGGCTGAGGCGAGGCGGGGCAACAATCCTGTTGGTCTCGCACGAAGCCGCGCTCCTCCGCGCCCTTTGCGACGAGGTGTGGTGGCTGCGCGAAGGCCAGCTGTCCTGGCGCGGCAATCCGCACGAAGTAATCGAGGGTTACAACGGGTACATTGCGGACAAGTTCCGGGACTGGGGAGAGACTCTGTCCGACACCATGGTGCCCGCCCTCCGCCGCGGCGACGGCCGCGCCGAAGTGGTGGAGATCGCAACCCTGGGCTCAAATAACCAGCCAACGATGGTATGGACCAGCGGAGAAGTGGTCACCGTCCGCGTTCGCGTTCGCTACAACCAGGCCGCCGCTTCGCCGGTAATCGGCATCATGATCCGAACCCGTGTCGGTTTTGAGGTCTATGGCACCAATACCGAAGCCGAACGCGTCGAAATCGGCTCTGTGAACGCCGGCGACACGGTTACCGCGAACTTCACCTTCCGCTGTGACCTCTGCCCTCAGGAATACACGCTCACGGCCGCCTCGCACGATCCCGACGGGACGGCGCATGACTGGCTCGAGGATGCGGTCTCCTTCACGGTCACTGCCGACCGCTATACCGCCGGGGTAGCCAATCTGCGCGCGCGAGTTGCGGTACACAGGCGGAACGCCGTGCCGGCCGTAACCGAGACGGTCTGAAATTCCTATTTGCTTTCGACGATCAGCGTCGGAGCAAGGCCGGAAAGAGTAGAGAAGCTCCCTGCCCCGGATGTAAGCCACGCGGAGCACCCCTGCACCTTGCCGAGGCAGGAGTGCGGATGCAGGTCCACCCTCATCTCCCGCATGCTCATGTTTCCGTACTGATACACCGGAAAAGTAGCGCTCACCGGTTCGACCACTTCCTGTACAACCCATGGTGATCGCATGGCCACCCGAAGTGCTTTCTCCCATGCCGCGCGGTCCGTCTCGGCGCCCCGCACCGGCGACTGTTCCGTCGAGTCGTCGTTCGGCGTAAGCACCAGCTTCTCCCGGTTCTTCAGAATGAAATCCGGAAGATCGACGCGCTCCTCCTGCCAGGTGGTATGCGCCGCGGCAACGCGCCGTGTCCAGGGAATGAAATCGCGGATTGCCTTCTTCTCCGCCGCCGGGAAGTCCGCCACCACCGTGTCATCGGTCAGGAGGTCGAAAATTGCTCGCTTCCGCGCCACCTCCGACCGGAAGTTGTTCACCACGCAAACGGCGCCGTCACGATAGGCGCGCAGCAGCGGATGGTTCAGGTCGAAACGCACCAGGAACTCGTGAACCCGAATCCGGCGATAAATCAGGTCGATGCGATAGTCGCCGCGGTACAGCGCGCCGTTGCGGTAGTCGAGCTGGTCGGGCGAAATAATCTCGGTGGCGTACCCCTCCCTGCGGAACGCTTCGGCAATGAGCTGGCTTTCGTTCGACTCCGCCGTCGCGAAGGGCTGCCGGAACTCCAGAATCGCTATGTTCGGCTTCCGCCCCTTGCCACCCCATTCCTTCCACGCCCTCAGCACTGCCTGCATCAGCGGCTTCGTGCTGGCCAGCTTCTCGATCTTGTATTTCTTCCGAAACTCGCGCAGCGGCGGAGCGTCGCAAAAGAGGTCGGACAGCGCCTCGCTGTACACAACGCCGGATGGCGCCTCCGAGTTGTACTGCAGAAACCGGACCGTCCCGTTGTGCAGCTGCGTGTCGAGCTGAGACGTGACCGAAAGGAACGAGTAACCCGGATCTACCGACGCCAGCATCTTCTCCGCCGGTAATAGTTCCATGCGGGACAGCAGCGTGGGACTCGCAAGCGCGACCTTCTCCATGCGGTCAATAGCGCTGTTGAGGCACTCCGCCGCCTTCGTCAGATTCGTGTACTGCCGCCGGGAGATGAAGTGCGGACGCAGGAACGGCGAGATCGGACGTTCGCCCACGACGAGATTCCTGGCCCGCATTTTTTCGTGCATCTCCCTGGCCCAGGATAAATCTCGATACGGCTCGGTTTCGAGTATCTTGTGATAACGGGCTACTGCCTCGCCCACCTGCGTCATCTTCTAAAAGGTCTCTCTTCGTTTAGTATCGCACGCGAAGAGACACAAAGTGAAGCAATGGCCTGCGGTATTGCTCCGTAAATACTACAAAATAGGATCCTTACAGTCTGGACAGACAGCTGGACCGGTTTGGTGATTCAGGTGCTTAAAAAACGGGCGTCCCTCCGGAACCGGGGACGACCGAGATACGTCTTTTAGGATACGGAAGTTTGGAGACACCTTTTCTAACCTTCTCCTCCTCTGGTTGGCGCGGCGCTCTAAGGCCGCGCCTCTTTTTTGCCCGACCGTGCGTTACCCTGGGTTAAAACCGACGGGGTAATCATCGGAAAATTCGGCACGGTTGCGTAAACGGGCTTACCAAGCCTCCCCTGTTTCGCGCTTCGAAATACCGAATGTGGGGTATTCGCGCGTTTGGCTCACGTATTGCTCAGTCCCTCGCGATCCGGCATGCTGCACCAGACGCGTCCGATCGACGTTCTACTCGTCGAGGACAACCCCGCCGATGTGCGCCTTACCCGTGAAGCGCTCAGCGAAGGCAAGGTCGCCAATCACCTCAGCGTCGTCGGCGATGGGATCGAAGCGCTGCGGTTTCTGCGGCGCGAGGGGGCCTACGCCTCCGCTCCGCGGCCCGATCTGATCCTCCTCGACCTCAATCTCCCGCGCAAGAGTGGACGCGATGTGCTCGAGGAAATCAAGGGCGACGAAGTACTTCGGCGTATCCCGGTCATTGTCCTGACCACCTCCCAGGCCGAGGAGGATCTCGATCGCGCCTACAGCCTGCACGCCAATTCCTACATCCGCAAACCGGTGGATCTGGACGAGTTCCTGGAAGTGGTGCGCTCCATCGAGCAGTTCTGGTTCACAATTGTCTGTCTGCCCTCGCGTTGAACGAAGCGCCGTCGCCCAGGCTAAGCGCCAGGCCCGCCATGGCCTTTGCGTTTGCGCGCCTCGGCCGCCTTTTGCCCCCAGTCCTCCGCCGCGGCGATCTGCCGCTGGTACTCGTCATCGCTCGCGGCGAGGTCCGCCTGCTCGCGCAGGATCAGATTCATGTACTCCATCGCGTTCTCGAAGTTCGGATCAATCTCCAGAGCGCGATGCAGCTGCCGCACGCCTTCTTTCCATAAAGGAGCGCAGTTGGCCTGCAGCGCGGCCCGCGCCGCCGGATTCTTCACCGGACCGGGGTCGGCAGCCCCCATTCCCGCGGCTGTGCGCGCATCCATCCACTGCTGGTGCGCCTGCTGAAACGCGATCGCCGCCAGATTGAACGGCGCCTCCTTGTTCCCCGGAACCAGATCCTCCAGCTGTTCGTACCACTCCCGCGCGCGCTCCAGCTGCTGCTTCTTCTCGGCCGGATCGCGCAGGCCCATGCCTCGCTCCATCGCAAGGCTGGCCATGTAGGAAAGCGCCGTGTCGTCGGCGGGTTCGGCCTCCAGAATGGCCATGAACTGCGTCTCGGCCTTGTGCGCGAATTCCAGGTTCGCCGGGTCCTGCGAGGCGGGATTGAACTGCGCCATGTAACAGACGCCCAGGTACAGCTTCGCCTCCATGTTCGTCGGTGTCAGTTCTGTGGCTTTCTCGAATGCCGCGGCCGCCTCGCGATAGTGGCCGCTCTGGAACAGCCGAACTCCGCGGCCCATGGCATCGCGCGAGGAGTCCAGATTCTCCTCCGCGCCCGCGCCGGCTACGCAGCAGAGCAGCAGGGCGGCGATAAAACGTGCCATCCCGTCAGTGCCCCGCTGTCTCCAGGAAGCGCTCCGCTTCGATTGCGGCCATGCAGCCCATTCCCGCTGCGGTCACTGCCTGGCGGTAACTGCGGTCCTGTACATCGCCGGCATGGAAAACGCCGGGAATGTTCGTGGTCGCGCCGCCGTGCGAGATGATGTACCCCTCATCATCCAGCTCAATCTGCCCCACGAAGGGCCGTGTATTAGGGATGTGCCCAATGGCCACGAAGAATCCATCCACGTCGCGATGCCAGTGCTCGCCGGTCCTGATGTTGTGCAGCTTCACGTGAGTCACCACGCCCGCATCGACATCGGCCACGTCCTCCACCACGGTGTTCGTGAGGAAGACGATCTTCGGATTGGCCCGGGCCCGGTCGAGCATGATCTTCGACGCCCGAAAGGACTCGCTCCGATGGACGATCGCCACCTCGCTGGCGAAGCGCGTCAGGAAGTTCGCTTCCTCCATGGCTGAGTCGCCGCCGCCGATCACCATGACCTTCTTGCCCCGGTAGAAAAACCCGTCGCAGGTGGCGCAGGAGCTGACGCCATGACCGATCAGCTTTTGCTCGTTCGGAAGATTCAGCCAGCGCGCCGACGCGCCCGTGGCAATGATGACCGTTCGCGTCGGATGCCATTCGCCGTCAATGTTCAGCCGGAACGGGTACTGCCGGAGATCCGCTTCCACGACCGAGCCGTGCAAATACTCGGCGCCAAAATTCTCGGCCTGGCGGCGGATATTTTCCACCAGCTCGGGCCCCTGGATCCCTTCCGGAAAACCCGGAAAGTTCTCGACCAGCGAAGTGATGGAAAGTTGCCCACCAGGCTCGTGTCCACCCACCACGAGTGGCTTCAGATTCGCACGCGCCGCATACACCGCCGCTGTGTTCCCGGCGCAGCCGGATCCAATGATGATAACGTTCCGCAAACCCCCATGCTAGCATCCGCCCGCCGCCGCACTTAGTTGCAGTAACTCACCTCGATCGAGGCAAAGTCCCTGCCGCCGCAGCACGTATGCGCATCGTCGCGCAGACTCCGACGCGGCACCCAGCGCATCGGATCCTGCAATGTTGTTCGCGGCCGCTGACCAGACGCAGGTTTACTTCAGCGTCTTCACATACGCCACGACATCGGATGCTTCCGCATCCGTCAGCTTCACAGGTTTCATCTTGCCGACGCCATTGGCGATCTCTTTCTTCAGGTCATCGTCGCTCTTGCTCTGAACAGAGCTGTCCGAAAGCGGCTTTATTGTCGCCTTCAGCATCTTCGCGACGTTAGGGTTCCCCTCCCCCTTCGCCCCGTGGCAGCTCTGGCAACGTTTTGCATATACCGCCTTGCCCGCCGAAGCATCGGCCGCGAACACCGTCACCGCCGCGCCCACGACAAAAAGTGAACAAAACGCAATAGTTTTCAAGCGGATATGTTTCCTTCCGCCGGAAGCATATCACGATTTGCGCGCTTCACGCTAACGCTGCTCGGAGACCGACTTCTCCGCCAGATCGCCCAGGATCGGAAGCTTGTAAACCTCGTCGTGGCTCACCTTCACAATCATGAAGATCCACGCCCCGAAGATGACGACCTTCAGGAGATTCGGCACAATGTGCTCGAAGTGCGGCCCCGGCGCTGGGATGAACGTAAGCGGCCCGATCACCCAGTCCACAATGAGCCATGCCACGAACAGGTACAACCCCTGAAATGCGTTGAACCGCACCGTCGCATTGTGGCGGAAGCGCGTGGACGCCAGTACCACGATCGCGGCGATCCAGCCCAGCACGGGAATGTAGCACAGCAGCGAAGCGGTTCGCGGTGTGATGCCCGAAAAGGGATCCGATACGGGCGGCGGTGGCGGAGGCTGCTGCGCTCCACAGCGGGCGCAGAAAACGTCCGCCGTTCCCACCTGAGTTCCGCACTGGCTACAGTAAGGCATAACGATCGACAGCGCCGCGCCGGGCAATCCCGGCCTCGTTCCTCTTCCTGATTCTAAACGTATGTACGAGAACCGGATGCGATGTGTTCCGTGCTACATTCCGGACATGCGCACATTGATGACGCTGGTCCTCGCCGCGGCGGGTGCGACCGGGGCATTCGCGGCCAAAACTCTGGAGATGTATTTCATTGATGTGGAGGGCGGCCAGGCCACGCTGATCATCACCCCGGCCGGACAAACCATGCTGGTCGATACCGGCTGGCGCGGCTACAACGGCCGCGACGCCGACCGCATCGCTGCCGCCGCGAAGAAAGTCCACATCAAGAAGCTCGATTACGTGCTCATCACCCACTACCATCGCGATCACGTGGGCGGCGCGCCCCAGCTGATCGATCGTATCCCGATCGAGACGTTCATCGACCATGGGCCCAACACGGAGCAGGCGCGCGAACCGAAAGAGGACTACGCCGATTATCTGCGCATCCTGCCGCGGGCGCAGCACCTGGTGGTGAAAGCCGGAGACACCGTTCCTCTGAAAGGGGTCGATGTGCGCGTCGTGTCCTCCAACGGCGAGGTGATCTCAACGCCTCTGCAGGGGGCCGGCGAGCAAAACGAGGCGTGTGCGGGCGCGCAGCAGAAGGAGCCCGATCCCACCGAGAACGCCCATTCCCTGGGCTTCGTGCTCACATGGAACAACTTCCGCTTCCTCGATCTTGGCGACCTGACGTGGAATAAAGAACTCCAGCTCATGTGCCCTGTCAACCGCATCGGCCACATCGACCTGTTCCTGGTTAGCCATCACGGCTTCGACCAGTCCAACTCACCTCAGCTCGTGGATGCCATTCACCCGCGCGTCGCCGTAATGGACAACGGCGCGCGAAAGGGCGGCAGCCCCTCTGCCTGGCAGATCGTTCATTCAGCTCCAGGACTCCAGGACCTCTGGCAGTTGCACTACGCGGTCGAGGGCGGCAAGGACCACAATGCTCCCGATCCCTTCATCGCCAACCTTTACGAGCAGTGCCAGGGCAAGTATCTTCGCCTCACCGTCCGCGAGGACGGCTCCTTCACACTGTTGAATTCCCGCAACAACTTCGAGAAAGACTACCCGGCCAGGTGACTGAAAAGTAAGGAGCGGCGCCTCCTCCATGCCGGTGGTGTGTACACGCGGCCGAGGTGAAACACGCCCTCGGATGGACCTTGGGCGAGGTCGATGTCCGACTGTTTGAATCGGATACTACGCCCGTAAGTGCTTGCATTCCTATTGACAAAAAGTCACGTTCCGCTTAACATTCAGTTTCCTTGATAATTTCTTAACCTCTGCAACTTCAGGCAGGTGTATGGGTCCACGAATGACCTTTCAAATTGGCGAGAAGGTTGTATACCCCAACCATGGAGTGGGTACCGTCGAGAACATCAGCAGTCGCGCGTTCGGCGGTCAGTTCGAACGCTTTTATCTCTTGCGACTTAGCTATAACAGCATGACCGTGATGGTCCCGTTCTCTCATGTCGAGGAGATCGGGTTGCGCAAGGTAACGCGCAACGGCGAGGTCGGCCGTGTGCTGACCTATTTGGCGGAAGGCGTTTGCCACCGCACCGCCGACTGGAAGGATCGCTTCAAGGAGAATTCCGAGAAGATGTCCCACGGCACGCTGCTGGAAGTGGCCGAGGTCTTTAAGAGCCTCGTGATCCAGCAGACCATGAAGCCGCTATCCTTCCGCGAGAAGAAGATGCTCGACCGCGCGCGGCACATGCTCATCACGGAAGTCTCCATCTCGCGCAGCCTGAATGAGCCCGACGCGTGCGCTCTGTTGGAAAAAACGCTGGCCAGGTCTTCCCTCCCCCTCCCTGCTGCGATGTGACTTACGGCGGGCGCGCTTGCGCAAGCCGCCCGCCACGCTTTCGCGCATGGCATCATAAGAGGGACATGTTCTTCCGCCGGGAGACGCCCAAAACACCAAGTTTTAATGAACGCATCGATGCTGCGGGCCGCGCCGGCTTCGCCATCGAGCGCCAGGCCAGTAGCCGCGTACGCGTGAGCCGGGGCCGCTTCGCCGCCATTCTGACCGAAACGCATTCCGGCGTTCCGATTATTGAAACCGCCGGCCTCGTGCTGGGCAATGACATTGCCGAGCTGGTCAGCGGCGGTTATCAGATGTTCTTCATGACCCCGGCCGGGAAGCGCACCCCGGCGCTGGCCACCCAGCTTCACGAACTGCACGATTTCAAGGAGGATCTCGCTGAGGCGCTCGGCCTGGAGAGCCTGTACAACGAGTCGCTGGGCACAACTTCGGCGAAGCACCTCTACGATCGCGTTGAAGAGCGGGACGACAACAAACCGAAAGAGCCCTGGCGCGCGGTCAAAGCTGACTCCGTGTTCGTCCGCAAGTAACACCGCGCCGCGTTACGCGCGCCTCAGCGGTGGTAGCATTCTGACGATGGTCAGAGGAACGTTGAATGCCCGGCGTAATCCCGATGCGGCAGGGCGGAGCGACAGGGCGTGCATATTCACGTTCATTGACGACCCGGGTGACAATCCCGGCGCCGGAGACGCGCCTCTGCGGCGGCAATACTCATCCCTCTCCGGCTGCGCCCGCTTTCTCAGCGAAGTGCTGCGCCTTCCGTCGGACCTCGCGAGCCAGCTTGCAGCGAGCCTTGAGGCCGGAGAGAACAGCACGGTTGATGTCGAGATCGAAGAGGACGTGTATCGCGACCGTTTTGCGCCCGAGCGAGGCAGTTGAACAGCAGGCGGAAGGCCTGATAGCTCTGCCCCCGGTACTGCGGGCGAAAGCCGAAGAGCACCATCCTCCCGCGCCCTTCTTTTAGCTCCACCATCGCCGCGAGGCCTGCAATGTCGTGCTCCCCGAGCAGCCATCCCGAGGCGAGCACGTCGCGCGCCGGATACCGGACCAGCACCCGCGCAGCGCTGCCCGAACGCACTTCCCAGGCGGGCCCGTGCTCGGCCCATACCGCGATCTCATCGGGCATGCCGGCGGTCAACGGGTCGGCTGTAACCCGGGCGTTCAGGATTTCGCCGGGTGAATAAAACTCGCTCGACGGGAGTCCGCGCAACGCGTTCTTCAGAGGAAGACCGAACGTGTCCACCGCGTAATCGCTGGAGCGGTTCAGGAAGATCAGCGTGCCTCCGGCGCGAGCGAACGCCAGCAATTCCTGAGCGCCGCGCCGCCCGAGGCCGCCGGTGAACTCAGGCGGCATCGACCCCGGCGCGTAGCCGTCGGAAATGGAAGCGGGCGGCTGATCGGGAACAATGATTGCATCGAAACGCTGCGCCAGGCCTCCCGCGAGCACGTCCCGATTGCGAACCTCTTCGTGCCGCACGTCAAAACGATCCAGAACCCAGCGCGTCCAGCCCTCGTCCATCTCCGGCATCTCGCTGCGATATACCCCGACGCGCGATGCCGCCACTGCGGGAGCCGGCGGAGGCGCCGTATCGCGCCATCTCGCAAGCGCGGCATTGAAAGGGCCATCTACGGTGTCGGTGCGAACGCCCATGAGCAGCGGCAGTGTTTGCGCCGTGACGTCATATGGCCGGATCGGCGGACCGCCCGGGTACTCGCGCATATCGGGATAGTGCTGCCGCTCCAGAAGCGTCTTGGCCCAGCCGCCATACGGCTGCTTCATGCCGATAACCCAGGAGCCTGCGGTATACTGCCGTCCGTCGGCGGAGAAAGGCCCCGTTGCGCGCCCAATTTCAACATCGCCGAACGCCAGCGTCGAGAGCATTACGCCCGCTGCATACGGATCGCGCTGCTGGGCGGGAATCACGAACGCCCAGGGCCTGGTGCGCTCGATTTCGTGCCGCCCAATGTCGTAAAAGGCGCGCAAAAACTCCTCTCGATGTTCCGCGGCGCGGCGCAGGCAGGACTGCATCGCGGAAAGCTGATACGCAACGATGTCGGCCAGCCTCCACGTCCCGCCCAGCCACGGTCGCGGGTAGTTCCAGCTGCGCGCCCGCGGATCGTACCCCAGCGCCTGACGCGCGACCTGCTGCGGGCTTACTGTCAATGGCGTGGCCAGCGCCACGCTCGCCGATTCGCTCAGGATGCGCAACCCCCCGTGATACGCCTGATAATGGCGCGCTGGGGTCCACATATCGTACAGCGCATGAATGACCACGCCGGACTTGCCCTGCACCGTGAGGTCATCGGCCATGCCCGCGCCCAGTGAGTTGCATTGGGCGACGATCAGCGGATCGATGTTGGGGTCGATGGGATCGAGCCACGGCGGCACGAACATGCGCGAGGCATACCGTCCCTGCTCGTGAACATCGTAAACAATCTGCGGATGCCACACGTTGTGCAGGTTCGCCACCACGTTGCGCGTCTCCGCCTGCGTGAACATGTACCAGTCGCGGTTGTTGTCATGCCCGGTGTATTTCTGAAACAATTCCGGCGGCGACGTTCCTTCCCAGGGAGTGCCCAGCGTGCGGCGGTACCACCGCGTGACAATGTCGACGCCATCGGGGTTCAGCGATGGAACCAGGATAAGAAGCACATTGCGGAGGATGTCACGCGTGCCGGCATCGTCCGCCGTTACCAGCCGATTCGCCAGCAGGATGGCGCTGTGCGTGGATGCCGGCTCGGTGGAATGAATGGAGCAGGTGATCATCACCACCACGCGACCTTGACCGATCAGCCGCGAGGCTTGTTCGGGGGGAGTGATCCGCGGATCGGCAAGCCGCCCTTGGACCTCACGCAGGCGATCGAGCTTGCCGAGGACCTCCGGCGCGGCAATGAAGGCCGCAATCATCGGCCGGCCTTCGGTGCTGGGGCCGATGTCGGCCACTCGCATGCGATCAGTCTGCGCCGCCGCAGCGCGAAACCAGCCCACCACCCGGCTCCAGTCGAGCAACTCCCGGTCGGCATCGAGCGGATGACCGAACCAGGATGCCGGTTCCGGCACGGCTGCGTGCGCAGTGAAAAGGGTGAGCAGGACGGCCGGAAGGCGGGAAAACAGGGACAGCCGCAAGCGGTATTGTAGCGCTCCGTGAACGAAAAAGCCGGGGCGGTGAGGCCCCGGCTTATTCAGATCGCGATCGGATCGCGATTACGGATTGGTGGTCGCACCCTCATACACCACGGTAAGCAGATACGTGCTCTGCTTGCCTTTCGCATCCGTGGCGGTGATTTTGAAGGTGTAGGACTGTTGGTTCACGGCCGGGAAGAACAACTGCGGCGTCGGAGTGTTACCGTTCGTCACGCCGCCGATGCCATCCGCCGAAACCGTGTTGTAGGTGATTGGGTAAGCGTTGGTCGGGCTGGTGGTCCCGGTCAGATCGATAGTTACATCAGGCGTATAGACGATCAGCACCGGACCGCCGGCGACGTTGATCACCGGGCCGCCGTTGCCGCCGCCGCCCGAAGTATTGACCGTGACCGTGACATCCTGCGAGGTTGTTCCACCCGCGCCGGTCGCGGTGCAGGTGTAAGTCGTCGTCGTGGACGGCGTTACCGTGGTGGTCGCGCTGCTCGCGCCCGTCCCGCCGGAGACGCCCGCGCCGGTGATTGCCACCGATGTGGCGTTCGACGCCGTACACGTCAGCACCGAAGACCCGCCGCTCGTGGTTATCGTGGACGGATTCGCGGTGAAGGACGTAATTGTAGGCGCGACCGGCGTGGTCCGCACGGTCACCGTAGCGTTCGCCGTGGCTTTCTGTCCGGAGGCGTTTGTCGCCGTAATGGTGTAGACCGTAGTGGCGTTCGGCGAGACACTGGCCGTGCCGTTTTCGGCCACGCTGCCCACCGTCGGCGAGATGTTGACCGAGGTCGCGTTCTGGACCTGCCACGTCAGCGTCGAGCTTGCGCCCTGGTTGATCGTGCTCGGGTTCGCGCTGAAGCTTACAATCAGCGGCTGCGGCTGAACGACAACCGTCGGAGTTCCGACGTTTACCGACGCCTGCGCCGACTGCGAACTGAACGAGTTGCTTGCCGTCAGAGTGTAAACCGTGTTCTTCGTCGGGTGAACGGCCATCGACCCACTGGGCGGAAGATTGCTGCCCACACCCGGGATATTGACCACCGTCGCGTTCTGAGTGGACCACTGCAGCGTGGATGCCTGCCCCGACGTGATCGAGGAGGGGTTCGCCGTAAAGAACAGGATAATCGCGTTCTGCGGCGTGGTGGTGGTGATGCGTACGCGCGCCGACGCGGAAAGACCAGCCGTATTTCTCACCGTCAGGATGAATGAATAGGACTGGCCCGCCGCCGCGTTAAACGACGCAGTCGGCGTGTTGGCGCCCGTCAGCGCGACCGACGGTCCGCCGTCCTGTTGCCACGCGTACGTCAGGCTCAGACCATTCGGATCATAGGAGCGAGAGCCGTTAAGCACCTTCACCCCGGCGGGAACGCCGAGCTGATCGGGACCGGCATCCGCAACCGGCGGGCTCGCGCCACGGACGGTCGTGCGGGTCAGCAGTTCCCAGCGAATGCGCGGGATGTCCACCGGAACCGGGCGGTTCGTCGCCAGGTACTCTTTCGGCCGGATGAAGTTCCCAACCTCGACACCAGCTGAAATGCTACCCCAGTTGTGCGTGTCGAGCAGCGTCTCGTTAAAGCCGCCGCCGATTGTAAAGGCCAGGCGATCCGCGATGGGGAATACCAGTTTGCCACTGCCCCCGGCGCGGCCGCCGTGCCCGGCGCTGTGCAGGCCCCCAATATTCGCTTCCAGGTAGGTCCGGCCCCACAGCCCGAGAGTCGTGCTGAGCCCGGCCTGATCCACCACGTTCAGTGTTGTCTCGGTGAACAAATTCGGAGCGGTGACCGTAGCGCCCGCGCCGTTCACGAACGTCGCGTTCGCGGAGTTGATTACACCCCCGTTGAGAAAGCTCTTCGTGCCGAAAACGCCGACTTTGCCGCGGCTGAACAGAATGTCGTAAGTGATCGCAGCCTGCCCCAGCAGTGCGCCATTCTGATACCCGGCCAGGTCGACATGCTTGAAGCTGCCAAAGGCGCCGACCTGCGCCTGCCCGACGCGGTTCACCAGACCGAAATCGAACTGCGCCTCATGCCAGTCGTGGAAATACATGTACTCGCCCTGAGCCTGGAAGGCGAAGTGGTCCTTGAACGGGGCGAAGAAACGCCCGCTCGCATCGACGGTCAGGTAATCGTTGAAAGTGTCGCGGCCGACATTGAAGCCCAGCAGCGAGAATCGCGGATCGCGGAACTTCTCCAGACGCTGATCGACGACAGCGGCGGTCTGCGAACCGGTCAGCGGCTTCGGCATGCCGTTAACCTGATCCTCGAGCGCTTTCTCACGCTTCTGCAGATCGGCCAGCTGGTCTTTCAGGCCGGCGTTCTGGGCCGCCATGTCCTTCAGCATCTGCGCGATTTCATCCAGCTTGTCCAGGCGCTTCAGAATATCCTGACAGCAGGTGTTCGGCTGCGCCTCGATGCCTTTGATAGCCTCGCCTACGCCGGCAGCGCTCACGGTTTTTCCGTTCTGGTCGGTGACCGTGAGCACCACCCGCCGATTCATCCAGCGGGCCACGTCGGTTTTGCTGTAATGACGCTTGAAACCGTGGCTCTCGGGATTCGTCTTACCGCGGCTGGCGGTCTCGATCTGGTCCGCATGCGCGCCGTACTTCACCAGAAAATCGCGCACCGTATTGGCGCGCTCGAGTCCCAGCTTCTCGTTATAGCCCGTCCCTCCGATGTTATCGGTGTTGCCCTCCACGCGGACGTGATAACCCGGGTTGTTCTTTAACAGATCGGCCAGCCTCAGCAGGCTGGGGTATCCGTCTGAGAGAACCGCGGAGTTGAATTCGAAATTAATCTCTTCCCAGTCGTCCTTCGACGCATTGGAATTCAATCCCTGGGCCTGAGCAATGAGCGCGCTCAGACACAAGAGCCCAGTAAACGTCGCGAACCTGTGGAGCATAGTCGTAAGCCTCCTCTGGTTGTGCACTAACTTCGCGCTAGTTGCGTTATTTAGACTACACTGACCCCTGCGACTACCATGCAGTATTCTACACTAACTTCCACATAAGACGCGCTTTTCACTGGTACATTTCAACTTAAATGAGACAATCGTACTGGGAGGGTCGTCGGGCGGACAGTCGCTGCCGGCTTCCCCCTTCTGGGGGTCGCTGGGAGAGGAAAGTCCGGTCTCCACAGGGCAGCATGCCGGCTAACGGCCGGGCGGACGCGTCCACAAACGCGTTTGACGGAAAGCGCCACAGAAAACATACCGCCCGCCGGATGTTTCGGCTGGTAAGGGTGAAAAGGTGCGGTAAGAGCGCACCGCGGCCGGAGCGATCCGGCTGGCAGGGCAAGCCCCATGCGGAGCAAGACCAAATAGGGGAGGAGGAGCGGCCCGCTCTGTTCGACTCCCGGGTAGGTCGCTGGAGCCGCTCAGCAATGGGCGGCCTGGAGGAATGACTGTCGCCCGGAAACGGGAACAGAAACCGGCTTACAGCCCGGCCGCCCTCCCCGAACGAAAGGAACCGGACCGAGCCACACGGCGCCCGAACCTCAGAACTTCTGACTCAGGTACACGAGCGGGTAAACAAACCCGCTGGTCTTGTCGGACTGCTCCAAATACGCGCCCGGAAACAGATTGCCGACGCCGAATCCCAGTAATGTGTTCTTCGCCAGCGCGAGCGTGCCCTGAACTTCAATACCCTGCCCAACGTGCGCGCTCGTCGCCTTCGAGTTGAGCACGGTGCGCGTTCCGGACGCGTTGTACAGACCATCCTGCGTGGACGCCAGCCAGTAGTCGCGGTAGTCCACTTTCAACTTCAGCGCCTTCCGCGGTGTGAAGTCCACCCCCGAGCGCCAGTCGCAGATGTTCTTCCAGCCGAACAAACCGGTCAGGCTGTTCAGTGGCTGGTTGGAGCCGTACATGTTGTCGAAGGTTTCGCGGGCGCCGTCTTTACGGCCATTGTCCCCGGAGGCGTAAGCGTAATCCGAGCTCACGCGGAGCGCCCAGCCGGAGGACACCACCGTCCATCCCAGGCCAGTTACGAGGCCATTGGCGTTCAGCCGATCGCTGGCGTAACCACCGAATTCATGCAGAGCTTCGAAGCTGTAATCGACGCGCCCGGGAATCCTGCCGGCCACGCGCCCGCCCGCGGCCAGGGTGTCCATGTCGCCGGTGCGGCCATCTTTGCTCTTCACACCCACGAGCGTGCGGGCAAAGAAGTACGGCTCCACTGTCGCGCCGGGAATGAGATGGGCGAAGGTGTTGTACTCGGCATAGACGTGATCGCCGGCTTGGCGCCGATCCATGCGGTTGGGGTCTACCTGCACCACCGATCCGGCTACAAGCTCGGCACGGAACAAGCGATTCGTCCACGCCCCGTGGACCGCATCGAATGTACGCGCCGTGTTGGTCCACCAGGTGTCGGTCGCATTTATCAGGCGTCCTGAGCCAATGGTCATCTCCTGCCGTCCGAACTCGGCGAAGAAACCATTGCCCTCCTTCTTTCCGGCGGCAACCCAGGCCTGGCGAAGGTCGAACGGATCGGAAATGCCCGTGCCGGGGTTCGCACGATAGAACAGCGTCCGCGAGTCCTGTGCCTGACCGAAGAAGCTGAGCCACGACACCGGTTGGAACGTCGCCGCCAGTCGAATCTGGCTGAGGAGGTAAGAATCGGCCGGCGTCGCGCTGAAATCACTTCCGTCGGTTGCCTCCCAGCGCTCCCGGATGGAGCCGCTGAATTTCACCGTGCGGCTGAAGTAGCTCGGCTCAGCCGGCTGTTGCGCCTGCGCCGACGCCGCCACGCCGTTGAGCATGACCACCGGTGCAAGCACGACCAGAACACCAGGAGACCGGAATAACATACCAGTCTCCTCGGCAGCGCTGTCACTCGTATGAGAACTAATTCGCTACGGGCGGATTCGGTCAGCCCAGCGCGCGAAGCGCAGCAGATCGCGCCGCAGCTTCCAAACAAGGCTCCAGAACTCGCGGAATCCGATGCTTGCCGCCGGCACACCCTGATATGTTTCCAGGCGCCAGCGCAGATAGGGGCTCTTCCATGGGCGCAGGCGATAGCCTTTGGTTGCGCGCCACAGGAACCCGAGCATCAGGGCTTTTCGAGGCTTGCAGTCCTTGTTTCCGGCGTCGCATAGTACCCGGTGCGGGTGCGTACGGTGGGGTGACCCGGGCCGTTCACCGTTACTTTGATCTGACGGAAGCTGCCGTCCGGTGGCTCGGTCGGGGTGTAGGCAATGATGTACTGGTTGCGGATATCGTGCGCCACTTCCAGCGCCAGTTCATCCACTTCGGAATCCTGTTTGGGGTAGAAAGCAAGACCGCCCGACGCCGTAGTCAACGCGTTCAAAACGCGTTTCGCTTTCTTCGCCTCATGCGGTTCTTCCTCGTTCAGCAGGCCGATCGCGTAAATCAGCACTTCGTCCTTATGCGCCTTGTCCACCAGTTTCTCGAGCGTGTCCCGATCGTTGCTGGCGGTGTCCGCGCCGTCGGTAACCACCAGCAGAACCTTCTTGTCCTTCTTGCCTTCCTTCTTCAGGTAGTCCATCGACATGCTGATGGAATCGCGCAGGGCCGTGCCGCCGCGTGAGTCGATCCGCGCGATACCCTCCTCCATCTTCTTTATGTCGCTGGTGAAGGGGACATCGAGGTACGCTTCATCGTTGAAATTCACCACAAAAACCTCGTCCTGCGGATTGGACGCGCGCACCAGATCGAGAGAGGCCCGCTCCACACGCGAGCGCCTCGGCCGCATGCTGCCGCTGTTATCGATGATGATCCCCAGAGAAATGGGCACATCCTCACGGCGGAAGACCTTGATCGACTGCTCGGCGCCATTCTCGAAAACCTTGAACGCCTGCTGCGGGAGGTTGGTGATCAGCTTGCCGTGCCTGTCCACCACGCTGGCGTGCAGCACCACCAGTCGCGTTTCGGTGTGAATTACGGTTTCGTCTCTGTTTTGTGCGGGCAGCGCCGCCGCGGCAACTACTAACAACAATGAACTACTGAGTCGGAGCATAGTACCCAAGACGGAAAAATGCCTTCAGCGGCGGCAGTCCCCGGGGCTGCACAAGCTTCACCTGCACGTGCCGGTACTTGCCATCGCGCTCCTGGTTCTTCGGAGTATATCCCAGGACGTACTGGTTGCGGAGTTCGATACCGATTTTTGCGGCCACGTCGGGCAACTCGGCCGGATTGTCGATCTCGAACGCGCGCCCGCCCGTCTGGTCGGCCACCTCGTTCAGCAGACCCGGTCCCGCCATCTCCTCCGGCGTGCGGCCGCGCGAGGCGACCGGCTCGAAGATGCCGATGGAGTAGATCTGCACATCGGCTTCGCGCACCGCGTTCTTGATCTCGCTCTCCGTATAGCGGCTGCTGTTATCGCCGCCATCGGAGATGATCACGATCGCCTTGCGCGGGTTCTTCGCTTTCTTCATCTGGTTCATGGCCAGATAGATGCCGTCCAGCAGCGCGGTCCGCCCTTTCGACTGCGTGAAGGTCAGACTATTCTGCACGTCCTCGGTGCTGTGGGTGAACGGAACCGCCAGCACCGGCCGGTCGTTGAACTCCACCAGGAAGAACTCATCCTCGGGATTGGCGGTCTTGAACAGCTCCGCGGCCGCTTCGCGGGAACGCTGCAGCTTGCTGCCCATGCTGCCGCTGGTGTCGAAAACGAGGCCAATGGACAAAGGCGCGTCTTCGCTCGAAAAGGTCTGCACCTGCTGCTCCACCTTGTCCTCAAAAAGACGGAAATGCTCTTTTTCGAGGCCCGTCACAAAGCGGTTAAGCGGATCGGTCACCGTTACGTTGATGAGAACCAGCTGCTTGTCGACGCGGATGTTGGGGGTGATCGGCGCATCCGGCGCGCCCTGGCGAGGCCGAACGCGAGGCGTAATCGCGACTTCCGCGTTCCTGTCGCCGGATGTGTTCGTTGTCTTGTCGGCCCCGAGCGCGCAACCCAGTACGCTCAGAAAAACAGCAACTACAGCGAAGTCCCTTCGCGCACATTTGTACAGCATGGCAGCGTTCCCCCGGGTTGTGCCAACGTGGTTCAGTATAACACCCGTAGTGTGACGCGAAGTCACGCACGGCGGGTTCAAAATCGTCGCAAGCTGCTGAGGGCGGGCGGGTTTATCCGTAAATTCACAAATCGGCGACACTGTGACAAAATCGCCGCTCACCCCGCTACGGTGAAAACGGCCAGTTGGCGGTGGTGGAATATCCGCCATCGACGGCGATCACCTGGCCGGTGATGTAATCGGCGCCGGCGCCGCTGAGGAAGACGGCCAGTGGAGCGATGTCCTCGGGCCGGCCAAGACGCGGGATGGACTGCGCGCCCTCCAGCCACTGCTGCATTTGCGGCGGCTGCCACATGGCCCGGTTCAGGTCGGTGAGGATGAAACCCGGTGCGATGCAGTTCACCTGAATCCCGTAGCGCCCCCATTCGGATGCGAGACTGCGAGTGAGTCCCGCAAGGGCGCTTTTGGTCATCGCGTAAACCGATATCCACGGGAGGCCGACAACTGAGGTCAGGCTGCCGATGAAAACGATCTTGCCGCCCCTCCCGCGCGCGATCATGTCCGCTCCGGCGCGCTGCGTCACCGCAGCCAGGCCGTGCAGGTTGGTGCGCATGATGTGCTCGTATTCGGCCGCCGTGTATTGCTCGAAGCGCTTCCGGATGTTCGTGCCGGCGACGTTGATCAGGATGTCGGTTTCGGGCAGGCTCGCGCCGGGCGAAAAACTGGATACGTCGAGTTCCAGCGCCTCGCCTCCGATCCGTGCCGCCTCGGCCCGAAGCTTTTGAATCGAGCGGCCTGCGACGATCGTACGCGCGCCGGCTTCGGCAATGCCGCGCGCGATGGCCAGGCCGATGCCCCGGCTGGCGCCAACCACCAGCGCGGTCCTGCCGTTCAGCTCGAACATGGATCAGCCGCGGAGGTCGGTAAAGGCGGCTTCGATTTCAGCGCGGGCCGGAGGACAGGGAGGCGTTAGCGGAAGGCGCGGCGGACCGCCGTAGTAGCCCATCAGGTCCATGGCGTGCTTCAGCCCCGGGATACCGTGTTTCGCGGTCACCAGCGTCGCCGCTTTTGCGATGCGCCGCTGCCAGTCGAGCGCCGCTTCGTATTCGCGGGTGCGATGCGCTTCCCAGATGCTGATGCAGGCGTACGGGCACGCGTTGGCGAACGCCAGGATACCCGCGCTGGCGCCCACGGCGAAATATGAGGCCAGGATCTGCGCCGAGCCCACGGTCACGTTGAAGCCCGCCTTCACCTCGCGCACCATCTGGACCACTTTCGACACATTGCCGCTGCTTTCCTTGATCCCAATGATGTTGGGATGATGCGACAGCTCGGCAATCACTTCGGGCGGGACGTCGATGCCCATCATCTGCGGCCAGTTGTAGATGACAATCGGGATCTTGGCCTGATCGGCGACGGCGCGGTAATACAGCATTTGCGCCTGCGGCGAAGAGATCAGGTTCTTATAGTAATGCGGCGTGGCGACCAGCGCGACTTTGTAGCCGATGCCCGCGGCTTCGTTGGTGAGCGCCACGGTTTCGCGCACGCTTTCGACGCCGGTTCCGGCGATGAGCAGCTTGTCCGGCGCGGCATACTCGGCCACCCACTCCCACATGCGGACCTTCTCGTCATGGGTGAGGAGTTTCGCCTCGCCCGTCGAGCCCATGACCACATACCCGCTCAGCCCGGTGCGATTGAGCTTCGAGACGTTGTGCTCGACCTTCGCTTTCCAGACCTCGCCGTCGCGGTCGAACGGAGTAGTGAGGGGTGGGTAGATGCCCTGGAGCTTCATCAAATCCCGAGCTTCTCTTTTATACGGCCGACGTCAACCGCATAGCTGGCGAGCATCTGCTCAATGGTGTCCAGCTTGCTTTCGACACGCCCCAGGCGGGAATTCGTGTCGTCCAAACGTTTATTGTTGGTTACGATCGCGACAATTGCGACGAGTGCGGTGGCCGAGGCAGTTATGACCGCGGTTGTCAGGTTGGGGTCCATGTGTCGCAGCAGGTCAACTCACATGTTACCAATCCCGCAGGCCGATGGCCTGCTCCACAATCAGGGCGGGAGCCGTTCAGCGGAGCAGGCGTCGGCTGCCGTGCTTATCCTTTCGCGACGAAAGTGATAACGAACGTGTACAGCGCCAGCGATTCAATCAGCGCGAGGCCGAGGAACAGCGCCAGGCGGATGCTCGCGCCGGCGCCGGGATTGCGCGCGAAGGCCTCCGCGCACGAAGCTCCCAGCTTACCCTGCCCGATGCCGCACAGCCCGGAGGCAATGCCCATGGCAATGTACGCGAACGGCAGGTTCCAGTTCGTGGTTCCTCCGCCGCCACCGCCCGTCGTCTGGGCAAAGATCGGGCTGGCCAGCGCCATGATGGCGATAGTCAGGAAAATCAGTTTACGTGTCATTCGTTGTGCTCCTTGATGAATTTGTCCCCAGGAGGTGGTTCCCACTCCGCCCTGGGGGACGGCGGGCTCACACTCGAGACGAAAGATGCCTTAGTGCTCGTGCGAAACAGCCATGCTGACGTAAATGATCGTCAGCAGCATGAAGATATAAGCCTGTAAGAATGCGACGAAAACATGCAGCCCCATGAAGATCGCGGGCGCCGCGAAGTAAGTCAGCGTGAGAAACGTGACCGTCACCTTCTCGCCCGCGAACATGTTCGCGAAAAGACGAACCGTCAGCGACAGCGGACGTGCGAGATGACTAATAATCTCGATCGGGATCATCAGGAAGAACAGCCACCACACCGGACCGATAAAGGTCATCAGGTAATGCCCGAAGCCCTGGGCGCGAATACCCATCCAGTTGTAATACAGGAAGGTGCAGACCGCCAGACCCAGCGGCACGGATGGCGACATCGTCGGCGATTCGAACCCGGGAATCAGCCCGATGAGGTTCATGAACAGAATGAAGATGAACAGTGTGCCGAAATAGCGGGCGTAGTTATCGGAATGATGCGCAATGGTGTCGCGCGCCTGGCCCCGCACAAATTCGTAAACGACCTCAAAGATGTGCTGCATCCTGCCGGGATTGTCGGCCGACAGCGTGCCGCGCAATACCGCGAACACGATCACGATGATGGCCGCTACCAGCAACTCCATCGAGGCCCAGTTACTCCACGGGTGAGCAGGATCGTGCGGGGCATTGGCCATCTGCAGCACCGCGTCCGCCGGCCCCGCAAGCCAGCGGTTCAGCAGCACAGTCAGCCAGACTTCGTGTTCCATATCAGTTCGATCAGAATTGCCGAGATGATGGCCGCCGCGGAAACGAGCAGGCCGAGGAAAACGGCCACCGGAGTGACCTTTAAGTACCTGATTATAGCAAAGGCTGCGCCGATCAGAATGATGAGCTGGCCTACCCAGGCGATGGCCGAACGCGGCTTGGTCTCGCCGCCAAGCGCGTCCGCGATCTTCTTTGAGCGCCACAGGCTGCCGGCCGACAGCGCGGCCCCGACCAGGAATCCTGCCGCGAATCGCCACCCTCGCTCCCACCCGCAGAGCGCGGCGCCCGCCACCCCGAATCCCGCGGCCAGCCACGCCACCCGGCGCAGCATCCGCTGCCAGACTTCGGCGTCACTTGCTGCTGGCATTCATTTCCCGGAACAGTTCGATGAAACCTGCGGCGATGCCCAAAAGCAGAAAGACCAGCGTCAGAAAGTGCGTGCCGAAGGCTTTGTCCAGGTAATGTCCGATAACGTAACCCACCAGCACGCAGCAAGGCAGCAGGAACGCCAGGCCGAGGAAGCGGCCCATCTGCCGGAGCGGGTTCTCGTCGTCCTTAGGCACGCGCGCCGCGTTTCTTCGCCAGCAAAGTGCCGGCCGCATCCGCCGTTTCTTTCACAAGGAAGCCCATTTTCGGATGCGTCGGCTCGAAATCGGGCGTCAGGCCGTGTTCCGCGAGCCCTTCGGTCGTAGTCGGGCCGACGGACGCGATTACAGTCCGGGCCAGCCCCGATTGCAAATCACCCTCAATGCCTTCCTCGGCCGCAATGGTCAGCAAATGCGCGATCTGAACCGAGGTGGTGAACAGGACCACGTCGAACTCGTCCCGCGCGATGCGATGCGCCGCCTCGCGCAGCGGACCGGTGTCGTCCGGCAGCGCCCACTGATAAACGCGGACGGTCGTCACCTCTGCCCCGATCGCGCGCAGCCCATCCAGCAGATCCACGTTCGTCCGCCCGTATTCCTGCACTGCAATGCGACGTTCGGGCCGCGGGCGAATGATATCCAGCATCTCCCGCCAGGTGTTCGGCTCAGGTGCAACGAGCGTGGGCCGAATATCCATTTCACGCAGCACGGCAACCGGTTTGGAGCCGCGGGCGGCAACGGTGATCTGCCGCAGCGCATCCGCGAATCGGCCGGCGCCGAACCGCCCGTCAATGACTTTCGCCAGAGCGCGCGTGCCGACGCCCGTGAGAAGAACCATCAGGTCGAATTCGCCGCGGAAGAGACGCTCGGCAAAGCGCAGCGCCTCGTCGTTCGATTCGACCGGCGCCTCGCGCATTGAAGGAGCGACGAACGGCTCGCCCCCGTTCCTGCGAATTAACTCCGCCATCTCAGCGGCGCGCCGGCTTTCGAACGCGACCACGCGCAGGCCATCGAAGGGCATCGCCTACAGCCTAACGCGTCCCGAAAGTGGCGTGGGCTTTAGCCCGCGCCAAACACGAGTCACAAGCCCGTTCAAAACCATCAACTCCAACCGTACCCGTCACATACGCCTGAAATCCCATATCTCAAAGTTCGTTTTTGCCCGCTCGCATGATAGACGTTGGGCGAAAGGAGAGCTTCATCCATGAGCTCCTCAGCACAAATCATCGCGAACCAAAAGAACGCGACCTCCTCAACCGGACCGCGTACCGACGCCGGCAAAGCAACTTCCAGCCAGAACGCCGTCAGCCATGGCCTCACCGGCGGCTTCCGCGTCCTTCCGCATGAAAACCAGGCCGACTTCGATGCCTGCCTCGCTCGCTATCGCGAGGAGTTCCAGCCGACCACCGAGCACGAGCGCTTCCTGGTCGAGCTCATGACCCAGTCCCGCTGGGAACTCCAGCGCACGAATCGCCTTATCGCCGCTGTCCTCGAGCGCCTGGCCAGCGCTCCGGATTCTGGCGCGGCCTCTCCGGATGCCGCCATCGCGGCCGCCCTCATCGGCCGCACCGCCGACGCCTTCACCACGCTGAAGCGCTATGCCGCGGCAGCCGAGCGGACTTATCTCCGTTGCTCCCGCGAACTTACCCAGAACGCCGCCCGCCGCGCCAAGGTGGCCGCCGTGGTCGCCGAGGCCAAACTGTGGGCCGGTTTCACCCCCGAACCAAACGAACCCAACTTGCCTACTCCGGAGCCGAAGAAACCGCGCAAACCAACCCCGGGCGTCCCCTTCACCGACGACGATCCCCTCTCCTGGCGCCTCTAGGATCTTTGGGGGGCAGGGCCCCGCCCTGCGACGGGCTCTCAGCCCGCCCCTGAACTGTCGACATTCTCCTGAAACGCCGATTGTGGTGCATGCCTTTGGCTTGCACGGTGCGAGCCGCAAGGCTTGCACGCGGCGGGCTCTAAGAGCCCGCCTCTGGAGTTTGGACATTCCGGCTCAGGCGACAGCGGCCAGGCCCAGGGATTTCCAGTCCAATTGGAGGCCGAGTGGTTCGACAAGCGACTTGTTGGCGACCATTTCCTTGCGTAGCAATGTTACAAGGTCGAGGCAGGAGGGGCGATTGGCGTGTCGTCTCCAGCGCGGCAAGGCTTCGTAAGAGTCACCGCGCTCCGGACCAAAGGCGATGAGTCCGGCCAGCATCAGTGCGCTGTAGGCAGCGACCACGAAGGCCGGCTGGCGGGGCACGGAACGCGCGGACCTCAACTGCGCCTGCCCCACGCCCAGCGTGTCCTTCTCTTCGCGGTGGTTGACTTCGATCTGCCAGCGATCAAAGTAGGGCTGCAGCAACTCACGAGGGCTGCCCTGCAGATCGGTGGTCAACAGGAATGCCGGGTCGCGATACTGGTTGCGCTTTCGGCCGGGCACGTGATAAGGGATGGGGGCAATGATCAGGAGTCGGAGCAGACGTTGGCGGGCGCCGCTCTGCCACAGTACCTCGAGCACCTGCTTGAAGCGAATCTTCCGCCACTGGCCGCCGTAGAAGATGCGCGCCTTATCCCAGGGAATGCGTTCATCGTGACGAACCTGATCGGGCGTGAACTTCGCGGCATCGTAGATACAGCGCGAACCGGCGGGCGCACGGCGGCAAAGTTTGATGTCACGCCGTGCGCGGGCGATGATTTCGGTTCGCTCCAGGGCCGCTCCGAACAGGGTGCGGTTACAGAAGCTGTTGTCGCCGACGATCAACAGCTTCCTGCCGCGGGCGCCGGCGGCATCCATATCCTGGCGTAATCCGCAAATCACTTCCATCGCGCGCGTGGAGAGGTTCTGCTGTCTGGCGGCATAGCGGTAAGCGGCCCACTCCTCGGCGGAAGCTTTGCGGCGAGGCTTCTTCAAGGCAGGCGCTTCTTCGAAGCGAACGGGGATGGCGCGCGGCGAAGCTTTTCCGTGGCGGTACAAAGGAAGCAGCAGAGACAGTTGCAGGAAGCGGAGCCCGAGCATCAGGTTGAAGCGAAACTTCGGCGACATGGGATCCCTTCCCCACGCCACGGTGGGAATCCTGCGGCCGGTCTTGCGTAGTCGCGTATCATCGATGGCCACCGCCAGATAGCGGCCCCGGCACCACGGCAGCGCGCGTTGCAGGATGGGCTGAAACAGGTCGGCAACGCGCCAGCAGGAACGCGCGTGCAGTTTGTATTCGGCGCTCCAGTCCGCGTGTTGGTGGCCCTGGGCCCAAATGGCGCGGGAGAGCGTCCGCCGGCCGAAGGCGCTTAACGCCCCGAGCGCCTGGGCCACGGCTCGGCGCGCGGAACGGCGCTGCGGAAAGGCTGTCTGCCAGCCCTGAAGAATATCCAGCAAAGTTCGGAGCAGCACGTCCTGTTTCCTCCTTAGAGGTGAAACAGACGCAGCGCAAAAAAAGAGCCTACTCCTCGGCTCGCAACCAGTCGTGGTTTAGTTCGCAGATCTCTTCCATCTTGCGTTTCCATTCCTGGTAGTTGCCGAGCCAGCGCTTCACCAGCTCGCGTTGCTCTGGCCGAATGCTGAACTGGCGATTGCGGCCACCCGGATAGGTGACCGTCAGGACCCACACTTTATGCCCTTCTCCCGCTTCGCAACGCGAACAGCCGTGGCGATGAAAGATGGTGCGCTCCAGCAGGGATCCGCGCAGAACCTCTTCCGGGGCAGGCAAGGTCGCTGCGATCTTGCGGCGCTTGTGGATGACTTCCTTCTGCTTCACCTACAAGGATGAAACACCAAAACGACCCATCAAGTCAAGAACATTCTGCACGTAAAATGTCCAAACTCCAGGTGCAAGCCAAAGGCTTGCACTACAGACCGGATTAGTCGCCAATATAAGGGGAACGCGGGACTTAGGATATCGTATCTGCTGATATGGGCCAGGACCTTCGCTTTGCTATCCGCACGCTTCGGAAGAACCCGGCGTTCACGGTCATTGCTGTGTGCGCGCTTGCGCTCGGTATCGGCGCAAATACGGCCATTTTCACCGTTGTCGACCGGGTGCTGCTGCGTCCGCTGCCGTACGATAACGCCGATCGGCTGGTGAACATCATGCGCAAGTTCCCCGCTGGGAACACCCCGTCGGTGTCGATACCGAAATTCGTTGCGGTGCGGCAGGCGAAGCTGCTGGAGGCGGTGGCGATATACGACTTCATGGGACCGGGCATGAACCTGAGCGGCGGGGGAACGGCGGAGCAGGTGAAAGGCGTGCACGTGTCGCAGGAGTATTTTCGGATGCTCGGCGTCAGCCCGGCGATGGGCCGAACGTTCACCGCCGATGAGGATCATCCGGGCGGCGCGCGCGTGGTGGTCATGACGGACGGATTGTGGAAACGGAGATTCGGCGCCGACCCCGGGATCATCGGGCGAACCATACGGCTCAATTCCGAGCCGTACGAAGTGGTTGGAGTGATGGCGCCTAGCTTTTCCGGCGAGCCGGCAAGTGACCTGTTTATCCCGGCGCAGGCGGACCTGAACAGCACCAACCAGGGCAATTTCATGCTGCTTGGGGCGCGGCTGAAGCCGGGAGTCACGCTGGCGCAGGCAAACGCCGAACTGCGCGTCATCTCCGATCGCTTTCGCAAGCTCTACCCTGGCGTCATGTCGCCGACGGAGAATTTCTCGGCCGTGGCAATGGCGCCGCTGACGTTCTTCGACGTCCGGACGCCGCTGTACATCCTGCTGGGGGCGGTCGGATTCGTGTTGTTGATTGCATGTGCGAACGTGGCCAATCTGCTGCTGGCGCGCGCGGCGGGCCGGGGCAGAGAGATCGCTATTCGTGTTGCCGTGGGGGCGGGCCGTCTGGCAATCCTGCGGCAGTTGCTGACCGAAGCCACCCTGCTGGCGTTTTGCGGCGGGGTAGCCGGCGTGTTTCTCGGCGCCGCCGGCCTGCGGCTTCTGCTAACCGTCGCGCCCGCCGATCTGCCACGTCTGCCCAGCGCCGAGAATGTGAACGTATTCGCGCTGATGGACGCGCGGATCCTTGCCTTCGCCCTGGGTGTTTCCGTCCTCACGGGCATCCTTTTCGGACTGGTCCCCGCGCTGCAGACCTCGCGTCCGGACCTGAATTCGACGCTTCGCGAGAGCGGCTCGCGAACCACGGTCGGTTCCATGCGGCAGGGCACGCGCAATGCGCTTGTCGTGGCGGAGATCGCGTTGTCGCTGGTGCTGCTGATCGGCTCCGCGCTCATGATCCGAACGTTTCTGGCGCTGCGTGACGTGAAGCCCGGTTTTCAAACCACCTCTATCCTGACCATGAGCAGTTCGCTGGCGGGGAAGAAATATGAGACCGCTGTCGCGGTGGAGCGCCTGGCGAACCAGGTGACGCGACGTATCGAGGCGCTGCCGGGTGTTCAGTCGGCGACGTACGCGCTCTGCCTGCCGCTGCAACTCGGACCGGACATGCCATTCGCAGTCGCCGGCAAGCGGCCGTCCGATGGCGGTCCGTACCTCGGGGATGAGCAGTATCGCCCGGTCAGCGCCCACTACTTTCAGACGCTCGGGATCCCGCTGCGCCGGGGCCGGCTGTTCGACGAACGGGACAGCAGCACCGGCGCCTGGACGCTGATCATCAACGAGGCCATGGCGAAGAAATACTGGCCGAAGGAGAACCCGGTTGGCGCGGTGGTGACCATCGCGAAAGGGCTGGGCCCCTTCGACGAGAGGCCGCGGGAAGTGGTCGGGGTGGTCGGCGATGTCCGCGAGCAGGCGCTGGAGCAGGATCCGCCCGCGGTGATGTATGTTCCCATCGGACAGGAACCTGACGGGATGATCCGGCTGGCAAACGGAGTCCTGCCGTCCTCGTGGGCGGTGCGGACGATCGGTGATCCCGCCGCGATAGCGCGCGCCGCTCAGCAGGAAGTTCTGCGTGTCGATCCCGACATGCCGATGGCGCGCGTAATCACGATGGATCACGTGGTGGCCAAATCGCTGGCGCGGCAGCGCTTCAGCATGATCCTGCTGGGCATCTTCGGGGCAGTGGCGCTGTTGCTGGCGGCGATCGGGATTTACGGCGTGATGTCCTACACCGTTGAGCAGCGGACGAATGAAATCGGCGTGCGCATGGCGCTGGGCGCGAGCACGGGGCAGGCGCTGCGGCTGGTGCTGGGACGGGGGATGCTGCTGGCGGCTATTGGGGTGGCGATCGGGCTGGCGGCGTCGTTTGGGTTGATGCGCCTGATGGCCAGCCTGCTGTATGGCGTGAAGGCAACCGACCCGCTGACCTTCGCCGGAGTCGCCGTGGTGCTTGCCGCCGTCGCCGCGCTGGCCTGCTACATACCGGGACGCCGCGCCGCGCGCGTGGATCCCATTACTGCTCTGCGATACGAGTAGTTCATGGTCCTTTGGACCACAACGAAATCGGTGACCACGGCGCGTCGCCTGCCGTCGCGTGGCGCATCGAGGGTCAGGCTCGGGCCTTCACCCACGGCCACATATTTTACCGGTCGGCCGTCCGGATGTATGAGAGAATACGCATATTCTTAAATACCTGATTATCTGCGTGGTAGCGGCCGCGCTGCCGTGCGTTGCCGACGAAAATACGCCGAAAACGGCGGCTTTGCACGAGCTGTATTCGGCACACTGGACGCGCGCGGCGGATGCATATCGCGAAATCCTGCGCGGGGAACCGGCGTGGGGCGCCGGCTGGGATTATCTCGTGAGGGCCCTGATCGCGGCGCTCATGCCGGGGGAGGCGTATGAAGCCGCGGGCGAGGCGCTGAAGAGCGCGCCCGATACGGCCGGCGCGTGGACGGCGCAGGGCCGCGCTTTATTCCGTCAGGGGCAGCTGGCAAAAGCGGAGCAGGCGTTCCGTAAGGCGGCGGCGCTGGACAAGAATTATCCGTACATGATGGAGGGCCTGGCTCGGATCTACGCGGCGGTTGCGCGGCACAAGTCGGCGGAAGCGCTGTTCGTAATGGCCTGGCGCGAGGCGCCGAACGATCCGGAACTGATCGCCGCGTGGGCCAACACTCTCAAAGGAGCCGATCACATTGCCGCGCTGAAGCGCGTGCTGGCCTGCTACGACCCGAGCAGCGTGGAAGCGCGGCGTCTTCGTTCGCACATCGCCACGGATGAGACGGTGGGGGAGCGCAGGGTGCGAGTGCTCGCTTCCGAATATCGGCCCTATGAGCTGAACCTGGTTCGCATCCTCAACGGGCCGCAAAGCATGCGCGGCGTTGGACTGCGCGTCCGATTCAACGATTCCTGGGAAGGGCGGCTGCTGCTGGATACGGGGTCAAGCGGGATCGCGCTCTCGCGAAAGGCCGCCGCCAGGGCTGGATTCGAAGCGCTGGAGCAGGAAGGCACGGAGGTGCATGGCATCGGCGAACGCACCATGGGCTCGGTGCGGCAACTGGCCGACGAGGTCCGCATCGGCGATCTGGTTTTGCGGAACTGCCCGGTTTCCATATTCGAAACCGCCAGGGATGCGACGCACGATGGCCTGATCGGCGCCGACGTGTTTTCGAAATTCCTCGTGCAACTCGACTGGCCGGCGATGAAGCTGCGGCTGACGCCGTATCCCGGGCTGACCGCGGCTCCGGAAGGCAGTCACGACGCGGAGCCGCTCGGCGCCGGATTCGAACGCGTTTATCTGCTCGCGCACATCCTGATTCCGACCTTCATCAACGATGGATCGCAGCCGCGCTTGTTCGTTATCGATTCGGGATCCACCGCGAATCTTATCAATGTCGGCGCGGCGCGAGAGGCGACGAAGGTGCACGGCGATTCCTGGACCATCGTGCACGGCGTCCAGGGCCGCGCAAAGGAGGTCTCGCGCGCCGATCGCGTGCGGCTCACGTTTGGCGGGTTTCGCCAGGACAACGCGGACATGATCGCCGTGGATCTGGGCCGCGGCAGCGACGACGGGGGCGTGGACCTCGGGGGCCTTCTGGGAATGCCGGTGCTCGATCAGCTGGCGATGACGATTGATTACCGGAATGCCGGCGTGCGGCTGGAGTATCGCAAGCGGTAGGCCGGCCAGAGGAGGCGGGCGCGATGCTGCTACCCTCGAATGACGCCTGAACTCAACCGGGACAACATTCGCGTCGTCCTCTCTCAAACCCGCAATCCGCTGAACATCGGCGCCGCCGCGCGCGCGATGAGCAACTTTGGGTTCTTTCAGCTGCGCCTGGTGCGTCCGTGGGAGCCTTCGTGGAAAGAAGCGCGGTCGGCCGTCAACGCAGGAGCGGTGCTGGAATCCGCGCAGGTGTACGACTCGCTGTCCGAGGCGATCGCCGACTGCGCGCTCGTGGTCGGCACCACGGCGGTTGGGCATCGGCAGCCCCAGCATCCGGTGCGCCGGCTCGATAGCGGCGCGCGAGTGGTCCGCGCGCACTCACTGAAGGCGCCGGTGGCGATTCTTTTCGGTTCGGAAAAATTCGGCCTCTCGAACGAGGAGCTGAGCTGGTGCCACTGGCTGATGCGCATCCCCGCGCGCCCGGAGCACGGGTCCATGAACCTTGGCCAGGCCGCGGCGGTTTGCCTGTATGAGCTGATTCGCGGCGGGCATGCGCCGCAGCCCATCGCCAGCGCCGGCGCACCGTCGGCGGACCTCGACCGCATTACTGAAGCGCTTACCGAGATTCTGAAGGTCTCAGGCTACATGCACGACAAATCCGCGGAAATGAAGATTCGCCGTCTGGTGCGCCGCCTGAAGATCGTCGACGGGGACGCCGAGATCTGGCTGGGCATGCTGCGCCAGATTCGCTGGAAACTGGATTCCGAGCGCTGAACGCGAGATCGGCCGCATGCGACGTCAGATTCGATTACCGGCGCGGACGGCTATCTCGTCGCCTGGAAAATGGACCGGTCGTAGCGGTGACCGGTGGGGCGCATGACACCGCAGTGCCGGCCAGCCTCGACCACGGTGGCGAAGCCGAATTTCTTCAGCAACTGCGTCAGGCAGGGCTTGTTGGGCCACCACCAGGACACTTCGTCGTACGACGGATCGTCCCCGCCCACGTACAGCATCGCTGGGGTTCCGTCGGCGCTCTCGGGCACGAACTGGGAGAGAATGAGCGTGCCGGAGCACAGCGGAGCGACAGCCGCGAGCGCCTGGAGCGGATTGATGGTGTGCAGCAGAATATCACCCATGAAGACCAGATCGAAGCCGGATCCGGCCTTCTCGGGGGTGAGCGCGTACACGCTGGAGTAGCAGCGGCGCACTCGCGAGGCGAGCAGTTCGGCGCAGAAGCGAAAGGGTCCTTCGAGCAAATTGAAGTACAGCTCCGCGGCGGTGTAGTTGCGGGTGAAGCCGGGGATTACCGACCTCGGCATAACCATCTGCTCGATCTGAGCCAGCAACTGGTCCAGCGGCTGTCCTGGAAAGCGATCGAGGGAGTTCAGCGAATCCAGCTCGACCGAGACCACGGCGGCGCCGCGCCGCTCGAATTCGAACGCGAAGAAGCCGGTGGCTGAGCCCACGTCGAGCACGCGCATTCCGCACATATCGGACGGGAACGGGAAGCAACCGACGCTGTCGCGGAAATCGTAGATGCCTGGGGTGACCAGGCCGTGCGGCAGGCCGATGGTGTGGTACCAATAGAGGCCGCTGACATCGCCGAGGCCCAGTTCGGCGGCGCGGCGGGTGAACTCCTCCGAATCGGCGACGTACTTTGCCGCATACTCGTTAGCGGTTGCGGTGCTCATCGGCTCACTTCCAGGCGGCGCAGACCACGCGTTTGCGGCGCGCGAGCTGCTCGTAGGCGCCGGGCGGGGGGTCGATCATCTCGATCCGGGAAAAGCCGGCGTGCCGCAGCATGGTCCGGAGAGCCACGGGAGACGGGCAGGTAGCCAGCGGCGTTGCGCCGGTTTCGGCGATATCGTCGTAATACTCGGCGGACTCGTCGATCAGAGCCAGCACGCCGCGGAATGGCCGCGTCCAGGCGCGCGCTCCCCACTCCGCCACGCCCTCCGATTCATCCACCACCTGGGTCTCGACGACGCAGAGTTCCGTGGTCATGGCCGCCACTCGACGCAGGCACAGCATCGGGTTCTCGAGGTGGTAAAGGATGCCGAGGAACAGCGTCAGCTCGAAGCGCCCGTGCGCTTCCGGAGACAACTCTTCGCAGTTGGCCTGCTCGTACCGAATGTTGCGCAGACCGAGCGTTTCGGCAACAAATCGCGCGCGCGCCAGGTTCTCCGGACGGACGTCAACGCCGACCACTTCGCCGACCCCGGTGCGGCTCATCGCCACGGAGTAGAAGCCTTCGTGGCAGCCCACGTCCAGACAGCGGATGTCGCGCAGGCGGGGGCCGAAATGATTGCGAACCACGCCGTTGACCATCTCGAGGCGCGATCTGAAAATCGGCCGGACCTCGGGTGGAATGGAAGAAGGAGTGACCACGCCGCCGCCCAGATCGAAATCGTAGAACCACGGGCCGAGCTCCGCGACGCGGGTCTGTAAGTCGATAACGGTGCTCAAGAAACCAGCGTAACGCAGGCGCGCGCGATGGATCGGCGGCGCAGCTGTTTGCTAAAATGAACTCGACCCACTGGGAGGTCGTCTAATGGTAAGACTGCAGACTCTGGATCTGCGTATCGGGGTTCGAGTCCCTGCCTCCCAGCCAAATCCTTCCAGCGCATCTCCGCGCAGACCTGCCGCTTGAGTTTGTCCGACGCCTGTTACTCGGGCGCGAGCACGCTGAACTAATGAACGGCGCAAACACGGCCGCCTACGCGGGTTCGGGCTCGGCGGCGAAGACCACCTCGGCCATGGCGCGAATGAGGACGTCGAGCCCGGAGCCGGTCACACTGGAGATCTGATAGAACGGCAGACCGCGATCGGCGGCGACACGGCGGAGGGCTTCGACGCGTTCCGGATCCTGTGCGACGTCGATTTTCGTGGCCACCACGATCATGCGCTTGTGAGCCATCTCTTCGCTGAAGCTGGCCAGTTCCTTCAGAATGATCTCGAAATCCTGAACGGGGTCGCGGCCGGACCCTTCCGACACATCGACCAGATGAGCGAGCAGGCGCGTGCGCTCGACGTGGCGCAGGAACTGAATGCCGAGGCCGTGTCCTTCGTGCGCGCCTTCAATCAGGCCGGGGATGTCGGCGACGACGAACGTGCGGTCGTCTATGCTGACCACGCCCAGGTTGGGCTCGAGCGTGGTGAAGGGGTAGTCGGCGATTTTAGGCCGCGCCGCGGAAATGCGCGAGATGAGCGTGGACTTGCCGGCGTTGGGGAAGCCGACCAGGCCGACATCGGCGAGCAGCTTCAGCTCCAGCCTCAGTCGTTTCTCTTCGCCGGGCTGTCCGGGCTCGTGCTCCGTGGGCGCCTGGTGGGTGGGCGTGGCGAAATGCTGATTGCCGCGGCCGCCGCGGCCGCCATGAGCGGCGACGAAGGTGTCGCCGTCGTGCGTGAAATCGTGAAGTAGTTCCCCGGTGTCATCGTCGTAGACGACGGTTCCTACCGGCACCGGCACTTCGATGGATTCGCCGGCGCGGCCGCTGCGGTTGCTGCCCTCGCCATGACGGCCGCGCTGCGCCGTGTGCTCGGGATTGAAGCGCAGGTGAAGCAGAGTGTTATATCCTTCGCGCGCAACCAGCGTGACGTCGCCGCCCCGGCCGCCATCGCCGCCGCTCGGACCGCCCCGCGGGACATACTTCTCGCGCCGGAATGCGAGGCAGCCATTGCCGCCGCCGCCGGCCTTCACACGAATGATCGCTTCGTCAATAAATGCGGGCAAGGGAACCTGCCAGAAATGCGAATGGCCGCGAAGTCCGCAGACTCGCGGCCAGGAATTGAAGATTGCGCGGAGGGCGTTACTCTTCCGTGCGGATGCTGATGAACTTGCCCATGCGGCCGCGATCGCGGAACACGACGATGCCGGGCACACGCGCGTACAGCGTATCGTCCTTGCCGCGCCCGACGTTCTCGCCGGGTTTATAGATGGTGCCGCGCTGCCGGACCAGAATGGAGCCGCCGCTGACCATTTCGCCGCCGAAGCGCTTCACGCCAAGGCGCTGCGCGTTCGAATCGCGCCCGTTCTTGGAACTGCCTAATCCTTTTTTATGTGCCATGACCTGCCTATGCCAGGATCTCGCTCACCCGCACCGCGGTGTAGTTCTGGCGGTGGCCGATGGTGCGCTTGTACTGCTTCTTACGTTTGAACTTAAAGACGATGACCTTATCGCCGCGGCCGTGCTCCACGATGGAGCCCTTCACCTTCGCCGAGCCGAGCGCTTCACCGGTGACCAGCTCATTGGAATCGCGCACTACAGTGAGAACCCGGCCCAGTTCAATTTCGGAGCCGACATCACCGGCGATCGTGTCCACCCGGACGATGTCGCCGGGAGCGACGCGATACTGCTTTCCACCTGCTTCGATTACGGCGTACATAATGTGTCCCTGTCGGAGTGTTTTCGAGCGTCCTGAGAGCGCAGGCGGGCACACGAAGCGCCGGCGAGCGTCAGCCGCAAATTCTTATCATACAGCAGGGCAAGTACGGGCGCAAACTCCGCGGGTGGAGTGGAGAGGCGCGCGGATCGCGCTGGTCTTGGATGGCGAGATTACTCATATGACCAGGCGCGGTGGCCGCGGGGGGTGTGGCAGACGGAGCCGGGCCTGGCAGCTATAGTCCCCTGAGCGCGCAAAAAGCAAAGTTTGTACTCGCTTTCGTCTGAGGGACCTGTTACAGTGGTCAGCATTCGATTTCAGCCGTTTGGGCGATAAGAGGTGCTGCACGTGCGGGAAAAGACGTGGACGGTCCTGGTCTGCCTTCTTGCAAGCGTGGCAATCTCGCACGCACAGCAGCGCAGCCTGCCCGAGAACCTGTCGTATTGGCTGACGCGTGGCGGTCCGGCCGGCGTCGTTCCCGCGCCGTTCGAGGGCGGAAGAACCCTGCGCATTGATCAGGGCGCGGACCTTTTATTGCAGGTTTGTCTGCACGATCCGCGGAACTGGGTGCAGGACCCGGTATTGTTCCGATTGGCCCACCAGCGACCCCTTTCAACCATCAGCTGTCGCGAACTCACAACTCCCAGCCTCCATATGGTCTTTTATCCGCAGCCAGACGGTTCGCGGCAGGCCCGGGTCCATTTCGACCTGCATGGCCCCCGCAACCCGGCCGGGCACTTGTCGGAAGTGCTCAGAAACCGGCTTACGAATGGACGGACCTTGGAATATGATGTTTACCGCAGCCTGATCGAACACAATCCGGCTGACACCCAGGAGGCACCGCCACCGCGTTACGACTTCTCGGCGCACCTGCACGATTACTTACACCAGACGTTCGGGGCGGGCGCGATTGCCGGAAGCCTGTTCTCTTCGGTGGCAGTTTCGCTTGTTAGCCGGTCGCCCGACTGGGGTGAGGGCCGGGAGAGGTATGTAGATCATTTCGGCGCGGCAGTGGCGGCGCGCACGCTGCGGCAGTCCATTGAGTTTGGGGCCGGAGCGCTGCTGCAACAGGACGAGCATTTCAGCCCATCCTCGGCGACAGGGATCAAGGCGCGGTTGAAATCGGCTCTGTACCGCTCATTCTTCGTGCCGGGCCGCGAGGGGGACGAATTTGCGTTTCCGCGCGTGGCCGCAGCCGTTGGAACCGGTTGGGCGGTTCATGAATATCACCCGTTCCGGCGTGGCAACCTGAACCCGTGGGTGCAGACGGGAGAGGTGCTTTCCGGATACGTGGCGCGGAGTTTCTGGCACGAGTTCGGCCCGGACATCAGCTTTCGGCTACGAGAACTTCGAGAACGGAAGCATCGTGCGGCGCCGGCCGCAGACCCCGGGCCGTGAACGACGACAACCGCGGGGATTCTGCGCACGGGCGGGCCAGTTAGCATCGCTTTCCATCCAACTGTGTACAATGGAGGAACTGGGTTCCACGCCGGGGCGCGCGATCGCACCGGCTGATTTGACAACAAACCTGAATCCCGTTACGATGGGAAGGTTTGGCGAGTTACGCTACTCTTGCGCTACCACTGTCATGGTAAGCCGCTGTAGTTCAGGCGGCGAGGCAGTCCGGCCAGGGGTCGGCCCCGCTGATCCGAAGCAGCCAGCCTGTTCGGATTAAGGGCTTGTCCATAGTAAGTACCCTCGCAATGGGAGCGGTGGGTCCGCTTCCCGCGATAAAAACGTAACCAGGATGTGACGTTCTGCCGGCCTCTGCCGCAGTCGCGCCGCGTTGCTGGGTGAAGAAAACGACAGTTCTGAGCAGAGAGGAAACCTGTGCCGACGTTTAATCAGCTGGTGCGGAAGGGGCGGCGACCGCCGCGTTACAAGACGCCGAGTCCGGCGCTGCAGGCCTGCCCGCAGAAGCGCGGCGTTTGTACGCGCGTCTACACCACCACGCCCAAGAAGCCGAATTCGGCGCTGCGCAAGGTGGCCCGCGTGCGGCTGACCAACAGCATCGAAGTGACCACGTACATTCCCGGGGTCGGCCACAACCTGCAGGAGCACTCCATCGTGCTCATCCGCGGCGGCCGTGTGAAGGACCTGCCGGGCGTGCGCTATCACGTGGTGCGCGGAACGCTGGACGCGGCCGGGGTTTCCGGACGGCAGCAGAGCCGATCCAAGTACGGCGCCAAGAGGCCGAAAGGGCCCTCGAAATAGGGAGCTGAGATGCCACGCAGAAGAAGAGCCGAAGTTCGCGACATCCTTCCCGATCCGGTGTACAACTCGACGCTGGCGGAGAAGTTCATTAACTCGATGATGTGGGACGGCAAGAAGGCCACTTCGCAGGGGATCTTCTACACCGCCATGGACCTGATTCGCGAGCGCAGCGGCGACGACCCGCTGAAGCTGTTCAAGAAAGCAGTAGAGAACGCCAAGCCGCTGCTGGAAGTGAAGACCCGCCGCGTCGGCGGCGCCAACTATCAGGTGCCGGTCGAGGTTTCGCAGAACCGGCGCACATCGCTGGCCATCCGCTGGATTCTCTCCAACGCGCGCTCGCGCCCGGAGAAGGGCATGGGCGAGAAGCTGGCGAACGAACTGAACGACGCCGCGAATCTGCGCGGCGGAGCAATTAAGAAGAAGGACGACGTCCACCGCATGGCCGAGGCCAACAAGGCTTTCGCGCACTATCGGTGGTGAGAACAGAGGAGCGCACAAGCTTTCCGAAGGGGTTTGTTCCGGTTCCTCGTTTCGATCCGAGGTTGGGACTTGTTTGTTGGTGAAGGACTGAGGAACTGAATTATATGGCTCGCACCGTACCACTCGAGAAAATGCGCAATATCGGCATCATGGCGCACATCGATGCCGGCAAGACCACTACAACCGAGCGCATTCTCTACTACACAGGCAGAACGCACAAGATCGGCGAAGTCCACGAAGGCACGGCCATCATGGACTGGATGGAGCAGGAGCAGGAGCGCGGCATCACCATCACGTCCGCGGCAACCACCTGCGAATGGCGTGACATCACCATCAACATCATCGATACGCCCGGCCACGTGGACTTCACCGCCGAGGTGGAGCGCAGCCTGCGCGTTCTGGACGGCTCGGTCGCGGTATTCGATGCCGTCGCCGGGGTGCAGCCGCAGTCGGAGACCGTATGGCGCCAGGCGGATAAGTACGGCGTCCCGCGCATCTGTTTCATTAACAAGATGGACCGCGTCGGCGCGGACTTCTACCACGCCGTGGACACTATCGTCGACCGCCTGCAGGCCCGGCCGGTGTGCATCCAGATCCCGGTTGGAGCCGAGGACCAGTTTAAAGGCGTTATCGACCTCGTAAAGATGACCGCGCGCATCTGGCGCGACGAAACGCTGGGCGCCCAGTATGACGACGTGGACATTCCCGCCGATCTGCTGGAGAAGGCCAAATCGTATCGCGAGCAGATGATCGAAGCCGTGGCCGAATCCGACGACCACCTGTTCGAGAAGTTCGTCAATGGCGAGACGATCAGCGAAGCCGAGCTGGTGAAGGGTATTCGGAACGCGACCATCGCGCAGAAGATCTTCCCGGTGATCTGCGGCAGCGCCTTCAAGAACAAGGGCGTGCAGAACATGCTGGACGCCGTGGTGGACTATCTTCCCTCGCCGCTGGACATTCCGCCGGTGCAGGCGCACAATGCGAACGATCCTTCGCAGATCGTGGAGCGGCCCGCCGAGGACACGGCCCCCTTCGCCGCGCTGGTGTTCAAGATCATGACCGACCCCTTCGTCGGCCAGCTCGCGTTCATCCGCGTGTACTCGGGCCGGCTGGCAGCGGGCGAGAGCATCTACAACGTGGCCAAGGGCCGGCGCGAGCGCGTTGGACGGCTGGTGAAGATGCACGCCAACAAGCGTGAGGAGATCTCGGAAGTGCTGGCCGGCGACATCTGCGCCGCGGTCGGGCTGAAGAACGTGGTCACCGGCGACACCATTTGCGACGAGAAGGCTCCGGTGCTGCTGGAATCGATCGATTTCCCGGAGCCGGTGATTCAGCTGGCCATCGAGCCCAAGACCAAGGCCGACCAGGAAAAGCTGGGCATGGCCATTCAGAAGCTGGTGCAGGAAGATCCGACGCTGCGGGTTTCCACGGATCCCGACACCGGCCAGACCATTCTCGCCGGGATGGGCGAGCTGCATCTGGAAATCATCGTGGACCGCATGCAGCGCGAATTCAACGTTGGGGCCAATGTCGGCAAGCCGCAGGTGGCGTATCGCGAGACGATTCGCCAGGTTGCCGAGTACGACTACACGCACAAGAAGCAGACCGGCGGCAGCGGCCAGTACGCGCGCACCAAGCTCAGGGTCGAGCCGGATCCCGGTAAGGGCTTCGAGTTCGAGAACGAAGTGACGCAGGGGTCGATTCCGAAGGAGTTTATCCCCGCTGTGGAGAAGGGCGTGCGCGAAGCGCTGGAAGGTGGCATTCTCGCCGGCTATCCGATGGTGGACGTGAAAGTGGCCGTGTACGACGGCGCTTACCACGAAGTCGACTCTTCGGAAATGGCCTTCAAGATCTGCAGCTCCATCTGCGTGAAGGAAGCCTGCAGGAAGGCGAAGCCGGTGCTGCTGGAGCCGGTGATGCGCGTTGAAGTCGTCGTGCCGAAGGACTACATGGGCCCGGTGAACGGGGACCTGATTTCGCGCCGCGGCAAGCTGGAAGGCACCGAAACGCGCGGCACCACGGAGTTAATCAAGGCCACCGTGCCGCTGTCGGAGATGTTCGGTTACGCCACCGAGCTTCGCTCGCGCACGCAGGGCCGCGGGAGTTTCACCATGCACTTCGCGCAGTACGAGGAAGTACCGCGGAACATCTCCGACGAGATCATCGCCCGAGTGCAGGGCAAGGTAACGAAGTAAAAGAGAACAGACGAGGACAGGAGCCAGGAGCACAGAATGGCAAAAGAGAAATTCGATCGCAGCAAGCCGCACGTCAACATCGGGACGATCGGCCACATCGACCATGGCAAGACCACGCTGACCGCGGCCATCACCAAGACGCTGGCCAAAAACAACCCGAAGGTCAAGTTCCGTTCCTTCGACTCCATCGATAACGCGCCGGAAGAGAAGGCCCGCGGAATCACCATC
>DASRCB010000197.1:0-12288 GCA_035653295.1 Bryobacteraceae bacterium
GCCGCCGCTGACCGTCAAGACCGATGATGTCGAACTCGAGGGAGCCTTTTTCTCCGCGGCAGACAGCCTCGTTAAAGGCGATGAAGGAGTCGCGGGACTCCGGGGCGATCAGGTCGTAAACGCTTCCGCCAACGACCGACTCCGGCGCCGTGGCGCCCACCATTGCCAATCCGGAGGGGTTCATGTGAAGCAGGGCGCCGCCGGGCGCGACCACCTTTACGCACTCCGGCGTGGTTTCCACAATCGCGCGCAGGCGTTCTTCACTGGCACGCAGTGCGGCTTCGGTGGTTTTCTGATCGGTGATGTCCTGGAGAAAGACGGTCACACCGGAGTAAGCGGGGTGGACCCGGATTCGAAGCCAGTGCTTCCATGGCCCGCAGTAGCTCTCGAGATCGATGGTCGTGTTTTCCGCCGCCGCGCGCAGGAACTCGGAGTGGTCGGGGGTTCCTGGCATTACTGGCAGGATTTCCCAGAGAGTGCGGCCGAGCATCTGCTCGGCGCGCGCGCCACTGAGCCGCTCGGTTTCGGTATTGACGTAAGTGATGCGCCAGTCGCGGTCGACGGCGATAAAGCCGCCGGCCATGTGTTCGAGGATATCGGCGGCTTCCCTGACTTCGGCAGCGGCTTGGCCCTTCATCCCGGCTTTGATGTTGGCTGCTGACATGGTACGTCGCACGTCCCTCGTTCGGTTGTAGATGCGTGCGGATGCGCCGCCGCAACGCGCATCGAGGAAGTTTCAGATAACTGCAGCTGCCCCGTTGAGCACCGGAGCACCTTCCTCCATGATAAACGCGTCCCATGGCGGACGTCATCCAGATGACATGGAGTGCGATTCAGGAGAAATCCGGCGTGGGAAATGTGCGACTTCGGCCCGAAACACACGCGATCTAATCTGTTCAGGGTTCCTCCGTATGGTCGGCCGGCCGGGGCAGCGGTTATGCTGTTTTCGACGCTATCCTGCGTGCTAACGGCCCGGCAGCGGAGTACGAACTCTTGCCGGGCCGGCGCTTTTTGTATCATCCGCCGCGCTCTCCCCCCGATACCATGGGTTTGTGACCAGCCAGCGCTTTCACGCGATCTTTGACAGCGCGCCACGGCGCCGGTTTCTTGTTGTTGGCGATCTGATGCTGGATGAATTTGTGTGGGGCCGCGTGTCGCGGATCTCGCCCGAGGCGCCCGTTCCCGTTGTGCAGGTGACCGGAGAATCCTACTATCCTGGGGGCGCCGCGAACGTGGCGCGCAACCTGCGCGAGTTCACGCGCGATGTGAAGCTGCTGGGTCTGACCGGGGACGACGAGAACGGAGAGCGCCTCCTGCATCTGCTGGAGGCAAGCGGCATCGGGACCGAGTTGGTGGCGCGGGATCCGGCGGCACAGACCATCGTTAAAACGCGAATCATCGCACGCCAGCAACAGGTGGTCCGGGTGGACCGCGAGAGGCCGGCCGGCGTGTCCGCGGCGGCCATGCAGCGCTTCATTACCGGACTGCGGCGGGCGGTCGCGGAGGTGGATGCAGTTCTGGTGGCCGACTACGGCAAGGGGGTGGTAACGCAGGAGCTTGCCGATGAGCTGTCGGACCTGACGCGGAATCATGGCAAGCTGCTGGCCGTGGATCCCAACCCTCATAATCCCGTACAGTGGCGTCACGTATCGGTGATCAAACCGAATCGCTCCGAGGCCTTTGGAGCGCTGGGCCGCAGCGCGGATGTGGCGGGCCACGAGGATGCCGTGCTGCACGAAGTCGGTAAGGGGCTGCTCGACAAGTGGTGCGCGGACCTGCTGCTGCTGACGCTTGGCGAGGAAGGTATGATGCTGTTCGAGCACGGGCGGCCGCCGTATCACACCCCGACGCGAGCGCGGGAGATCTTCGACGTCTCCGGAGCGGGTGACACGGCGATGGCCATTCTTACGCTTGCGCTCACGTGCGGGGCCTCCCCGACAGAAGCCGCGGAGATCGCCAATACGGCGAGCGGCATCGTAGTCGGGAAGCTGGGCACGGCAGCAGTCACGCCGCAGGAGCTGGCTGAGGCGTTCGGTGTTCACGAGGCGGGAGCGCCCGCAGGGACTCATTGATCTTCGCCAGGACCTCGGAAGCGACCAGCGGCTTGCTGAGATAGTCGTTCATCCCCGCTGCGAGGCAGCGCTCCCGGTCGCCGCACATAGCGCCGGCGGTCAGGGCGATGATCGGGATCGTGGCGAAACCCGGCAGCGCCCGGATGGCGCGAGCCGCCTCGAGGCCGTCCATAACGGGCATCTGAACATCCATGAGGACGATGTCCCACGGCGCGTCGGCCAGCGCAGCGATGGCCGCTTGCCCGTCGGGAACAACGCGAACCTGATGCCCTGCCTTGCTGAGCAGGCGGTAGACCAGCCGCGCGTTGACGTCGTTGTCCTCGGCCACGAGCACTCGGGCATGCAGCGCGACAGGACGGTTTTCGACCGTTTGCCGCGCCGCCGCAGCGCCGAGCAGGCCGGAGTGCGCGGCCCGCAAGATCGAAGTGAAGGTGAACTCACTGCCCACCCCGAGGGTGCTGTTGCAGACGATATCGCCGCCCATCATCCGGGCCAGCTCGCGTGAGATCGCCAGCCCCAGACCGGTTCCGCCAAATCTGCGGGTAGTTGAGCTGTCGCCCTGACGGAAGCTTTCGAACAAGTGCGCTTGCTGCTCGCCGGAGATGCCGATCCCGGTATCCGTGACAGTGCAGGTCAGCCGTACTCGCCCGGAGTCGATCGGCGCAGCCCGGAGATCGACGCGAACAGATCCGGCCGAAGTGAATTTTATAGCATTACCCGCGAGATTGATGATGACCTGACGGAAGCGTACCGGATCGCCGCAAATGGCAGGCACGGAGGGGTCCACATAAGTATCCAGGCGGATGCATTTGTCGGCGGCTCCTGGTCCCAGCAGCGCGGTCACATCGCGGAGCACGTCGGCTACGCGGAAGGGCACCGCTTCCATGGTGAGCCGGCCGGCCTCGATCCGGGAGATGTCCAGGATGTCATTGATGATGGTGACCAGCGATTGTGTGCTGCGGTGAATCGCGGTGGCGTATTCGCGCTGCTCCTCATCGAGCACGGTGGCGAGCAGCAGTTCGGCCATGCCCTGTATTCCATTCATCGGGGTGCGAATCTCGTGGCTCATATTCGCGAGAAAGCGGCTCTTGAGCTCCGTCGCCTCGCGGGCCGCGGCAAGGGCCTTCTGCAAATCGTGATTGGCGGCGGCCAGCCGTTCCTGCGCGTCGCATCGTTCGGTGACGTCGCGGGAGTTGACCACCACGCCTTCGAGCCCTGGAACGGAGGTCAGGTTGCGGCCGAAGGCCTCCATCATGCGCCACGAGCCATTGCGATGCCGCAGGCGAAACGAGGCGGCGATGGTCTTTTCCGGATCGGCGAGGGCGCTGGACAGCGCCGCATGTACCGCGGCGGCGTCATCCGGGTGGACGAATTCGAACCCGCAGCGGCCCAGCAGGTCTTCGGGGCGATAGCCAAGGACGCGTTGAACGGATGCGCTCTCGTAAATGATCACCCCGTCAGAGCGCATGACGGTGATGACGTCGAGCGCGTTTTCAAGCAGGGCGCGATGCCGGGACTCATTCTGCTTCAGCGCCTCTTCAGCCAGCCTGCTGTTGGTAATATCCTCGGCAAGCGTTACAAACCGGAGTGGGTCATGGGGCTGGGCGCCGCGCAGCACCACGACGTTGTTGCGTACCCATGTGACGCCACCATCGCGGCGGATGTAGCGCTTCTCGAAAACAGCTGTTCCCGTGCCCGCAGTGCGCAGCAGATCGAGTTTCAGGGCAACATTCTGGCGCACGTCGTCGGGATGGGTTATGGCCGGAAATCCGCGCTCCATTAATTCTTCGGCGGCGTACCCCGTCAGGCGGCAGAACGCATCGTTAACGGTCAAAAAGCGACCATCCTCGCCGGTAATTGCGAGGCCGATCGACGCGTGACGGAACACGCGGGCTATCTGTTCCTGGATGGTGAGGGCGTCGGCCGCATCGTCAGCATGCTCACAGACGGTTAGCAGTCGCATGACCACTCCCGAGCCGGGTGAGCGCGAGTTGTTGGTCCGGATGGCCGCGCGCCCCCGCATGCTGCGCCCAGAGAGGCCGCCGCGCGGCCGGGACCCGCAGCCCGAACACCTGAAGAGGTTAAGCCAACAGGCACATTAGACTCTCAAAAGACCTTATCGGCCCAAAAATCCTTATTTTCACAGCGCGTTTGCTGAGTCAGACAGGCCCGGTTCCCGTGCCCCGGAGATGCGCCGGTCCGGCTCAGCATGCGACGACGCATAGTCGTGGATACCTGCTTCCCGGCGGTGTCTGCCGAAGCCGGCGCTGTGAGCAGGGCGACGACATTGCCCCGCGCTCCGCGTCCTTACCTTGGGTCACATACTGCCGGCAAGCACGGCGAAACTCTGTTCGGCGGCCGGATTTCCGGTTTGCTCTTGCAGAATTAGGACGCCGGTACTGATTATTAGGTACCAGGCTAGCGCGCGTCCCGTGTAATCCGAAATGGGAATGACTGTATTGTATTTCTCAAAACGGCGTCTAATGGTCAACTGTGGCCGACGAAAGCAGGCGTTTACTTCGCAAAGAGATCGACACTTGCGGGGTTCTACTGCGTTCCGCGCAGAGTCAACGGAATCGGCGGACAGCCGTAGCCCTCGATCTTGCGCGGCGGGCTCACCAGCACGCCAGCGAGCTGCTCGAGACCTTAGCGGACGGAGAACGGGCCGAGTACCTGCCCGACCTTGCGTCCCTCGACGCGGCGCTGAAACGAGCAGAGTGTGCAGTCCCTGATTTCCGGGAGGCAGGCGCCGGCCATAACCTAACTGGGGTTGACAAGTAGCTCGGATTCCGATATAACGGATTACGAGCTATGAAAGACCTGCTCGATTCGTTTTTGCCCCTTTCCCCGGCCGCGCTTCACATCCTGTTGTCCCTCGCCGGAGAGGCCAGGCACGGCTACGGGATCATGCAGGACGTTGCCGCCCAGTCCGACGGACGGTACAAGCTGGGCCCCGGCACGCTGTACGACAATCTCCAGAAGCTCATGGCGCAGCGTCTGGTGGAGGAGCGGCCGCGGCCGGCAGGCGAGGATCCGCGGCGCCGCTATTATCAGCTCACTTCGCTTGGACGCGAGGTGCTGGAGGCCGATGTCGGCCGCCTGGAGCGAGTGGTGCGCGAGGCGCGGCTGCATCTGCGGAACGCGAAGCCGAGGAGCGCGTCATGATCACTGCGATCTACCGCGGCCTCGTATGCCTGCATCCGCGCGGTTTCCGGCGGCGATTCGGCGATGAGATGGTGTGCATTTTCGAAGAAGCGGCAGAGAGCCGGGGCAGGCTGCTGGCTGACGGCGTTGCATCGCTGGCCCGGCAGTGGGTGCTTCGAACGGGGCTGTGGAGGGCCGCTGTTTCCATTCTGGGGGCGCTGCTGGTGCTGTGCTCGGCTTGGTCGATCTCTTTATTCACGCCGCACGCAATGAGCCACGCGCAGCTGGACCGGCCGTCTCCGCAATTCGTGGTGCTTGCGGCATCGGCGTGTCTGGTGGCGATTTCGTTCACCCTCATCCTGTGCGTGTGTTGGTTTCGCCTCAGTCTGCGCCGCCGTGCTTGAAGTCCGCGCGCTCACCAAACGCTTTTCAGGCATTCCCGCGGTAGACGCCGTTTCGTTCACCGCGCGGCCGGGCGAGGTCACCGGTTATCTGGGGCCGAATGGCTCCGGCAAATCGACCACGGTGAAGATGATCACCGGACTGCTCGAGCCGAGCAGTGGCGAAGTGCTGTACCGCGGCCGTGCGATCTCGAAATGGCTGGTAGAGTACAAGGGCCTGCTGGGATATGTGCCGGAGGAGCCATATCTTTACGGCCACCTCACGGGAGCCGAATATCTGGAGCTGGCCGGCCGGCTTCACGACATACCCGAAAACGTGCTGCGCCGAAAAATCACGGCTCTGCTCGATCTATTTTCGCTGGCCTCCGATCGGCACTCGCCGCTGTCGTCGTACTCCAAAGGCATGCGGCAGAAAATCCTGATTGGCGCGGCGCTGCTGCACGATCCCGAACTGGTGATTCTCGACGAACCGTTCTCCGGCCTCGACGCGGTAGCGACCATGGTCCTTCGCAGCCTGATCCGGTCACTGGCGGAGACGGGCAGGACGGTTCTGTTCAGCTCGCACGTGCTGGAAATCGTCGAAAAGGTCTGCTCGCGCGTGGTGATCCTGCACCGCGGGCGCATTGTGGCGAATAACTCCATCGAGGAGCTGCGCGGGCTGATGGCTCTGCCGACGCTGGAGGAGATCTTTTCGCAGCTGGTCACCGAAACCGACCCCGAGCTCACGGCGCGGCGGATTGTTGAAGCGATCCACGCATGACGCGCGAAAAACGCCAGTTCCGAACCCTGGTGCGGCTGTTCGCGTACCGCTTCTTCGATAACGAGATCATCTCGCTGCGCGGTGATGTCTCGGCGCTGCTGGGCCAGTTCGCGGCCCTGCTGCTGGCTCTCAGCTTCGTGCTGGTATTGATGATCGTACCTAAATACACGAACGCGGCCGCCCGACTCACACCCGCGCAGATCCGCGCCGCGGGCTGGATGGACGAGGAGTTTCTGATCTCCATCAGCATGACGGTGATCGCCGTATTCACGCTGCTGCTGTGGGACGCGCTCTTCCCCGACCGGCGGGATTGCCTGATTCTGGGGGCGATGCCCGTACGCGTGCGGACCCTGTTCCGCGCAAAAATCGCTGCGTTGACGGGCGCGCTGCTCCTGGCCGCCGGTGCCGTGAACTGTTTCACGGGGTTCGCCCATCCCTTCCTGATTCTGCCCGGCCATGCGGGCTTTGTGGCCGCGGTGCGGCACCTCGCAGCGTGGTGGCTCGTTATGCTTGCGTCGGCGGTATTCGTGTTTCTGCTGCTGCTCGACATTCAGGGGATGGCGATTCATCTGCTGCCGCACGCGCTATTCCTGCGCTGGTCAAGCATCATCCAATGCCTGGCGTTCTTCGGCGCGCTGACCCTGTGTTTCCTGATGCCGCCCCTGGCCACGCCGCAGGCGCTCGCCGACCCCCGCAACGCGATGTGGTACGCGGTCCTGCCGCCTTACTGGTTCCTGGGGCTTTTTCAAACGCTCGTGGGCGCATCAAATCCGGCGCTGCACGCACTCGCGGTGCGCGCAGTGACCGGTGTCACGGTGGCCGCCGCCCTGGCCATCATCGTTTATGCTCTCGCCTACAGCCGCCAGATGCGCCGGACGGTGGAACAGTCGGGAATCGTTTCGCGCGACTACTCGCGCGCCGGCGGTGGTCTGCGCGTTCTGGGACGCGGGCAGCTCCAGCGCGGGCTTCTCGCGTTCATTGGGCAGACGCTGGCGCGCAGCCGGCAGCATCGCCTGCTGCTGTCTATTTACGTCGGCATCGGCCTGGCCTGGATCTTCAGCCAGATCGCGCACACGCTTTACGAGGCGCCCGGCTTAGACGCCGCGTTCGAACGGCAGCGCGTTCCGCTTGCGGTTCCGCTGGTGATACTGTTCTTTGTCATAACCGGCTTGCGGGTCTCGTTTTCAATCCCGGTTGATCTGCGCGCCAACTGGCTGTTCCGGCTGGCCGATCCATTCGGCGCCGGCGCTTATCTGGCGGCCACGCGCAAGACCCTGCTAGCTCTCGGTGTGGCGCCGGTGGTGGCAATCTCTTTCGCCGCCTGCTGCGCCGCAGGGACATGGGAACGGGCCCTGCGGCACTGCGCGTTCCTGACCGTCTTCGGTGTGTTCGTTGCGGAAATGGCTGTGACCGGATTCGCCAAGGTGCCGTTCACCTGCGCGTGGATGCCGGGCAGGTCGAATCTGAAGCTGATGTTCGGCATCTACGCGGGGCTGATCATGTTTCTCTCGGAGGCGGTCAGCGCGCTCGAGACGCTCGCGCTCGGATCGCAGCGCGGATACTTCGTGCTCATGGGCGTCAGCATCGCGGCCTGGGCGGTCGCCGCCCGGCGTGACCGCAGGATTCGGACGGCGCTGGGCGGCCTGCATTTCGAGGAGCAGCCCGTGCCCGTGATTCACGCGCTCGAACTGCTGCCGCGGGACTGATTCGCTTTCTGCTGCTGGCGCACGGCGGTCCACGTTTCCTGAGCCATCGTTTCCACGTGGCGGTCGGCGGCGGCATTCCATTCGGCGCGCTGCCGGGCTTCGAGTTTCTCGATCAGGCGCACGCGGCGGTCCGCAGCCATGGTCTTCTGCCGCTGTTCGGCCGCGGCGCGCGTGGCGGCGGCGAGGCGCTGCAGGAGGGCGCGCTCGCGCGGCTCGCAGCCGAGCAGGTATGCCGAGAGCGCGCGCATTTCGGTGCTGTCGATGAGGGCGTCGCTGCGCACTGCTTCGCGAGCGGCGTCGCGTTCCTTTCGGAAACGGTCCAGCGCTTCGCGGGCGGCCTGCTCGTCCCCGAGCGCACGGCTGAGTTGCTCGCGCTGCTGCTGAAGCTGTAGCTCACGCCACTTCAAGGCGGAGGCGAGGCGGAATTCAAAGCGCTTCATGGGCGAGGGCCCTCCGCTGTTGCGGTTTGGAGGCGGGCAGCACAGAATCCTGCCGCCGCAAGGGATGAGGCTGAGAGCCTCGACCCCAGCGCCTCCCGAGATGAGTGCATGCGTGGCATTGTCACCGGTCGCCGGTCTGGGAAAGAGCCTGCCCAGAATGGTGGGGCGGCCGTGTCACAGGGCTGCGGCGAGCTGCTTGAGGCCGCCGAGGGTTTCGTTCAGCGCAGATTTTTCGTGCGGGCGCTGGCGCAGAAAGTTCATGATGCCATCGCGAGCGCGAATGCTGACGTCGAGGCGTGGGTTGCTGCCGGATACGTAAGCGCCAAGCTGAATCAAATCTTCGGAGTTTTGATACAGAGCCAGAGCTTCGCGGACTTTACGCGCGGCTTCGAGCTGATCCGGCGACGACACCTGTGGCGCGACCCGCGAGATGGACGCCAGTACATCGATAGCCGGGTAATGGCCCGCTACGCCCAGGTTGCGGGAGAGAATGATGTGCCCGTCCAGTATGCCGCGCACGGCGTCGGAGATCGGTTCATTGAAGTCATCGCCTTCCACCAGCACAGTGAAGAACCCGGTGATAGCGCCGCGGGCGAAGGCGCCGGCTCGCTCGAAAATTTTCGGGAGCAGGTTGAACACCGACGGCGGGTAGCCCTTCTGGCTGGGTGGCTCGCCGGCGGCGAGGCCGATCTCACGCTGGGCCATGGCGAGGCGTGTGACCGAATCCATGACCAGCAGCACGCTCGCGCCCTGATCGCGGAAGTACTCGGCTACGGCCAGGGCCACGAAGCAGGCGCGGACGCGCAGGGGAGCGGGGCGATCGGAGGGCGCGACCACCAGTACCGAACGCTTGAGGCCCTCCGGGCCGAGTTCGTTCTCGATAAAGCCACGGACTTCGCGGTTGCGTTCGCCGATGAGCGCGATCACCGAAACGTCGGCGGAGTTCTCGCGCGACATGCAGCCGAGAAGCGTGCTCTTGCCGACGCCACTGCCGCCGAAGAGGCCGATGCGCTGTCCCTGGCCGCAGGGTAGCAGGCTGTCAATGGCGCGGATGCCGGTGACAAGGGGCGTGCGGATATGCTCGCGTTCAAGCGGACCCGGCGGAGGCGCATAGAGATCGTAGAGCGCGGCGGCTTCAATTGGTGGGCCACCGTCCATAGGCCGGCCGAAGCCATCCAGCACGCGCCCCAGCACTCCTGGGCCGACAGCGACGCGGGCGTCCTCGGAGCGCGAGAACACGCGATCGCCAGGCTGCAGGCCGTCGATCTCCTCCAAAGGGATGGATAGAATGCGGCCGTTGCGGAACCCCGCCACCTGGGTGCGAACGATTTTTCCGGAACTGGTCTGGATCTCGCAGAAGCTGCCGATGGCGGCGGCCGGTCCCTGGGATTCGACCAGCAGGCCGGTGACCTCGGTCACCACGCCGCGCCAGCGGAGCAGGTCGAGCTTCTGGAGGTCGGAGATATAAGGCTGTATATCGATCATCGCGGGGCCAGGCGGTCGGCAAAACCGCGTTCTATTTCCTGGAGCTGGCTCTCGACCGAGGCGTCCAGCTCGCCGAGCGCGGTCTCGAACACCGCGTCGCCACGGCGCAGGGTGGTATCGGCCACGATCTCGATCGCCGGAGCGGCGCCCATGCGCTCGAGGCACTCGCGAACGCTGCTGACAAAGGAAGGATGCACGCGCACGCGATGGATCTCGCGGTTTTGCAGTTTGGCCAGCGCAGCATGGACGAGGCCGTGAATGGCGGAGGCGTCGGTCACCAGCTCGCGGTGCAGGATTCTTTTTGCAATCGCGAGAGCCAGCTTCACTACGTCGCTTTCCGCTTCGGCCCGGATCTTTCGGCGCAGTCCGGCCAGCTCGGCCAGGGTCGCGGCCAGGTTCTGAAGCACCGGACCAACCTCCGCGGCGGCCTCTTCCCTGCCCTTCTGTTGTCCCTCGCGAAATGCGGCTTCGCGAATCTGCGAAGCCTCGCGGTGGCGCGCGCTTTCCAGATCTGTGATGCGGCGGCGCAACTCCACGACATCGCCCGCAATTTGCGGCTGGTCGGGACCGGGCTCCGGGTCGCGGGGCGGCGGTTCGCCGACTACGCGCCACGCATACGGTCGGGCGCGCTTCGGATCGTCGACGATCTTACACGACATACTGCTCGCCCACCGCGCCCTTGATGCTCAGGACTCCTTCGCCTTCCAGCTGGCGCACGATGGAGATAATCTGCTGCTGCGCCGCCTCCACGTCGCGGATCTTCACCGGGCCGAGGGCATCGATGTCCTCCTTCAGCATCTCCGCGCCGCGCTGCGACATGGAGCTGAAGATCTGATTACGCAGCTGATCGCTGGTGCCCTTCAGCGCCGTTGTGAGCACCTTGCGATCGACGCGCGACAGCACCTCCTTGAGCCCGTTCTGGTCGATGAGCAGGAGGTCCTCAAACACGAACATGAGCTGGCGGATAGTTTCGAAGAGGTTGATATCGCGGACTTCGATGTCGCTCAGGATCTCTTTGCTGGTGTTCGAATCGAGGCGGTTGAACATTTCCGCCACGGCGCGAACGCCACCGTAGGATTCGCGGCTGAATTCGCCCAGGGCCTGAAGCTTGTGCCCGATCACCACGGCGATTTTCTGGATGATCTCCGGCGAGATTTGATCGAGGGAGGCCATGCGGAGCGCGACATCGGAGCGCAGCTGCTGTGGAAGCGATTCCAGCAGCGAGGCGGCCTGGGTGGGGTTAAGGTGCGAAAGAACGACCGCGATGGTTTGCGGGTGCTCGTTATGAATGAACTTGGCGAGCTGCTGCGGATCGGCGCGCTGAAGCGCATCAAAGCTGGCGTAATCGGCGCCAAGCGCTTTCTGCAGGCGGTCCATGAGGCGCTTGGTGCTCTCCGGCCCGAACGCGCTCATGAGCATCTTTTTGGCGTAATCGACGCCGCCTTTAACGACATAGTCCTGGGCCATGCTCATGTGGTAGAACTCGCCCAGCACGCTTTCGGCCTGTTCGGAGGTGATATTGGTCAGACGCGCGACGTGCTGGCTGACCAGTTGCACCTCTTCCTCGGAAAGGTGTTTCAGAATGTTTGCGCTCGACTCTTCGCCGAGCGTGACAAGGAAAACCGCGGCCTTTTCGAGGCCGCGCATTCTTCCGGCGGCGGAGGCGTTCATAATCATGCTTTGCCGTCCTCCTCGATCCATCCGCGCAAGACGTTGGCGGCGAAGGCGGCATCCTTTTTGACAGAGTCTGTGAGGTGTACTTTGAGAGCTTCGACTTTGCGTGTCGCGTCGGGAATTTTCAACCGGTCCTGCATCTCCGCGAGGAGCTGCTGCTGCTTTTGCTGCTGCGACTCGAGCTGCTCCTGAACCGCGCGTTTTGCGGCGGCATCGGCCTGTTCCGCCTGCGTCTTGAGATCCACGGAGGACGTCGGCGGTGGCAGAGCCGCTGGAGAGGTCACGACAGCGGTGTGCTTCTTCGCGCTCAGCAAACGGCGCATCAGGATCATGAGGATTGCGCCCAGCAACACCGCGACGCCGATACCGATCTGGAGGCCGCGATCGTTGCGCAACCGCTCCTGCAAAGGCACGACCCGGGGGTTCTCGGCAGCAGGCAGCGGCTCGGGATGAAGCGTAGTCTCGAATGGCAGGCTTTCAATGATCAGCTGATCGCCGCGATCGGGAACCAGACCAATAGCAGCGGCCACCAGGTCGTGAATAGTTTTGATCTTTTCCGGCGATGGCGGCACGAGTACGCGAGCGCGCTGCTTGCCCTGTCCCTGC
>DASRCB010000198.1:0-22126 GCA_035653295.1 Bryobacteraceae bacterium
TCTTCGGCTGCGCCGCGGCCGCCGCGACGGCGAGGAACACGATCAGGCTGGGTTTCATTCGAGCGCCATTCTAACAGCGTGGTGATACAGTGGCGCGTATGGACGCTACAGATCGCCGTGATTTTCTGCGCGCCGCGGGCGTGGCCGCGCTGGGCTCCGCATTCAACCAGGGCGTGCGGGGGGCCAATGACCGCCTCTCGCTTGCCTTCGTGGGTGTGGGCACGATGGGCACGGACAACCTGAGCGCAGCGATGGCGCAGCCTGGCGTCGCCGTTGCCGCGGTCTGCGACGTGTACCAGCCGCATCTCGAGCGGGCCTCGGCCCTGGCTCGGCGCGCGGGGCATCAGCCGAAGGAGACCGCGGACTTCCGGACGATCCTTGCTGATCGCTCCATTGACGCGGTATGCATCTCCACGCCCGATCACTGGCACCCGTATATCGCCGTGGAGGCCTGTAAGGCGGGGAAGGACGTCTACGTCGAGAAGCCGACGGGCGTGGCGGTCGAAGAGGGCGAGGCGATCGTCGCGGCAGCGCGGAAGTACAACCGCATCGTGCAGGCCGGCACGTGGCAGCGCTCCGGCGCGCATTTCCAGAAGGCCTGTGAGATCGTCCGCAGCGGCGCGCTGGGGAAGGTCACGATGGCGCGTACGTGGATTTACAGCAACCAGCCGCAGCAGGGCATCGGGAATCCGCCGGACTCAGCGCCCCCGGCTGGCCTCAACTGGGACATGTGGCTTGGCCCCGCTCCGGCGCGCCCGTTCAACCCCAACCGCTTCGGCGTCTATCCTCACGCCTACTCATATTTCCGATACTTCTGGGACTACGCCGGCGGGCAACTCACCGACTCCGGCGTTCACATGATCGACATCGTTCATATGGCGTTTGGCGATCCGATGCCGCTGTCGGTGGCGGCCGGGGGCGGCAAGTACTGGTTCAGTGACGACACGGAGACCCCGGACACGCTGCAGGTCACGTACGAGTATCCGGGCTTTGTTGCCTCCTGGGAGCACCGATCGAACAACACCGAGGAACACACCAGCCGCCTCATGGGCGCCACCTTCCACGGCCCCCGCGGGACGCTGTATGTGGATCGCCAGGTGTTGCGTGTCACTCCGGAGAAGGGCTCGGACCTGCAGGCTTTCGAGATGAAACGCGTCGCCGACCCGCACCCGCTTCACTGGGTGAATTTCCTTGCCTGCGTCCGCTCGCGGCAGAAGCCGAACAGTGATATCGAGACCTGCTGCCGTTCCTCGGCGGCCTGCATCCTCGGCAACCTGTCGCTGCGCGCGCGCACCCGGCTGGACTGGGACGAGCCGAGCCGCACCGTGAAGCAGAGCGAGGCGCGGCCGCTGCTGCGGCGGGAGTATCGGGCGCCGTGGACGTTGGCAGTCTAGAGGCGATCTGCCTACTGCGCGCGGGGCTCGGGGTCGGCGTGGGGTGAGACGGCAGCCGGCGCGCCCTCGTGATCGGGCAGGATGAAGTGGATCTCATTCGGCTTGCCGGCGTGCAGCCACTTGCGGATGACTTCGTCCTGCTTGTCGCGGTTGTACTGAAGATCGTAGATGAGCTTCTGCTTATTCGCGATATCGCGCTTCAGGTTGGCGTTGTGCTCCTCCAGCGCGCGGATCTCGCGGCGCTTCTCGAGCAGCGACGGGATGCGCTGGGGACCGCGCAGCGACATCCAGGCGTACGCGCCAGCCAAAACAAAAACAGCGCAGACTGTCGCGCGCCGGATGAGGACGTGAATCACCTTGTGAGTGCCCTTACATTGTTTATAATCCTGTTTGGCCGGAAGATCCAGTGAAAACCGAGGGATAATTTCGTGACCGACAAAATTGTCGTCCTCAGCACCTGCTCCTCCGCTGAAGAAGCCGGCCGGATCGCGCGCCGCCTGGTGGAATCGAGGCTTGCAGCCTGCGTCAACATCATGCCCCGTATACGCAGCGTGTATCGCTGGAAAGACGCGATCGAGGAATCGGAGGAAGTGCTGCTGCTCATCAAGTCGTCCCGCCCGCTGTTCGACAGCCTTCAGGCCGAGATCGGCCGTCTGCACTCGTACGAAACACCGGAAGCAGTGGCGCTCAGCATCGTGGACGGCTCCGAGCCCTACCTCGCCTGGCTGGCGCACGAGCTTGCTCCCGCCGGCGGTGAGGAATGAAGCCCGCCTCCGCGGAGCGCGCGACCAATGCGCGCTTCTGGGTGCTGGTGTTCGCGGTCAGCCTCGCCATCCTTTCGTACGTCAGCCGCGTGTGCATCTCCCAGTGCGGTCCGCTGATGATGCGCGACCTGCATCTCAGCCAGGAGGAGATGGGTCAGGTGTTCGGGTCCTTCGGACTGGCGTACGCGCTGTTCGAGATCCCCAGCGGGTGGCTGGGGGACTGGATCGGCCCGCGCAAGGTTCTGATCCGCATCGTGCTGTGGTGGTCCGCTTTCACCGCTCTTACGGGCTGGATGTGGAGCCTGACCTCACTCTGGGTTACGCGTTTCCTGTTCGGCGCTGGCGAGGCCGGCGCGTTTCCGAACCTGACCAAGGTGTTCACCACCTGGCTGCCCCGGCGCGAGCGGCTGCGCGCGCAGTCGGTGATGTGGACCGCTGCTCGCTGGGCCGGGGCGGTCACGCCGAAGATCGTCGTGATCACGCTGCTGTTCATGAGCTGGCGCTGGGCCTTCGTCTTCTTCGGCTCCCTCGGCGTGATCTGGTGCGTGTTCTTCATGGCCTGGTTTCGTGACGATCCGCACACGCATCCGGGGGTGAATGCGGCGGAAGCGGCCATCATCGGGGAGGCCGGCCGGAATGCGTCGGGCCATGGAAACGTGCCCTGGGGCCGGCTGCTGGCCTCACGGTCCGTCTGGCTGCTGTGGGCGCAGTACTTCTGCCTCTCGTTCCCGTGGTACTTCTATATCACCTGGCTCCCCGATTACCTCCAGAAATACTGGAAGGTAACGCCGAGCCAGAGTGGAACGCTGGCGGTGCTTCCGCTGTTCCTGGGCGGCCTGGGCTGTGCGTTTTGCGGCTGGATCTCGCGGCATGTCACCCGGGCGCTCGGAAGCGTGACCACCAGCCGCCGTTTGCTGGCCAGCACCGGCTTCGCAGGAGCAGCAGTTCTTCTGGTGATCGCCATCCACATGCACACGCCGGTGGCGGCGATGGTGGCGATGGGCTTTGCCAGCTTCTGCAACGATCTGGCCATGCCACCTTCCTGGGCAGCCTGCATGGATGTCGGCGGCAAGTACGCCGGCACCGTTTCCGGCTCCATGAACATGATGGGCAACCTGGCGGGGTACGCAGCGCCGGTGGTGGGCGGCTACATTGTTCACGGCGAGCCGGCGCGGTATGTGTACTTCCTGTATTTGATGGCTGCCGTGTACCTTCTGGGTACATTCTGCTGGCCCTGGATCGATCCGGTCACATCCATCGACGAACAGCACGCCTAAGTTCCCGACCGTACATAGCTAACACGTAAGAAACTGTAAGCGGTTGTGACGCGGCAATACGCGTGCACATCGAATTAGCAGAGGATGAACGCGATGAAGAACCTACTTCGGAACATAACGTTGGCGGCGGCAGCCCTCGTATTTGCGGCTGCGCCCGCGTTTGCCGATCAGGGTAGCAAGCCTTTGGCGGAGCGGGTGCGCCATGAGCTGGTGATGCTGCCTTATTACAACATTTTCGACAACCTTTCGTTCCGTGTGGACCAGAACACCGGCACGGTGTACCTGAACGGAGAAGTGACCGACCCGGTGCTGAAGTCCGACGCGGGGAACGTGGTGAAACATCTGGAAGGCGTTACGCAGGTAGTGAATAACATTCAGGTGCTGCCGCTCTCGCCTTTCGACAACCGGATCCGCTGGGCAGAGTACCGCACCATCTACGGTTATCCGGCGCTGAATCGCTATGCCCTGGGCTCGCTGCCCTCGATCCACATCATCGTGAATAACGGTCATGTGACGCTGACCGGCGTGGTGGACACGCAGGCGGACAAGAACATCGCCGGAATTCGCGCGAACAGCGTACCCGGGGTGTTCTCGGTAACCAACAACCTGATGGTTGCCCGCGGCTAAGTTTCTTCCTTCCCTGGAAGCTTTGAGTGAGACACGGCCTGGCCTTGCGCCAGGCCGTTTTTTGTGTTCAGTTATACCAGACATGTATCGTCTGGCGTTGTTTTGCCTGATCCTCATCCCGGCGGTTGCCGGAGAGAACCTGGATGGAACCTGGCGGAGTGAGGGGTATGGTTATGTCTTCCAGATCGACGGCCAGAAACTGAAGGCGTTTCAGGTGACCACGCGCACCTGCGTCGACAGCTTCAGCGCGAATCGCGATCGGACCACGGTTGATGGTCGCGAGGCGAGCTTTCGCACCGGCGATGGTGAAATCTGGTTCGTTCGGACCGGGGGCGCCGCGAATCGCAGGCTGCTGCATAACCAGGGCTCGGTCTCAGATATCCGCATCGATCGCATCGACCACCTGCCCGCTGCATGCGACCCTCCCACCCCGAATACCCCGGTCGACAATTTCGACGTCTTCGCCCAGACGTGGGCCGAAAACTACATCTCCTTCGATCTGAAGCACGCCGACTGGACCGCGATCGTGAACAGGAACCGCGCGCGCGTGAATGCATCCACGACGCCGAGCGCGTTGTTCGATGTCCTCGAATCCATGATCGAGCCCTTCGGCGACGCGCACACATCCATCTCCGCGCCTGCCCTGAAGCGCAGATTCCACGGCCTGCGCCCCGGGACCGACCGCGTGGTCAGGGATCTAGCTGGCGGCAATGGGATCGGTGAGTTTCAGAAAAACGGTGTGCCTCAGCTGCTGGCCGTCACCGATCGCGCCTGGATTCACGGCCCGCTGCGGCACTATTGCAACGATCAGGTTCAGTTCGGGTATGTGAACCCTCACATCGGATACCTCAGAATCCTCTCGTTCAATGGCTATACGCCCCAGGGCGGTTTTGAGGAAGGAATGGTCGCGCTCGAGAGGGCCCTGGACGAGATCTTGTCCGATTCCGGCCTGCAGGCCCTGGTAATCGACGTCCGCATCAATTTCGGCGGCGACGATCCGTATGGGATCGCCATCGCCTCGCGTCTCGCCACGCGTGAGTATCTGGCATACACGAAGTACGCGCGAGCGGATGCGGTGAATCACGACAAGTGGACGAAGGGCGATCCGAGTACCGTGCGGCCCAGCTCGCGACCGGGTTTTCGCGGGCCGGTGGTGGAGCTTACCGGTCCACTCACCATCAGCGCAGGCGAGACGTTTACCCAGGCTCTGATGGGGCGCACGCCGCACGTCACGCGAATCGGCGAAAACACGCAGGGCGTGTTCTCCGACGTTCTCGGCCGGCGGCTTCCGAACGGGTGGTTCTTCGGTCTGCCTAACGAGGTGTACCGAACTCCAGAGGGCGTCGCCTTCGATGGCTCCGGCATTGCGCCGAATATCAGCGTGCCTGTTTTTGTGAAGGCCGATGTAACCGCTGGTAAGGACCCTGCCATGGCAAGGGCGCTGGAGATTATCGGCGCGCGGTCACAATGACGTGAGCGCTCGCGCCCTTCGGCAGATGCAGCGCCAGCGTTCCGTCGCGGTCTGTTTCGAGTTCAGTCATCTCCTCGTCATCCACTTCGGCCAGGTACGGATGGCGTGGCGTCAGGCCGACGACCCAGGACAACTCGCCCGGGGCCGTAAAACGAACGGGCGCCGGACCGCGCACCACCAGCGCATCGCCAATCCTCGCGGGCTGAGCGCCCATGGGGTGCGCCGCTCCGTTGTCGAACAGCTGAAGCTCGCCATCCACGCGTCCAAACCATACAGCATCGTCATCCCACGACGAGCGGACGAACAGAGCGCCGGAGGTGGGATCGTAATCGCTGAGCGGGAGCTGCATATAGCTGAGCCCCGGCTGGTAGGGATTGCCCCACAGAAACTCGTAAGGCGCCCCAAGGGCGTCGCGCAGCAGGAAGCGATCCTGCATGAGCCAGCCCTGCACGTATTGCGTCTCTCGCGCGTTCGTGTCGTAGGCGACCAGAGCCAGTTCGGCGGCGCGCGACATGGTGGCGCGCCTGATGTCCGGCTCGCCATGGCCGCGGTATGCAGGGATACGATAATCCGTGTCGCCGTCCTGAAGAATGGCAGGATAATACGACGCCAGCTCGTACTGCGGCAGGTGCGTGAAATAGTCCCTCGCGTTCTCACGCAGATCGATGCGGAGATTGTCGCGGAGGACGTGCATCATCTCCTCCAGCGGGTAAAGATCGGCATGGGCGATGATTAGGTCGCCCGCCACGAGCCGCGGGGCGGTTTTCGTACGCCACCAGCCGCGAACGATGTCGGTTAGGACACGCTCGCTCGCAGTGGGATCCTCGTCGGCCATGGCAATCGCGGCCAGCGCGCGATCGCGGACCGCGCTTGTGTTTTCGCCCTGCTGAGCCGCCAGAAGTTTCGCGATTCGACCCGCAAGCAGATGCCGGCGCCCCTCGTCCAGCACATCCTGGCACCAATCGAAGACGAGCGCCAGCTGGCGCAAATCCGTTGCGGTCGCGCTCCAGGACACGGCCTTCTCACCGGCCGTTCTGTCGCCAGCGATTGCGTGATACAGCGCGAAAGCAAACCCGGGCTCGGGCATGGTCGCGCCGCCGCGGATCAGCGTCTCGAACTGGACCCAGCGCATGGTCTGCCGCTCGCGTTCGCGGCGCAGCAGCCGCAGACGATGGGCGTCCAGTAACAGCCGGGGGTGGTCGGTGTAAAGGTGGAAGCTCTCCGCAGTGGCCGAATCCTGAGCCAGCGCCGCGCCGCAACAGGCCAACAGCACGGCCAGGACCGGGAAAAAACGGGTCAAGCCAGCATTGTGGCACACCGGGGGATTGGGTGTGGCGTGTGTCCGGGCGACACACCCGGCCACACCCGAGGCGCCTCTGCGACGGGCCTGTTCGCCGCCATGTTGTTGATTTCGCGTGCCCGCGCGGTGGCGCTCGGGTTGCAGATCAGGGGATGAATTGATTGGAGTACCTCTTTAAACCTGCCCTCTGATTGCAGCGAGCGGAACGGGGAAGCGAGCAGGCCGAGCAAAGGCGTGCTTGCGGGAGCCGGTGTTCAGATTTCGAAGGTCGCTCCTTCGTACGTCCTGCTGGTTGCAACAGAGGGGGTTTTTTTGAGCGTGACTTCTCCTTGAAACGAGCTTTCCGCGGAGTGCGGGAATCGGTTCGATCGGCGTTCACGAGACGGGATTAGAAGGACGCGGGCCCGTTCGTGGACGGAGCGTTTTGTTCTGATCCGGTCGGGCCGGGGCCGCATTCAGCCCATCCTGGGCAGGCCGCACCGGACCCGGTCACCCGAGCTGACCACAGAAAACCGGGTTCGATGCGGCCTCTTTCTGTGGAGCTCCGCTCCAAACCCCGTCCTACCGGCCTGAGTCCGCGGTTCACGGACCCCGATGGTTTCGCTGCCGCTGCGGGACCGCCTGAGCCGGATTCAGTCGCAGAAACTGAACGGTTTTGTTCGCAAATGGAACGGCGATGCCGGTTGAGGCGCGCGCTTTCTTTGTATCCACGGGGCCGGAAACTGGCAGCCGGATTGCCGAAGGGAACCGAACCGTATGCCCCTTGTTCAGGACCTCCGCTATGCCCTGCGCATGCTGCGCCGAAATGGAAGTCTGACCGCCGTAATCATCCTCTCGCTGGCAGTCGGTATTGGCGCGAACACGGCCATCTTCAGCGTGGTCGATGGACTGCTCCTGCGGCCGCTGCCGTACCCGCATGCCGACCGGCTGGCCATCCTTTGGCTGCGCTCGCCCGGCATTGGCATCCCACAGGACTGGCCCTCTCCCGGCGAGTATATGGATATCAAAACGCAGAACCGCGTCTTTGAGGAGATGGCGATCTGTATCGACGACAGCGTGACGCTTACCGGGAACGGCCGCGCCGAGCGCATCGACCTCATGCGGACCTCGTCCAGCTTATTGCGCATGCTCGGCGCCGAACCGCTGCTCGGCCGCTCGCTGTCGGCGGAAGACGACGTTCCGGGCAAAGCGCCCGTCGCGGTGCTGACCTGGGCCCTGTGGCAGCGCGAATTTGGCGGCGACCCGCGGGCGCTGGGGCGAACCATGCTCTTCAACGGAAAGCCGTTCATCGTGGCCGGCGTCCTTCGTAAGGGCTTTCTGCTGAATCGCGAGGTGATCCCGACTGTTGGAGGAATCGAAAAGCCGGAGGCGTTTGTGCCGCTGCCTCTGGGCGCGGATGCTGCGCACGACCGCGGCAACGAGAATTTCAATGTGTTGGCGCGCCTGAAGCCGGGCATCACCGTACAACAGGCGCAGGCCGATATCAGCGTGATCGCGCGCCGCATCCGCGAGCAGGACCACCGCGACCGCACCTTCACCATCAGCGTGGTCCCGTTACTGGAGCAGGTTGTCGGCGATGTGCGGCGTGCGGTGCTGGTCCTGCTCGGGTCGGTAACCCTGGTGCTGCTGATCGCCTGCGCCAATGTGGCGAACCTTCTGCTGTCGCGCGCCTTTGCGCGAGAGAAGGAGACGGTGATCCGGGCAGCGCTGGGCGCGGGCCGGCGGCGGCTGATTCGCCAGTTGCTGACGGAAAGCGTGCTGCTCGGCATTTGCGGCGGTCTGGCCGGGCTCGCGGTCGCGTTCGGCGCACTCGAGGTAGTGCGCACCATGAATCCGGGGAACGTTCCGCGGCTGGAGGATATCGGGCTCAACGCCGGCGTGCTGGCCTTCACCTTCGGCATATCGGTGCTGACCGGCATCGTTTTCGGCGTCGCGCCGGCGCTGCGTGTTTCACGCGTGGATCTGAACACGACGCTCAGGAGCGGCGGGCGCTTATCGGATGGAGACACCGGCCTGGTGTTGCGCCGGCACGGCTTGCGTGCGGTGCTGGTGGCGGGGGAGATCGCGCTCTCGCTCATGCTGCTGATCGGAGCTGGTCTGCTGGTGCGCAGCTTCGCTCGCCTCGCCGATGTGCCTCCAGGTTTCAACCCCGATCATGTGATCTCGATGCGCGTCGAAGTGGCCGGACCGAAATACCACGACGACAAGGTAGTCGCTGGCTTCTTTCGCGATTTGGGTGACCGCATCCGGCACTTGCCGGGGGTGGTCGGCGAGGGCGCCGTCAGTTCGCTGCCTTTAACGCCGTCGGTGGGCTGGGGGCACGTAACCATCGAGGGTTACACTCCTCCGCCGAACCTGCCGGAGCTGCAGACGGACCTGCGCGTGACCACGCCGGGTTACTTCCGCGCCATGCAGATTCCGCTGCTGGCGGGGCGGTTCTTCGACGCGCATGACGACGCCACAGCGCAGAAAGTGGTCCTGGTGGATGAAAAGCTCGCGCTCCGCTTCTGGCCGCACGGCGATGCCGTTGGCAAGCGGCTGAGGCCCGGCGGCCCCAAGAATCCGTGGTGGACCATTGCAGGTGTCGTCGGAGTCGTTAAACAGTACGGCCTGCAGACCGAGACGCGCATGGCGCTCTATTTCCCGGAGGAGCAGTTCAGTGATGGAGGCCTGTACGTCGTGGCCCGCACGGCGTCCGACCCGGCTTTTATGGCCGGGCCGATCGCAGCCGCGGTGCACGCCATCGACCCGGATGTGCCGGTATTCGACGCGGCGACGATGCACGAACGCCTGCGCGCGTCGCTGGCGCGTCAGCGATTCTCGATGACCATGCTTGGCGCCTTTGCGGGATTCGCTCTGCTGCTGGCCGTCATCGGAATCTACGGGGTGCTGTCGTTCCTGGTCACTCAAGCCACACACGATATCGGAGTGCGCCTCGCGCTGGGCGCTCCCCGGCGTACTATTCTCCGTTTAGTCCTCCGCCAGGGCGGGGTGCTGGCAGGTGCGGGAATCGCGGCCGGCATACTGGGCGCTTTGGCGCTGACTCGCCTTATGGCCAGCCTGCTGTTCGGGGTCAGCGCGCGTGACACACTAACCTTCTCGGCGGTTGCGGTCTTTCTGGCATTGGTCGCGCTGGCGGCAACTTATATCCCGGCGCGGCGCGCCATGCGAGTGGATCCCATGAACGCGCTCAGGTACGAATAAGCGGCCTGACGCGTGACGACGGACGACGCGGGGCGTGGACGCCCCGCGCAGGCGTAGACGCCTGCCCCACCCGCGATGGGAAACCAGCTGCGACTAGCGGTATTGTTCCCGCGGCTCGTAACCTTCGTAGTGGTGGTAGTGATAACCGCCGCGCTCATAACCCGCGTCGCGCACGTCCACATGCAGCGGCCGATCCAGGCGGAAGGTAAGCAGCGTTTCGGCGGGCACATACACGCGCTCGCCGCGTGTTTCGGTTTGCGCCACGGCGCCGGCGCCGGCCCCGGTTGCGGCGCCAATTGCCGCGCCTTTGCCGCCGCCTGCGATTGCGCCAATGATACTGCCGATCACCGCACCCCCGCCGAGGTACTTGGCGGTACGGCGGTTCTCGCCCACTCCCTCTCGTTGCCCGCCATACAGTGACCGGTCGGCCGTGCTCAGCGCATAGCGGTGACCACCGATGGTTACTGAGTCGATATCGAGCACCAGGTTATCGCGTGAAGCCTCGCGAACGATCAACTCCGCTGGCGATCCGCGCGGGATGACCACGCGCCCGCCCGGATCGACCACATCTCGCGCCACGGTGGCCGGGTAGATTCTTCCATCGTTTCGGCTGTGAGCATCGATCGGCTGATCGTTACGAACTGTGATCTGAGTGCCGGGCGGAATTCTATCCATCTGAGCGGCAACGGGAAGCGCCGCAATGGCCGCCAGCACCCCACAAAGAAGAACACTACGCATGAGTTAGACCTCCGGCATGGAACTGCAACTGCCGTGCCAGGGCCGGGTCATACAATGGCTGTTATGCAGGACGTGCTTCGTATTGCGGATCGCGAGTTCCATTCGCGGCTGTTCGTCGGGACGGGCAAGTATCGCAGCTTCCAGGAAATGGCGCGATGCCACGCCGCCTCGGGAGCGGAGGTAGTCACAGTCGCGGTGCGGCGCGTGAACCTGACCGATCGCGGCCGGGAATCGCTCCTCGACTACATCGATCGCGAGAAGATGTTCATTCTGCCCAACACCGCCGGCTGCTACACCGCCGACGAAGCCGTTCGCACCGCGCGCCTGGCGCGTGAAGTCGGGCTGTCGAACTGGATCAAGCTGGAAGTCATCGGCGACGAAAAGACGCTCTTCCCCGACAATGAGGGGCTGCTGCAAGCCACGCGCACACTGGTCAAGGAAGGTTTCGTCGTTTTGCCGTACACCAATGACGATCTCGTGAATGCGCGGAAGCTGATCGATGCCGGCGCCGCCGCGGTAATGCCGCTGGCTGCCCCGATCGGCTCCGGCCTTGGCGTGCAGAACACCACCAACCTGCGCATCCTCCGGGAGATGATCGCCGAGGTTCCGCTGATCGTGGATGCCGGCGTGGGCACCGCTTCGGATGCTGTGGTCGCCATGGAACTGGGCTTCGAGGGAGTGCTGATGAACACGGCGATCGCCGCAGCCGAGGACGCCGAGGCAATGGCCCGAGCGATGAAACTGGCCGTCGAGGCAGGCCGGCTCGCGCATCTGGCCGGCCGCATGCCGAAGAAGCTGTACGCGACGGCAAGCAGCCCGGTTAGCGGCGTGGTTCGATAACGAGATGTACCGGCGCGCTTTCCTGGCCGGAGCTGCCGCTTTCGCTGCTCGAAAGGCCGTCGGCGCCAATGAGACGCTGCGCATCGGACTGATCGGCTGTGGAGGCCGCGGCCGATACGTGGCCGGGCTGATGTCCCAGGCGCCGGGCATCCAGTTCGCAGCGGTGTGCGATGTTTACGACGCGAACCGCGAGCGCGCCAGATCGTGGGCCGGCAACGGCGCTCAGGCCTACAGCGACTTCCGCCGCGTGCTCGAGCGCAAAGACCTGGATGCGGTCCTCGTCGCCACGCCGGACCACTGGCACGCGATCATCACAATGCTCGCCTGTGAATCCGGCAAGCACGTCTACACGGAGAAGCCGCTGGCTTACAGCGTGCGCGAAGGCCGGGCTATGGTGACGGCGGCACGGCGGTACAAGCGCGTAGTGCAGGCGGGCACGCAGCATCGTTCGGCGCCGCACTTCGCGGAACTCGCGCAACTGGTTCGCGGCGGCGGACTGGGCGCTATCGCCTTCGTGCGCGTCTGGAATTACGTCAATATCTTCCCGGGCGGCATCGGACACGCTGCCGACGGCCCAGCGCCTCCAGGTCTGGACTGGGATTTCTGGCTGGGACCCGCGCCGAAGGTCCCCTATAACCCGCTGCGGTGTCTGACTACGTTTCGCTTCTTCCGCGATTACGCGGGCGGGACCATCACGGATTTCGGAACGCATCGCTTCGACACCGTTCATCAGATCATGGGCCCGGACAAGCCAAAGTCGGTCATGGCAGTGGGCGGGCGGTTCGTACTGAAAGACGACGGCGATGTGCCCGACACGATGCAGGTGATCTACGAATACCCGGGCTGGGTTCTGAGCTACGAGTGCAGCTCGATCAATGGACATGGCCTGGGCGGGCGCACTCCCGGCATGCGTTATTACAATGCCCGCGGCGCCGACGACCGTCCGCACGGCATGGCCTTCTACGGAACGAAAGGCACGCTCATCGCGGATCGCATCGGCTACGATCTGTATCCGCCCGATCCGCGCTACGGATTCGGAGGGGTGAAGACTCCCTCGCAGCCGATCGGCGGCGCCCCTCGGAAGTGGATGAACACCACCGATGCGACGGCGGCTCACACACGAAACTTTGTGGACGCGATCCGCACGGGTGCGCCGCCGGCCTGCGACGTCGAGACCGGCCATCGCGCCACACTGGTGGCGCACCTGGGGAATATCGCGCTGCGAGCCGGACGAAAGCTGGAGTGGGATTCAGAGACGGAGTCGTTTCCCGGGCAGCCGGACGCGAATGCCATGTTATATCGTGAGCCGCGCCGGCCGTGGAGTATTCCGGGCTAAACAAACAGTCTTTCGAACGTTTCCCGCGTGCGCGACCGAATCGCCGCCAGTTGCGCGGCGAGGGACTGGTGGTTCAGATGCTCCGGGGTCCAGCGATGCACCAGCTCGGTGATGCACTCCAGATGCGACGGCGAGACTGGCAACGATCCCTCGGCATGCCCTGAGTAAACGCGAAGCCCGTGATCGACAGCGCGATAGAAGATCGCGGCATCGCGCAGGAAGTCGGCATCGGAGCGATCGAGGTGGCCCATCTGCTCCACCACGTCGATGCGCTCCGGCGTGTTCAGGACGCGATAGAAAATGCCCGCGCCTTTCAGCCGCAGATACATCAGCACGAAGTCGATGTCGTAATACCCGCCCAGGCCCGCTTTCAGCGGATTGTCACTACCCTGCTCCTTCTCGACACGTCCCCGCATCTGCTTCAGGGCCTGGCGCGAGCGGCCGCTCTGCCCGTAGCGCCGCCAGTCTACCTGCTGAAGCCGATTCAGGAATGTCGTGCTGCCCTCGATGTCGCCCGCCACCGCGCGGGCCTTCATGTAGGCGATGCCTTCCCAGGCCTGGGCGCTGCGCTCGAAATAATCGAGCACGCCGTGTTCGGTCTGCAGCAACGCCCCGGCGCTGCCGTTCGGCCGCAGCCGCGTATCCACGGCCAGAAGCGTGCCTTCGCCCGTATAAGCCGTCAGGATGTCAATGATCCGCTCGGCAACACGGGTCCAGAACAGCGACTCCGCGGCGTCGGCGTCGGGCAGGACGAACACGAGATCGGCGTCGCTGGACAGATCGAACTCATGCATCCCCAGCCGTCCCAGCGCGATTACCATCATCTGCTTTTCGGCGCTGTACCCGGCGCTCACCGGCCCCTGGCTGTTCAGCACGGCATGCACCGCGACGCGGTACGCAGCATCCACGACTGCATCAGCCAGCGCGGAGGTGCGCACCAGGGTCGAAAACACAGGCACCCTTCGGCACATGCTTTCGGCCTCGGTGCGGAACATCTCGCGGCGGAAGAAGCGGCGCAGCGAGGTGCTGTCCGGCAGATCGGCGCTCAGCTCGTCATAATCGGGTTGCCCGAAGGTGCTGAGCAACTCCATCAGTTCCGGCGTGCGCAGCAGCTCCTCGGAATAGAAGGCGCTGTGCTCGAAAATGTCGAGCAGATCGCGCGCGAGCACGGGATTCTGGTCGAGGCGGCGCAGACGCTCGGGCTGTGCGATCACCTTCTCCAGAAAATGTTCGAACGCGCGGGCGCCCCGCCGCAGCGGGTTACGGGCCAGCAGCAGCGCCAGACCCGGCGCGCGCTGATCGAGGTAACGGACAAGGTTGCTCGAAGCCGCCTCGATCAGGGCCGGATCGGCGCCATTATCCGGCTCGGGCGCGGGCAGCGGGGCGGCACTGTAATACATGGGTTGCTGCGCGTGAATCACCCGTTGATAGATCTCCTGCACGGACTCGAGGTGCGCATTCAGCTGCTGCAGTAAACGATCGGCTGATGCTTCGCCGCCGAGTTCCAGGGCCGGCATGCGGCGCGCGAGAAGCTCCAGATCGGCGGGACTGCCGGGCAGGGAATGGGTCTGCCGGTCGTCCTCGAACTGAAGCCGATGCTCCAGGTTGCGCAGGAACTCGTAGGCCGATACGAGGCGGCCGTACTCGGCTTCCGACAGCAGATCCTTGTCGCTCAGCCGCGAAAGCGCGAGCAGCGTCCCGGCGTGCCGGACCCAAGGCACGCGGCCCCCGTGCAGGCGCTGCAGGCACTGCACCAGGAATTCGATGTCGCGGATGCCGCCCGGGGCCAGCTTGACATCGAACGCCGCCTTGCGGCCCCTGCGCGCGGCCAGCTTCTCCCCGATGCGCATGCGCGTAACCGAGACGGCTTCGACGGCGGTAAAGTCGAGGGAAGACGAGTACGTCAGCGGCTCGGTAAAATCGAGCAGCTCGCGGCCGAGAGCCCGATCGCCGGCGCACGGCCGGCCCTTGATGAGCATCTGCAGCTCCCAGTCGCGGGCGCGTGTCTGGTAATACTTCCGGGCGCCCTCGAGCGAGATGCAAATCTCGCCGAGACTGCCGTCGGGCCGCAGCCGCAGATCGACGCGATAACAGAGGCCCTCAGCGGTGTAAGTCGAAAGCAGCGCCGTGTATTCGTTTGCGACCTTCTTATAGAATTCCTTGTTAGAAACAGGCGCGGCGCCGTCCGTCTCACCGTTTCCCGCGTACACGAACATCAGGTCGATGTCCGAGCTGTAGTTCAGCTCCATGCCGCCCAGCTTGCCGAGAGCGATCACCGCGAAGCCGCACTCGCGGATCTCGCCATCCGTGCCGAAGCAGCGAGGCACGCCATGGCGTGCGATCATCTCATCGCGGATGCGCTGCAGGCTGACGTCCAGAATGGCGTCGGCGAGATTCGAGAGCTGCTCGGTTGTCTCCGACAGCGTGCACGACCCGAGCACGTCGCAAAGCAGGATGCGCAGGATCTGGCGGCGGCGGAACTGGGCGTACACCAGACTATCCGCCGTACCGGCCGGTTTGTTGCGCAGCACGCGCCAGAGCAGTTCGGAATACTCGGCGGCGGAGCGTACGCGCTCGAGGTCCTGAACCGTCTCCAGCCATCCGGGATGCTGCAGCAGCTCTTCGGAAAGAAACCGGCTGTAGCCGAAAACGGTGGTCAGGTACTGAAGACCTGACGACGATTCGGCGGCATCGCGGAATGATTCGGGATAGCGGGCGACGAAGGCGGCCAGGTGGCGCAACACTCGGTCGGGGTCCGGCGAAGCGGCCAGCAGCGATTGGATCTGGCCTGTGACGCGGTCGTCCAGCTTTCCCTGAATGGCGTCCAGATCGTCGCGGGCGCGAGCCGGTTCGCGGAAAGGCACAGCTTCGAGCAGATGCATGGATGGCGTTCCTTACCGCGGCTACACGGCCGCATCCATCAGGGCGATTATATCCTTCGAGCGCACGATTCCCGGTTCGACAACAAAGGCGTACATCCCACTGCGGACCCATCGAGGGGAACTGCTGTCACCGGCGCGAACCGCTGGATCATATATCGCCGCCTTCAACGACGGGCTGTAGACGTCCAGGGTTGCACACGGTTCGCGCACCGTCGTGAGCTGAATCACGGCTTCGCCGGCGCGGAAGCGCTGGCCGCTGCGCAATTGCCGGTGGTCAATGCCGCGTACGGTGAAATTCTCACCGAGCGCGCCGGGGTAAACCGGATATCCCTGCTGACGGAGTTCCTCGATGACTTCCGCGCACATCAGCAGGACAGCTTTATCCCTGCCACCATGAATGCGCGGGTGGGCCCAGGCGTCGCTGCGGATGCCTTCACGGGTGAGCAGGGCTTCGGGGATTGGTCGTTTGGGAATGCCTCCCGGCGAGACATTGATCTGCTCGATGATGCCCGTCATTGCCGTCCTCAGAATCGCACACAAACCTTTACACTGCCGTGTTGTTCCGGTCCGTCTAAGCCGATTTCGGATATGGTGATGGCACGATTTCGCCTGGCCGCCGCGCTGCTGTCCGCGGCGCTGCCCGCCTTAGGGGCTGCGGCAGCGCATCCCGTGCGCGTCTGCGATGTCCTGCGCAAGCCCGAGGAGTACGCCGGCAAGGCGATGCTGGTGCTCGGGCGCCTGTCATCGCGTGAATCGGGGCGTTTCCTCGGCGAGGAGAGGTGCTCCGACCAGGGAAAGCCGGTGCTCCTGGAGCTCCATCCCGATCGCCAGGCCGGCCCGCTTCCGGACGGCAGCATCGATGTCGATCGCGCCGCGGTGGAGCACGACATCGCGGAGATGAAGAAATCCACCGCGCTGCACACGTTTCCCTTCGGAAGCGGCGAGTACGACCGCTGGGCGATCGTGTACGGGCGCGTCGAGATTCCCACGGCGAATACGAAGCCCGCCTCCGACCGGTATGCCGGGAAAATCGTGCTGCGATCAGACAGCCTGGTGATCTTCCTCAACGATCAGTAGAGTCTGCTAACTTAGCGGTGTGAAGATCCGCCTCCGCGACAACTCTGTGCGCTTCCGGTTAAATCAGCGCGAAGTTGCCGCGCTCGCCTCCGGGTCTGCCGTGGAATCGCGCACTGATTTTCCCGGCGGCGCGGTGCTTTTGTGCCGCCTCACTCCAGGCGGCGAGCAGATCGTGGCGGAGCTTGCTGATTCCACGATTGCGGTCAGTATGCCCGCGGCAGCGATCGCGGCCTGGGCCGCCGGCGAGGAGATCGCCATTGGCGGCCGGCATGACTCACTGCGCATCTCCGTGGAGAAGGATCTGGAATGCCGGCACGCCCGCCCGGGCGAAGACGACTCCGACGCGTTCCCGGCGCCCGCGGCCTCCGCTACTCAGAGCTGACGGTAATCGCGCCCAGATCGTACCAGCCGTCGTTCTGCCGCCCTTCGGTGCCGAGGCGAATGGCCGGTTTCTTCGTTCGTGGATCGAGCAGCGCCACACGCAGCCGGTGGTCGCCGGCGTCGACGCGCGGCACGGGAACCGCTTCGTCCACCACAACATCGCCCGGCAGCCACTTGCGGACATCCACTCCGGGAATCTCGACGACGGCGCCATCGATCGCCAGCGCCAGGATGTATGGCGAATAGATCGGCGCGACGCCCGAGTTCACCCACCACATCTGCACGCGCGCGTTCTCGCCGCCGCGCACCTTCTGGGGATATTCGATCCGGCGCAGCTCGAAGCGGTAACCCATGCGGCGCTGCAGATCGTCGAACAACGGCTTCACCGATTCCGGAATCGACGACGACTTCACGTTCAGCGAAGTGATGTGCCAGCGCAGCGCTTCGTCCAGGATGTACTTGACGTCGTATCCGTGCTTCACCCAGCCCCCCGGGACTCCGCAGGTCTCCAGCGACACCGGGCTGCGCTTCCACACATCACCAATTCCGGTGGTGGCGATCTCCTCCGGGTATTGATCGAGCATGGCCCCCCACTTCGCGCGCATGTCGCCGAGGCAATCGAAGCGCCAGCCGGCGCCGCGTTCGGTGCCCCACGCCAGCGCCTGGGGTTCATCGAAGTTCATGAGCAGATGTGTGGTCGGGAAGGCATCGAACCAGATGTCGATCAGCTTCTTCTGGAACTGGAAGCCGGGCATGTAGTTGCTCCAGCCTTCGCCCCAGTAGCCGACCGAGGAAATGTCCACTGTATCGAGATTCGGATTGCCATCGTATCGTTTGCCGGCGGCGGCGACCATCTCGCCCCAGTACTTCAGATATAACGGATCGGCGAAATCGGGCTCCCAGATTTTCTGGTTCTCCGCATTGGCGCGCTTCGCGCCGGATTTCCGATACCACTCCGGCAGAGGGTGCTTCTGATCGTAGGGCATCAGACGGATGGCAAGCTGCTGGCCATGCGCTTTCGCCTCCGTCAGCGCATTGTCGATGATTTCCCAGTGCACCTGGCCGTGCTCGGGTTCGAGCGTTTCCCAGAACCAGCGGCAATAGGAAATGCTGCTTTGCGGGAAATCGACAGGCCCCGTGGCCTTTGGCAATGGACCTGTCGGACCCTCCTCCGACCACTTCAGCCCTTCATTCAGCGGATCGCCATTGAAGCGCTGAAATGTCTGAATGCCCATCCCGGGATTCACCAGGATGTCGTTGATACGCTTGGGATGCAGAACCACCGTCTGCGCCGCGCAGCAGCCCGCTACGCAAATAAACGCGAAAGTCCCTCGAAGTTCCAGTTGACCTTCTCCTTAATCTCAGCTGTCGGATAAATCTGCCGCACGCGGTCCGCCGGCAGGTCGATTCCAGCCGCGTCTACAACACCGGCGAGCATCAGCCGTGGCACGCTCGCGGCAAGCTGCGGCAGATCCGTGTGCCGCAGCACGTCCGGCACAAAGTTTGAAAGCGGATGAGTATAATCCTCGGTCTCGACAATGTTGCGCCAGCTCAGCAGATGGCCGGCCAGATACAGACTCGAGATGCGCTTGTCCATCGCTGCGGCGCAGAGCGCAGGTACGGTGAGCCGGCCTCGGGCGGCAACGGTGACCCGATCACCGAGCGCGTCCACCAGGCCCAGAATGTCCGTCACGCGCTGACCCAGCAACGAGCGGCCCAGAATCAGCGATCCCCAGGCATAGTTTTCCTCATCCTGATGCTCTCGCTCGTAACCCGCCGCGCCAGGGCTGAACTCGGGCGTGAGATCGCCTATGCCGCGCACGTCCGCCGCGCAGACGAGGATTCCACTCTGGGCGAGCCGATGATAGAGACCGCCTTCCTGCCAGCCGTGATTGCGGCCGGCGGAATCCAGCACCAGCAAGGTGGGCGCGCCCCTGCGGCCGGGATCGAAGATCCACGCCGGCACGGCGTCCACATCGATGGCGCGGATCGAGCAGCCGTCCGAGGCCACCTGACCCAGCACTTTGGCAGTGACCCGCCTGCGACGCACACCCAGCAAAGCCGCCAAATCAGGGACGGCGGAAGGTGTGGCAATCGAGGCCGCCTTCTCACGGACCATCTCGAACGGCGTGCGCGTTTTCAGCCCGCCCGCTGCGAGCAGAACCTCACCGGGCTCAGGATGCACCGGCGGCTCGCGGTCGATCTGCCGATCGGACTCCTTGAGGTGGCGCTCGAAAAACCGGTAGACCTCAACGCGCTGCTCGTATGAGAATCCATGGGGCAGCGGAGACTCGCGCCTCTCGATTTTCTCCGCTGCGGCCAGCGTCGAGTAGGCGCCGCTCAGATAACCATACTCCTCCAGCCCATTGCTCTCGTAAGTGGGCGAGTAAGTCCCGAAGAAATCCCTCGCGCTGGTAATTATCAGTAACGGCCGGGGCGCGAATGGCCAAAGCACATCCCATCGATCGAATCCCAGTGGCGTCGATCCGACGAAGTCCTGCTCGGCGTCGTCGGTCGCGCCGGGCGGATGAAAGTCGGCGCAGACCACATTTTCCGTATTCCCGGATGAAACCGCCGCAGCCGTCAGCCGATCGTCCACGCACGCCAGCAGCATGGTCAGCGTCGCGCCACCAGACTGGCCCGTGGAAGCGAGCCGCCTTTTATCCACCAGCGGATGCCCGGCGAGCACATCGAGACTCCGAATGGCGTCCCAAAGCTGCCAGCGCGACATCGTATCGCCGACCAGCAGCATCTGCCGTCCCGGTTTGGTGTGCTCCTCGTCGACGCTGGACAGGCGCGTGGCGCCCGTCGATCCCGGATAGTTGATCCGTTCGCCCTGGCCGATCGGATCAAAGGCCAGCACTACGTACCCGAGTTGCGCCAGCCCCTGGCAGCCGCGCTGATAGGTGTCCGCGGCCTTGCCATTCGGGCTGTGTCCCATCTGGAACAACACGCCCGGAAACGGACCCGTGCCCGTCTTCGGCAGATAGAGGTTCGCCGAAACGAGCAGCCCGGGCTGGCTCTCGTAAACGAGCTTCTGAACGCGGTAATTCGGCCGCTCGAACTCGCCGGTGACTCGCGTGGCCAGCGGCGTACGCTGTGGCAGGCCGCCGATAATGCGCAGGAACGTCTCGCGCGCCCAACGCTGCCGCTCGCGAACGGCATCCGCGGTCTTCAACTGCGCCATGGCCGCGCGGCGGCGCTGGAGAGCCGCCGCCACGATCCCACGCAGATAATCGGGCAACACTCTGGGGTAATCGCGGTAGGGCACGCGCTCAGGCAGCGACTGCGCGTGCAGGGCCGCCAGCGACAGCGATCCGAGAAGCTCGCGGCGCGTCATCGGCCCGGCTCGAGCTCCGGCGTCGCGATGTCCACAGGCCGCTCGGTCCCTTTCACTGAGCCGTGCCAAACGCTGCCGCCGAAGGTGGTGATGTACACCTTACTCGCGCTCTCCTGATCCGGTATCACTCGGTGCCCCCATTTGAAGTTATAGCCGGGAATCCGGATCCAGTGCTCTCCGGAATCGTCCGATCGCCACGCCGAGGACTCGAACCCGCACGCGTAAAGCACGTGCGCATCCAGCGGATCGACGGTCACGTCATAGACGTGCTGATCGCGATCGAGCACGTTGCGCCAGGTCTGGCCGGCATCCTCCGACAGGAACACGCCGCCACCCTCGCCATGCAGGCCCGTGGCCCGCGCCCACGTGGCCAGGTAAAGGCGCTTCGAATCATGCGCATCGATGGCCAGACCATTGGGCCCGTTCGCGCCCGACGGCAGCGCCACCGGCTGCCATGTTTCCGCGCCATCGTTCGACCGGTACATGGCCCCGTCTCCATCATTGCCGATGCTCCCGTCCTCGCTGCGGCGCGCAATGAGGAGATACAGCGCGCCATCGTTAGCCCGCGCCAGCCGCCAGGCCAGCGGCTTTTCCTGTTTAATGCCGTTGTTCTTCAGCATCCAGGTGGCGCCGCCATCGGTGCTCTTATAAACTCCGCGACCCATTGCCGCCACGTACAAAACGCGCGCGTCTTTCGGGCTGCCGGGATCGAGGAGGATATGTGTGGGCGCGGTCTCCGGCATTCCGTTGTTCGACGCCTTCCACGTGCGACCGCCGTCCTCGCTGCGGCAAACGCCGCCGCGGTACCGATCGGTGGCGTTGGGCCTGCGCCACATCTTGGGCCTCGGAAGATCGTGCGTATAACTCATCACACCCCACATGCGGCCCTTCACCTCGGGATCGAAAACGATCCAGTAAGTCGTGTTCGTCCACGCCCGCGGTACGCCGTCCACCGACCGGGTCCATGACCGTCCCGCGTCCTCGCTGCGAAAGAGACCAATGTCCGTGTACGCAATGAACCGCCGCCGCGAGTCGAACGGATCGAAGAAGTACCCGTAATTGGTGGTCACGTCCAGCCCCGTGCTGGTCCATTCCCCGCCGGGTACGCGCTTCGAGTACACCGCCCTCCAGTTTTCGCCGCCGTCGGTGGTCAGGAGGCTGCGGCCGAAATCGGTCCCGTAGCACACGTTCGCGTCCTGATCGGCCACGCCCAGCATCAGCGGATTCTCGCCCCAGCTTGGACCCATTTTCTCCGTGATCCACGCGTCATGGATGTTGGCGGCCGGTACTTTCTCCGCTTCCTTCCAGACCAGCGCCCAGGTATGTCCGGTGTCGCGCGTCCTCGCGACTCCGAACCATGTGCTGCCGTCGAGCGCGAGTTTCTGGTAGGAGAGATATGCAACCTCCGGGTGATGAAGACTGGCGGCCACCGCGCGCACTTTCGCGCCGGCGCCCGGCAGCGTTACTGTCTCCCACGATGCGCCCCCATCGCGCG
>DASRCB010000199.1:0-12763 GCA_035653295.1 Bryobacteraceae bacterium
GCCATTGCCACGGAACCGCCCGCTGCGGCGCCTGATCCCGCACCGTCCGACGATCGCCTGGAACGAGCCGTCGATGGCGCGCTGGCGGAGTTGTCCGGCGAGGAGCGCTTCATCCTCGCCGCGTGGTATCTGGATGGCCGAACGCTGGCCGAGATCGGGCGCATGATGGGCGTGCACGAATCGACCGTGAGCAGGCGCGCGGACAAGATCTTGTCGGGCCTGCGCAAACGGATTACCCGGCGCCTGAAGGACTCGGGCCTGAGCGGGCGCGAGGCAGAAGAGATGATGAAAGCGGACGTACGCGATCTCGCGGTAGATATTCGCGGCCGCCTGGTGCAAGAAAAGCGTGGATGAAACGTTCAGTAATCGGGTGAAGAGCTGGTTCGGGGCCAGAGGGCGGGGTCTGCCAATGCCGCAACAGGACAGCATCGGGTTCGCCGCCGGGGAGCATCCGGATGAGAACCTGCTCTGTGCATTCGCAGAAAACGCGCTGACCCGGCGCGAGCGACAGAACGTGGCCGCGCATCTGGCGGGATGCGCGCGCTGCCGGGAGTGTCTGGCGATTGCCTCGGCCGCTGCGCCATTGCCGCAACAGTCCACCGCTTCCGTGAGTTGGCGCCCGGCCTGGTGGTGGGGCGCCGCGGCAGCCGCGGCGGCGTGCTCGGTTGTCGGAGTTGTTTGGTTCTTGCATCGGCCGGTGCTGCAGCAGGCGGAGGTCCGGCCAGTAATCGAGTCCGCGCGGCTCTCAGTGACGCCGTCCAGTGTGGCGCCGCAACCGCCCACAGCGCAGGCGACCGCTCCGCAGAAGAGACCTGTCCATTCCCACGCCAGGGCATTCGTCCCACCGCACCCCGCCGCGGCGCCCGCACCGGCGATGCTCGATGAATCCGTGCAGCCGCGACAAGCCATCGCGGCGCGAGACGGCGCGCCCAATGCCGATGCGAGTGCGGCAAAACAATCGGTCATTGGCGGAATCGCCGGAGCCAATGTTCCTGCGCCTCCGCCTCCGCCCGCGTCAGCGACTCTCCGGCCCCCGGAACTGCAGAGCTTCGTCCGCAGCGACGCTGCGCACCCCGGAGCGGCGGAAACCGGCATGCGGATGAAGAAGGCAAAACCCGCCGCGGAGGCGCCCTTGCGCGCGCTCAACCTGGCCAGCGTGCTTCAGCCTGTCTGGAGCGTGAGCCCCAGCGGCCAGGTTCAGCGTTCGTTTGACAACGGCGCCACCTGGCAGACCTTGCCGATCGATCCCGCAACCACGTTCCGCGCAGTGACATCCTCGGGCTCCGAGGTCTGGGCAGGCGGATCAGGCGGCGCGCTGTTTCACTCCACGGATAACGGCGCCAACTGGCAAAGGATCGAAGTGAGGGCCGAGGGCGCGACCCCGAGCGGCGCCGTCACGGCGATTGACGCCAGTGGCGTGCCGCTCGTGCAGGTGACCACCAGTTCCGGGGAGCGCTGGACCAGCCGCGACGCCGGCCAAACCTGGAAAAAGGAGTGAGAGCGGAGGGCATCGCTGCGCACCTTAGAACATGCGAGGGTGCGACGTGGACCTGCCGGTCACTACCGATTTTCACGTCACCGTCTTCGAGGCGATCCCCTCGCCGGTGTTCGTCGTCGATCGCGAATTCTCGATCATCGATTTCAATGCGGCAGCCGCGAAACTGCCTGATCCAATAGTGTTTACCGCACTGCGCCCACGCGGAGGCGAGGCTCTGCGCTGCGTCAACGCAGAAGCGGCGGGCTGCGGAAACTCGCCGGCGTGCCGTGAGTGCGGCATCCGAAACACCATGAAAGAGGCTCTAGTCGGCGGCTATGTCTGCCGCCGCGCCGTGCGCATGCGCCTGCGGCGTGACGGGAAAAATGTGGAAGAGGTTGATTTTCTGGTCACTGCGGCCCCGTTCCGCGATGGCTCCGAGCCGCTGGTCCTGCTCATCCTCGAAGACCTCGACGAAATCGTCCGCCTGCGCAACCGCGCCCGCGCTCAGGCCGTCCGCCTCGGCACATCATAGCCGCAGCGCCGGTCGCCGTGCTCCGCACACCTCTCGTAAAACCCAGAGCAGCGCCAGCAGGGGAACGACGGCCAGCAGGGGCGGCTCTTCCGGAACCTGCTGAAGCGTGAATTGAGCGTCCTGCCACTGGTTTCCGACATAGTCCTGAATCCCGTACAGCTCCGCCCCGCCGAATCCCTCAGGCGTCGAGACGCTCAGGGCGATGGTGAATTCCTGCGGAACGCCGAAGGTGAAAGGGATTGGCGTCGCCGGTACGAGGGTCGAATTGAAGCCGGCCGGGTATTGGGAACAGGTCCGGACAGCGTTGAAAGGTACATTCGACACACTCACAGTTCCGAACGATGCGGAAGCCATCGCCTGGCTGCCGAGGTAAATCCCACCGGCGAAAAGACAAGGGATGAAATCGCTCTGCCCAGTGCCGCCGGTAATTGTGAGCACATAGGTTTGGACCAGGCTGGCGGCGCCGGCGAAACCGGTCGGGTGATGCGGTGGCGCGCCGGTTGCCGTTGCCGACAGGTCCACGGTGTTCTGATAGAAAGGCTGCATGTCGATAGCTCCTCCGCTGTTGGTGAGTGTCGTCGCACGACCGACAGCGGCAAGGGCAATGAGAATAAGAAAGCGTTCCAGCACAAGGCCCTCCGTGTCTTTCCGCAGGCGATTCTATGCCTCGTCTCCGGGCATGGCAAGCCCCCGTCCGCGCCGGCAGATTATAACAACGCCGGCCCGCGTGCCATAATAAAGACTGCCCACATCCGGCACGCCTGAAGTCCGATCATGTTCGACAATCTTTCCGACAAGCTGCAGCGTGTTTTCAAGAACCTGCGCGGCGAGGGTAAGCTCACCGCCGAGAACATGGAAGCCGCTCTGCGCGAAATCCGGGTGGCCCTGCTCGAGGCCGATGTCCACTTCAAGGTAGTCAAGCAGTTCATCGAAGGAATCCGGCAGAAAGCCATGGGAGAAGAGGTGCTTACGGCCCTCTCCCCCACCCAGCAGGTCATCAAAATCGTCCGCGACGAGCTGATCCACGTGCTGGGCGGCCATCAGTCGCGGCTGCGCTTTGCCAACGAGCCTCCGACCGTGATCCTGATCGTCGGGCTTCAGGGCTCGGGGAAAACGACCAGCACGGGGAAGCTGGCCCGGTACCTGTCGAAGAACAGCCACAATCCCCTGATGGTTTCCGTGGACGTGTACCGCCCCGCGGCGCGCGATCAGCTGGCCGTAATCGGGCGCGACATCAAGCTGCCGGTGTACCCGGGCGCCGCGGACGAAACGAAGCCATTGGATCTCGCCCGGGGAGCGCGGCGGGAGGCAGTGCAGTCCGGGCGCGATGTCCTGCTGGTGGATACCGCCGGCCGTCTGCACATCGACGAGCAGCTCATGACCGAGCTGTCGGAGCTCAGGGAACAACTCCAGCCCACGGAAATCCTGTTCGTGGCCGACGCCATGACCGGTCAGGACGCGGTGAAGTCGGCGGATGAATTCCACAAGCGGCTCGGCATCACCGGCGTAATCCTCACCAAGATGGACGGCGACGCCCGCGGCGGCGCGGCCCTCTCCATCCGCACCATTACCGATCAGCCGCTGAAGTTCGTCGGTGTGGGCGAGAAGTTCGACGCCCTGGAGGCTTTCTTCCCAGATCGCGTCGCGTCGCGCATCCTCGGCATGGGCGACGTGCTCTCGCTGATCGATAAAGTCCAGGAAGGCATCGATCAGAAATCCGCCGAGGAGATGCAGCGGAAGCTCATCGACAACGAGTTCACGCTCGGCGATTTCCGCGACCAGATAAAGCAGATTCGGAAGCTCGGTCCGCTGCAGAACCTGATTGGCATGATGCCCCAGCTCGGTCCGCTAAAGGGTCTGAAGGACGCCAAAATCGACGAGAGCGAGATTACCCGGATCGTTGCCATCATCGATTCGATGACGCCGTCCGAGCGCAATAACCACATGATCATTAACGGCGCCCGCCGCCGGCGCATCGCCAAAGGCAGCGGGACCAGCGTGCAGGATGTCAACGCGCTGCTCAAGCAGTACGCTCAGGCGCGCAAAATGATGAGGAGCTTTACCGGAAATATCGGCATGATGAGCAAGAGGCTGGGCAAGCTGAAGCTGCCCATGCTGCAGCCGTAAGCAACTGCGTCGGGCATTTGAGCCCGCGCGTTCCGGTATGGTTTGATAGAAATTCAGGGAGAAGCAATGCTGATGATTCGTCTGGCGCGATTCGGCGCCAAAAAGAAGCCGTCGTACCGCGTGGTGGTGATCGAGAAGGAGCGGGCCCGGGACAGCCGGTCGGTTGAAGTTGTCGGCACCTACAACCCGGTCCGCACGCCCGCTGAAGTCAAGCTGGACCACGAGCGCATCGATTACTGGATGAAGCACGGGGCTCAGCCATCGGAGACCGTTTCGCGGCTGCTCAAGAAGTATCCGGCGGCCGCCCCCGAGCCCGTCGCGTCGTAGTCGTTCAGCGCGCGGCAGGGATCGCGAATGTGAACCCAATCCGGTTTGCCATACGTCCAAGTGACACAGGGATCAATGAAGCAGTTGGTTGAAGACATCGCAAAAGCTCTGGTGGACGTTCCCGAAGAGGTCACCGTACAGGAGGTCCAGGGCGAGCAGGTTACCGTTCTGGAGCTTCGCGTCGCGCCCGGCGACCTGGGCAAGGTGATTGGCAAACAGGGCCGGACGGCGCGCTCCATCCGCACTCTGCTGGGCGCCGCCGGCATGAAGCTGAACCGCCGGTTCACGCTGGAAATTCTGGAATAGCTCTGGACCGGGTAACCGTTGCCCGTCTGCTCCGCCCGCGCGGAAACAAGGGTGAATTGTCGGCGCTGGCGCTCAGCGATCGGCGCGAGCGCTTCTCATCGCTGCGCACCGTCATAGTCGGCGGCCGGGTTCTCGAGGTGGAAAACGCCTGGTGGCATCAGGACCGCCTGGTGCTCAAATTCCGGGGTATTGATTCCATTACTGACGCTGAACCGCTGGCCGGCGCTGACGTCGAGATCCAGCCGGAAGAGCGCGTCGCCCTTGAGGACAACGAGTATTTCCTGAGCGAGCTGGTGGGCTGCGCCATCGTGGACGCGAAGACCGGGAAAACACTGGGCGCGGTCGAGGGTTGGGAAGAGACCGGCGGCGGCCCGGTCCTGCTGACGGTCGGTGAAATGCTGATCCCGTTCGCCCGCGCGATCTGCATCGAGGTGCGGCCCGCCGACAAGCGCATCGTTGTCGATCTGCCGGAGGGCCTCGCCGCACTGAACCAGCCGTGATTTTTCACATCCTCACCATCTTTCCCGAGTTCTTCGACGGGCCGTTCCGTCACGGCGTGGTCGCCAAAGCGGCCGAAGCGGGGCTCATCGAGATTCGGATTCACGACCTGCGCACGTGGACCTTCGACCGCCACCGCACCGTGGACGATCGACCGTTTGGCGGCGGCGAAGGCATGCTCATGAAGGCGGAGCCGATCTTCCTCGCGGTGGAGTCGATCTGGCCGGACTGGAGGAAAGAGGCCGAGGAGACCGGGCGGGGCGTAGTACTGCTTTCGGCGCAGGGCCGCCGCTTCGACCAGGCTACAGCGCGCCGCCTAAGCGGTCTCAAGGAGCTCTTTCTCATTTGCGGCCGGTACGAGGGCGTGGACGAGCGTGTGGCCGAACACCTCGCGACGGAGGAGCTCTCCATCGGCGACTTCGTCCTCAGCGGCGGCGAACTGGCTGCGGCGACGGTTGTCGACTGCATCGCGCGGCTGTTGCCGGGCGTGCTGGGCAACGAGGATTCGACGATTCAGGAATCGTTCACGCACGAGGGGCTGCTGGATTGCCCGCAGTATACGCGGCCGGCCGAGTTCCGCGGCTGGAGAGTCCCGGATGTGCTTCTGGGTGGCAACCACGCCGAGATTCGCCGCTGGCGCCAGCAGGCGGCCCGCGAAAAGACAGCAAAGAACCGGCCGGACCTGGTACAATAAGGGTTTTGCCGCCCGAGTTGCGGCCACACTTCCCAAAGGATCCCGCCATGCAGAATGCTTTGCTCAATAAGATTGAGAACACGAACAAGCGTAAGGACATACCGGAATTCCGCCCAGGCGACACCATCCGCGTGCACGTCAGAATTCGCGAGGGCGACAAGGAGCGTCTGCAGGCTTTCGAAGGCACCGTAATCGCGCGTAAGAACAGCGGCCTGGGCGAGACCATTACCGTTCGCAAGGTCAGTTTCGGCCAGGGCGTTGAGCGCATCTTCCCGATCAACGCGCCAGTGATCGATCACATCGACCTTGTCCGAACCGGCCGCGTGCGCCGCGCCAAGCTGTATTACCTGCGCGGGCTCAAAGGCAAGGCTGCCCGCCTGCGCGAGCGCGAATAGACTGCCCTGGTGGGGCATGGCGCACAGCAGCTACAAGTGCCAGGGCCGATACGAGCGCGAGGCGCGCGCCGCGGGACACGCGATTGTCGCCGGCGTGGATGAAGTGGGCCGCGGAGCGCTGTTCGGACCCGTGTTCGCCGCCGCCGCCGTGCTTGACCCCCAGCGACCCATCCGCGGTCTGCGAGACAGCAAAGAGTTGCCCGCCGAGCGGCGCGAGGTCCTTGCCGAACGCATCCGTGAGCGCGCCGTCTGCTGGGCCATTGCCGCCGCCGACGCGTTCGAGATCGATCACATCAACATTTACCAGGCGTCGCGACTGGCCATGCGCCGCGCCGTCGAGAAGCTGCAACCCGCGCCCGATTTCCTGCTGATCGACTTCGTTACCGTGGATCTGCCCATCGCTCAGCGCTCGCTCGTTCATGGCGACGCGCTTTCCCAGTGCATCGCGGCGGCCTCCATCCTGGCGAAGGTGGAGCGCGATCATTGCATTGCCGCCTGGGACATGGTCTTCCCGCAATACGGGCTGGCCGAGCACAAGGGTTATTCCACGCCCGAGCATCAGGAGGCTCTGACGCGTTTCGGCCCTACACCACTGCATCGCTTCAGCTTCGAACCGGTGCGCGATGCGTGCCCGCATCTGCTGTGGTCGGGGTACCCCAAACAGGCGGAACTGTTCCCGGAGCAAGCGGAGGCCGCCTGGGCGTAGAACGCCAGTCCGCTGTCGAGCCTCAGCCGATCACGTGGTCGCAGCGGCTGTGGGCGCTCATCAAGTTCCTCTTCTGCTTCGAAATCGGCCTGTTTCTGCTGGTGTTCCCGTGGGTGCGCGTATGGGACGTGAACTGGTTCGCGGCGTCGAACCTTGCCGTTCATGGAATCTGGGTCAATCCCTTCTTTCGAGGCGCTGTGAGCGGGGTCGGGTTGCTGAACATCTGGATCGGCTTCGGCGAGCTGTTTCGCGTGCGCCCTCCGAAGGCCACCGGCTGATTCGCAGAACCGCCGTGTTTCGCATCGCAGTCGTTGCCGGAGTGCTGACCTCGTTCGCTGCGGCGCAGACCCCCAGTACGGACCAGCGATTCCAGGATGCTGTCGCGGCACAGCAGCATGGCGATCTCACACGGGCTGTTCGCGAATACCGGGAACTGGTCCAGCTGCGGCCCGACTTTCTTTCGGCGTGGGCTAATCTCGGCGCGGCGCTGGCGCAGCTTGGCCTGTACGAAGAGGCCATCTCCAGCTATCGATCCGCGCTTGCGCTGGATCCATCAGACAAAGCTATTCGAACAAACCTCGCGCTGGCGCTCTACAAGAAGGGCGATTGGAAATCCGCCGCCGAGCAGTTCGACTCGCTGCATCAGAAGGACCCGCAGGACCTGCGCATCGCGACGCTGCTCGGGGATTGCTGGCTGCGTCTCGACAGAATCGACGAGACAATCGCGCTCGTCGCGCCGCTTCAGAAGGCGAATCCGGAAAACGCGGATCTGGGGTGGGTGCTCGGCACGGCGCTGGTTCGCGCCGGCGAGCTTGACCTTCGCCGCAACGAATACGCGCACGCGCTCGATAACCTGAACGCGGCGGTTCAACTGAACCCGAAGCTCAACGGACTCTACACGCTGCTGGGCGAGGCGCGCGAGAAGACCGGCGACCGGAACGGCGCAGTCGAGGCGCTGCACAAAGCACTGGAGCAGAATCCGAACGACTTCCGGGCCAACCTTCAGCTTGGCGCCCTGTTGTACACGGAGCGCGACCTGGAGCCCGCGCGCGCCGCGTTGGCGAAAGCCCTGCAGCTGCAGCCCGGGTCGGTGCTGGCGCGATACGAAATGGCGCTTGTCGAGAAGACGGCCGGCGAGCTGGAGCGCGCCGCGAGCGATCTGGAGAAGGTGGTGCAGGCCGATCCTGACTGGCAGCAGGCGCACATCGAGCTTGCGGCGCTCTATTTTCGCCTGCACCGGCAGGCCGACGGCATCAAGCAACGGCAGATCGTGGATCGGCTTTCGGCCGAAGAGCAGCAGCGCGGCCCCACTCCCGCGCCACAGCCCTGACCCTCTATTTCGCAGGCTCCTTCACGTGCACGACGCGGTCTGCCGGGACATCGTGCAGCGTCTGAACAATTCCCGATGGCCAGCGGATTTCGACGGACTGCGCGACTGGGTCCGAACCAAGACCGAAGTGAACCGGGCCGGCGCTCGACGATGCGTAGCCCACGGCCGTGGTCATGTGGTTGTACTGGGTCAAGGTTTTGGTCGTGAGGCGGATGCGCGCGCCGATACCGTCCCGATTGCTCTTCGTGCCCTGCAGCGCGATGTCCAGCCAGTGGCCGGCTCGCGGGCTGGCGTTCATCCACATCTCGGCATCCTTGTCCAGCGCCGTTGCGACCACGTCGACCCTGCCGTCGCCGTCCAGATCGCCCAGGGCGAGTCCGCGATGACGCGCGCGCGGCCCGGCGTTGAGCCCCCCGCTGTCGCCCAGCGATTGCCAAAGCCCGCCCGCGCCAGGGTTCCGAAAGACCGTGTTGAACTCGTTGATGTCGTGACCCGGCTGCGGAAGCGAAGCAACATGGCCGAGGGTAAAGAAGAGGTCCTTCCAGCCGTCGTTGTCGAAATCGCACAGCGCCGCGCCAAAGCCTGACAGATCCAGGGTTGCGCGGCGCAGACCGGTATCGGCGGTGGCTTCGTGAAAGTCACCCTTGCCGGTATCCCGGAACAGTGGAAAGGTTTGATTGTTGAGGGCCGCGAAGACGATATCCGGGTAGCCGTCGTTGTTGTAATCGCGGAAATCCTCCCCCATGCCGGAGATGAAGTTGCCGTCCTCCGCGAGGGCGACGCCCGCGGACATGGCCACTTCCTCGAACCTGCTCCCGGTGTTGTGAAACAGTGAATTGTAATAGGCGTCGTTGGTGACGAAGATGTCGGGGCGGCCGTCAAGGTCGTAATCGGCCGTGGCGCCACTCATTCCTTTGCCGGGATGCGCGCGCACGCGCCACGCGTCGGAAACGTCCCGAAACGTGCCGTCGCCGTTGTTAAGAAAGAGCTGGTTTGCCTGACCCTTGTAGTAGCGCGGATGGCAGTAGTCCGCCACGCCCTGAAAGCTACAAAGCGGCTTCGGCGAGTAGCTCCACTGCATGTAGTTGACGACGAAGAGGTCGAGCAGGCCGTCATTGTTGACGTCCAGCCACACGGCGCCTTCGGCCCAGAGCGGACCGTATTGTGGATCGTTCCATGTAGTGGGAAGCGCGCGTTTGGTGACGTCGGTGAACGTGCCGTCGCCGTTGTTGTGATAGAGGATGCTGGCGTGAACGCCGGCAACGAACAGGTCGGGCCAGCCGTCGTTGTCATAGTCGGCAACGGCGGCCCCGATGTCGTAGCCCGCGCCCGCCAGACCAGCCTGCTCTGTAACATCGGTAAACACGCCGTTGCCGTCATTGCGGAACAGACGGTTGCGGTACTTCGGGGCGGCTTTTCGAAGGGTCGCGATATCAGCGCCGTTGGTGAAGAAGATGTCCGGACGGCCGTCGCGATTGTAATCGAAGATAGCCACGCCGCCGGCCATGCTTTCCGGCGCGTTGCGCCCGGGCGTCATATTGTTTTCGAGATGGAAGGGGATCGATCGCAGCGTGAAATGGATGGGGCTTTCCCGATCGCCCGCGCCCAGCAGCAGGAGCGCCGCCGCACAGGCGCAAGTTGCCCCGAGAAGCACAATCGGGGGGAAACGCATGAGCACCGCTGGAGTCAGACTCCACGAACAGGTTAACAGGTGAGGTTTGCGGCAATAGTTCTGTTGATCGGGACGGCGGGTGTGGCGGCTGATTTCGATGGCGTCGCGCAGCAAGCCGCAGCCGCGCTTCAGAAGGACCCGCCGGAAGCGGCGCGGTTATACGGGCAGGCTGTCGGCATGCGGCCGCGTTGGGCGGAGGGGTGGTTCTACCTGGGCGCCAGTCGGTATGAGCTGCGGCAGTTCGCGGAGGCGCGCGACGCCTTTCAGCGAGTGACGATGCTGGCGCCCGGCAACGGCGGCGCCTGGGCATTTCTGGGGCTGTGCGAAAACGAGCTGCACGACAACAAAGCCGCGCTGGAGCATATCGACCGCGGGGAGAAGCTGGGGTTGCCGGATAATCCGCAGTTCGTCGCCGCGGTGCGGCTGTGCGCGGCGGAGATTTGCCTGCGCGGTTCGGAGTTCACGCTGGCCATCGGGGAGCTGCGCCCTTTGGCGATCGCTGGAAACGAATCGGACGCGATTGACCAGGCATTCGGAGAGGCGGCCCTCGGCATCGCAGATGCGTCGATTGCGGCGGGTAAGAGCGCCCTCGTGGAGCTTGCCGGGAAAGCGCTGTGGGCGATGTACGCGGAGAACCCGGACCGGGCCAGCACGTTGTTCGCTCAGCTCGAGGCGGAGTACCCGGCTGAGGCGGGCGTGCATTACGCCTGTGGCGTTTATCAGCTCAACACGAATGCGGACAAAGCGCTCGACGAATTCCGCGAGGAGCTGAAGGTCAATCCGGGGCACGTATTTGCGCGGGTGCAGATGGCGCTGCTGCTTCTTCAGGACGGCCGGGCCAGAGATGCCGTGCAGCCGGCGCGTGAAGCGGTGAGTCTGCAGCCGCAGAACTTCCTATGCCGTGTGGCGCTGGGACGCGCGCTTTTCGAGACGGGGCAGACTGAGGCGGCGATCGCGGAATTCGCGGCGGCCGCGAAACTCGCGCCCGACAACCCGCAGGTCCATTTTCATCTCGCGCAGGCCTACCGTCGCGCGGGCCGGGCAGGGGAAGCGCGGAAGCAGGAGGAAGAGTTCGCGCGGCTGAATGCATTGGAGAGGCCGAAGCTGGCCGAGGAGCAGGCGAGGTGAGGACCATGGCTCTTCTGTGTTCGGCGCTGGTGACGGCGGCGGCGCAGAGTCCGTCGTTCGATGACATCGCTGCGCGCGCGGCCGCGGCGCGAACGGCGAACGACATACCCGGCGCGATCGAGCTATACCGCCAGGGGGTCGCGGTGAATCCGCGTTGGGGTGAGGGGTGGTGGTATCTCGGCACTCTGTTGTACGACAGCGATCAATACGCGGCAGCGCGCGACGCTCTGACCAACGCGGTGAAGCTGGCGCCGAACGCGTCGCCGGCGTGGGGACTCCTCGGGCTGTCCGAGTTCGAGACTGGCGCGTATCAGCCCGCGCTCGAGCACATCCAGCGTGCGCTGGAGGACGCGGCGAGCGAGCCGCTGGAGATGAGCGCGGTGCTTCGGTATCACGAAGCGCTGCTGCTGACGCGAGCGGGAGACTTCGACGCGGCGATGCAGCGGTACGCATCTCTTTCGCGTAATGCGAAGCCCGGGCCGGAGTTGCTGGCCGCGATCGGCCTGGCGGCGCTGCGCGTGGCGATGCTTCCCAGGCAGATCCCTGCTGACCACCGAGAGCTGTACGTCACATCGGGACGCGCCGCATACTGCATCATGGCAGGCGATTATGCCGCAGCGGACGACTCCTTCCGCGATCTCATGTCACGGTTCCCAAACGAGCCTGGGGTGCACTACCTGCACGGCACTTATCTGCTGGCGAGCGCGCCCGAGCACGCGATTGCGGAGCTGAAGCGCGAGCTGCAGATCGCGCCCACGAATGCTGCCGCGGCGGGGACGCTCGCCTGGGCGCTGCTCAACCGCGGCGATACGGCGTCGGCGCTCGGCTACGGCCAACTTGCGGCGAAGGGGCTGCCGTCCTGGCCCACGGCGCAGTATGTGCTTGGGCGGGCGCTGGCCGAAACAGGAGCCACGGGCCAGGGCATCGAACATCTGGAGCATGCCGCGAAACTGGATCCCGCGAATCTGGAAGTGCACCTGGCGCTGGCCAGCGCGTATTCGAATGCGGGGCGCACGCCGGAGGCTCGCGCGGAGCGGGCGCAGGCGGTTGCTCTGGCGAAAGGGACAGGCGCTGTTCCCAAGCCGTAGCATTCTGGCGATCACGATCAGCGCCGCGCTGAACGCCGCGTCGCCCCCGTGCTCGTCGTGCCACAAAGAGGGGCGGTCGCAACCGCGGACTTCAATGGCGCACGCGCTGGAGCTGGGACAAACCGATCCAGCGCTGGCCTCCCACGCGAAGCTGAGCTTTCGCGATGGCGCGTATTCGTACGTCATCGAGCGGCGGACGTATACGGTCAGCGATGGCGTCGGCGCAGTCGCCGTGCCGATCCAATGGGCCTTTGGGGCGAATTCGCAGACTTACGTTCTCGAGTATCAGGGCAAGTTGTACGAGAGCCGCGGCAGCTACTATCCGAAGATCGACGCAATGGACCTGACCATGGGCGATCAGGACACGCATCCGCGAACGCTGGTGGAAGCGATGGGGCGGGAGTTGTCGAATGGCGAAGCCCGGGCCTGCTTCGGGTGCCATGCAACCAATGCCGTCGCGAACGATCAGGTGCGGCTCGATGC
>DASRCB010000200.1:0-17313 GCA_035653295.1 Bryobacteraceae bacterium
CGCGAAGCTCCTGAGGAGTCGCGCCTTTGCGTTTGGCTACGGTGGTGCGTCCCTGGGCGCGCTCGTGCTCCACCTCCTGCGCCGCCTGCCAGAAGAACAGGTACGGCGAAATCGTGGTGCCGAAGATTCCGACCAGCACGGCAAAGAACTGCGCAGTCATCTCCACATGTGGGACCAGGGTGGCGTGGAGCACCTGGCCCCATTGGGGGTGCGCGAGGAACGCTGCTATGACGTAGGCAAAAAGAACGAGGGTGAGCCACTTGAAGATGCTGGCGATGGTGACATAGGTGGTCCAGAACAGGAGAGCCACGATGAGGGCGGTGAAGAGCACTGTCCAGAGCTGTGAGGGAACGTGCGTGACCATCTCCATGGACGCGGCCATTCCGGCGAGATCAGCGGCGATGTTGACGGTATTGGCGATGACCAGAATGACGCAGGCGCCCCACAGCACGGGTCGGGGGTAGGTGCGCCGCACCACGCTGGCGAGTCCGCGGCCGGCCACCATGCCGAGGCGGGCGCACATCAACTGCACTGCGATCATCAGGGGGAAGGAAAACAGCGCTGTCCACAGCGGGGCATACCCGAAGGACGCGCCGGTTACGGAATAGGTGGAGATGCCGGATGGGTCGTCGTCGGCGGCGCCGGTGATCAGGCCGGGGCCGAGATTGGCGAAGAAGCGGCGAGCCGGATGCCAGCGATCACTATTAGTCGGCGCGGCGGAACGGGGCGGCGCAGCGGACATGCCCTATTGTCGCCGAGGTCACTTTACCCACGACGGGGCGATATAGGCGAAGAAGGTGACGATGAGGCCGACGATGGTCGCCAGCAGCATGCTGTGCTTCAGGGTGAAGCGGAACAGGCGCGCCTCGTCGCTGGAGGGCATACCCGTGGCCGCGGCGGCGACGGCAATGCTCTGCAGGCTAATCATCTTTCCCATGACGCCGCCGCTGGTGTTCGAGGCGGCCATGAGGATCGCGTTCAGTCCGAGCTTGCCGGCGGCGACGACCTGGAGGTTGCCGAAGAGCGCGTTGGAGGAGGTGTCGCTGCCGGTGAGGAAGACGCCGACCCAGCCCAGCAGCGCGCTGAAGAACGGGAACAGCGCGCCGGTGGCGGTGAACGCAAGGCCGAGGGTCGCCGTTGCGCCGGAGTAGTTCATGAGAAACGCGAGCGCGAGCACCGCCGCCATGGTGAGGATCGACAGGGCGAGTTGCCGCGCGGACGCGAGCATGATGTCGAGCAACCGCCGCGGCGAGAGCGCCAAGACAGCGGCGGCCAGCAGCGCGGTAACCATGCACGCGGTTCCGCTGGCGGCGAGATAGTTGAAATTGTAGACAGCCGGATACAGACCGGGTTTGGTTACCGCGGGCGCGACTCGGGCGATGTGGTTATGCAGCCCTGGCCACGCGAAGGAGATGGTGGCGGCATTCAACGGCTTGCGAATCGCGTCCACGCTCCACAGCAGGATGATGACGACGAGCAGCGCGTACGGCGCCCAGGCGCGCGCGACGGTCGCGGTCGCGTGGGAGTGCGGCGTCGTCGCGTATGCGCTGCGGGGACGCCAGACGCGAAGCAGGGCCATGAGGGCGCCAACCGATACCACAGCGGCGACGATATCGGTCAGCGGGGCGCCAATCCAGTTCGAAACCGCGAACTGCGTGCCGGCGAAGGCGATGCCGCACGCCGCAGCGCCAGGCAGCACGATGCGGAGCGCTCGCCAGCCGCCGAGGATCAGGATCAGATAAGCGGGGATGATCAGCGCCACCGGAGGAATGATGCGGCCGGTATCGGCGCTGAGCGCTTCGAGCGGCAACCCGGTCACCCCGGCAAGCGTGACGAGTGGAATGGCGATGGATCCGAACGCAACCGGCGCCGTATTGGCCAGCAGGCACAGCGCGGCCGCGCGAAACGGTTTGAAGCCGAGGCCGGTAAGCATGGCCGCGGAGATGGCGACAGGCGCGCCGAATCCGGCGGCGCCTTCCATGAACGCGCCGAACGCAAAGGCGATGAGCAGCGCCTGCATGCCGGCGTCGGAAGTGAGGCCGGCGATGGAGTCCTTGATGATCTCGAAATGGCCGGTGTCGACGGTGATGCGGTAGAGCACGATGGCCCAGTACACTACCCAGGAGATGGGGAATAATCCGAAGGCGGCGCCGTACGCAGCGGAATCGAGCATCAGCCCGACGGGCATTCCGTAGATGAAGACCGCGACCAGCGCCGCGGATGCGAGGCCCGCCAGCGACGCCTTCCACGCGGGCGCGCGCAGCACGCCGAGAAGAATAAGCAGCACGAACACGGGCAGCGCTGCGACCAGCGCCGAGAGCGGGATGCTGCCGGCAACGGGGGCGTACAGCTGCGTCCAGTGCATGGAGCGCGATTAATCGACGATTTCGACGCGATACTCTTCGGTCACCGGATTGGCGAGCACATCGCGCGCGATCTCATCGATCTCGACGGCGGCTTGTTCGCGATCGATGCCCGGCTCGAGGCCGATCTCGAAGTACTTGCCCTGTCGCACCGAGGCTATAGAACTATGGCCGTGGCCCACCAGCGCGCGACGGATGGTTTGTCCCTGGGGATCGAGAACTGTCGGTTTGAACGAGACATACACGAGGGCTTTCATCGGTTTCCTCATTGTACTCGCGGCAGATGTGTAATCCTGATGGCTTTTTCTGAATGACGCAGGTAGGGTATACTGCCTCCGATACCGTGACAACTCGGTTAACTCGGTTGCACGTTGCCGCGGCAGGATCGGCAGTGCTCGTGTATTCGGCGCTGACCGGACCGGCAATGCCGGGCATCGCACTTCTGGCAAAAAACGAACAGCAGGTTCCGCGCCGACCCGCACGCGTCGTGCATGAGCTGCCTCGGGGCAGCGGCGTCGTTCCGGTGTCCGCCGAGGATGAGCCGCGCTGGCGCGATGCGGTTACGGAGGCAATGCGCGGCCGCCGCGGCGCCGCGGTAGTGGTGGATCGCGCGACAGGCCGCGTTCTGGCGGCGCAGAACATTGCCGAAGCGGAGCACATGGCCGTCGCGCCGGGCTCGGTGCTGAAACCGTTGTCATTGTGGGCGCTCCTGCAACAAGGGAAAGTCACGGCGCTGGATGCGCTGCCCTGCGCAGGAGCACTGCGCATCGGCTCGCATAATATGACCTGCTCGCATCCGCGGGTGGCGCAGGCCATGACCGTGGATAGCGCCATCGCGTATTCGTGCAACAATTTCGTCGCGCATTACGCGGCGCGTTTCGAGGATGGACAACTCGCCGCCTTTCTGCACAGTGAAGGTTTACCCATGGCGCGACGCGCGGCCAGCGTGGAACGCAGACAGCTGGAGGCGCTTGGCGAGGAAGACGTACGCGCGACGCCACTGGAGATCGCGCGCGCCTACGTGCGGATGGCGAAGAGCGCGCCGCGTCCGGTGCTCGATGGACTTCGGGAGGCAACGGAATACGGCACGGCGCGCCTGGCGGATGTGGCCGGGCTTTCGGGCAAGACGGGCACGGCCGGCGGACGCGCGTGGTTCGCGGGATTCACCTCATCGGTCGCGGTCGTGGTTGTCGTGCCTGGCGCATCGGGAGGAGTGGATGCCGCGCCGATCGCGAAGCAGATCGTCGCGCCGGGCGGCGTTTGGGTGCGCGGGGCGCGCACAGAGCCGGCGCGATACCTCACGATGGAGGAGTACGTCGCCGCGGTTCTGGCCGGGGAGTGTCAGGGATTCACGTCCGACGAGGCGCTGAAAGCGATGGCGGTCGCGGCGCGGAGCTATGCGGCGCATTTCCGTGGCCAGCATCGGCGCGAGGGTTTCGACTTCTGCACCACCACGCACTGCCAGGTGATGCGGCTGGATGCGGTGACGGAGCGCGAGCGGGCCGCGGCGGAGGAGACCGCCGGCGAGTTGCTGTGGCACGACGGAGCGGTGGCCAGCGCGTACTACTCGCAGGATTGCGGCGGCGTTACCGAAGCCGCCGCCAACGTCTGGCCTGACGAGGAGGGGAGCTATCTGCGGCAGCGCGGCGATAACTGGTGCCTGCGCACGGGCCGCGCCTTGTGGTCGGTTGCGATCGGCCGCGCGGACCTGTCGAAGGCGCTGGCCGCGGCGGGTCTTCGAGCGCCGAAACGCATTGAAGCCATCGATGTGGCCGAGCAAACGCCTTCGGGGCGCGCGCTCACATTGTCGCTGTCGGGCGCCGGCGAAACGTTGCGCATGTCGGCGAGCTCATTCCGCTTCGCGCTGGGCCGCTCTCTCGGCTGGGGGCTGGTGAAGAGCATGTTCTTCCACGTGCGGGAGCACGGCGAGCAGTTCTCTGTTGAAGGATACGGCGCCGGTCACGGGGTGGGGCTGTGCCAGAAAGGCGCCGATCAGATGGGTGCGGCGGGGCACGATTACCGCGAGATTCTGGCCTTCTACTATCCGGGTGCGCGAATCGGGCAAACCGCTCGCGGGCTCGACTGGCGCCGTTTGCGTGGCGAGCGCGTCGACATCGTTACCGCGGACCCGCATCGCGATCAGCAGCTGGTGCGCATGGCCGACGCGGCGCTGGAACGGGCGGAGGAACTGACGGGGTTCCAGACCGAGGTTCGCCCGCTGGTGCGCGTGTATCCAACGGTGTCGTTATACCGCAACGGCACGGCCGAATCCGGAAATGTTGCGGGCGACACGCGCGGACGAGTCATTCGGCTTCAGCCGAATCCTGCACCGCAGACCCTGCTGCACGAGATGCTGCACCTGCTTGTGGAAGCGCATTGCCGGCCCGGGGCGCCGCGTTCGGTGCGGGAAGGCATCGTGGCGTATCTGGCGGGCGACCAGCGCGTGCCCGAGGACGTGCGCAGCGAAGTCAGGCAGCAGGGACCGGCGGCGGTGCTGGCGTCTCTGATGCAGCCGCCGTCGCAGAATCCGCAATAGCCGTTTCGCGCACGAGCGCCAGCCAGGCGGTAATCAGGATAAGCCATGCAATGGCGAAGCGCACGATCGCGCTGACCGTTTGCAGCGTCACGCCGTGCAGGCCGGGAACCCAGTTCGCGATCAGGCCGGGAATCAGGAAGGCAGCCAGCAGCAGGGCGGGGCAGAGCAGGGCATAGCGACGGCGCAGTGTCGCGAGCGGATTGCGCGCCAGTCCACGCCAACCGTTCGCGGCCGTTTCGGACGCGAGCGGAAGGAATACCAGCGGAGCGCCGAACCATTCAACGAGGCGCAGAATCCAGAGCAGAACGCGGGCCACGGCGACGGGCCTGACGGGGCGGCGCAGCTCGAGGGTCAGCCATGAGGCGATCGTGGCGCCCGTGTCGGCAGTCTGGGCGCCAGCGCGGCTGAACAGCGCGTAGACGGTCGCCGCCACAATGGCAAGCAGCGCGAACGGGGCCAGCGACGGAAGCACATTCCAGAAAGCGATACGCAGCCGGGTGTCCCGCGCGTCCGCGCCGAAGTAGCGGAACGTGCCCGCATGCAACCATACGGCCAGAAACGCGATGGCAATGCCGTAGATCACGGTGCCGGTCAACTGCGCCGCGTCCGCATCGCCGATGCTGAGCCAGGCGTACACGCCGAAAACCAGGAACGCGTTCGCGACGACGTGGAGGGCCCAGAGCCGGATTGTTGCGCCGGTCACCGTCATTTCGCCTCCACGGTCTTCGCCTCGGTTGTGGACAGGTACTTCGGCTCATACATCGGCTGCACGCGCGCGGGGTTAACGTGGAACACGCCGGGGTTGACCACCTTCAGCAGGTACACGTACTGCTGCTGGCCTTTGCTGAAATACGTCTGAAAGATACCCATGCGGTTGTCGTGCATCTCGCGGCGTGTGAACCACCAGCCCCACCATGAAGGCTTGTCGCGCAGGTTGTAGAGATCGTCTCGCTCGATGAACTCGGCGCCGGCGGGAATCGGGTCTTCAATCTGCAGGTAACGCCACGGGCCGCCAGAAACGGTGAGCCGCACCGCCAGCGTGTCGCCCACTGCGACCGGGCCATTGAGCGGATTGAGGTCATAGACGATCTTGCCATCCACCGTTGCGGGTGTGAGGCGGAAGTAGTCGCGAAGGATGTTGAGTTCGACCGTGCCGGTTTTCGCCAGCTTCGGTTCGAGTGACGCGTAGTCCTGGCGCACCGACCAGTACAGGCGGCCCGTGCCCTTCATCTCGATATGGATGTCGTTCGACGCTGGGTCGAGCTGGGCGTCATTGAGCGCGATGATCGTGTCGCCCGGTTCCAGTGCATCCGTGCCGCCGAACGTCTTCGTCCCCACCTGTTTGCCGTTTACCAGCACGGTCGCGGTGAAGGCCGGGTTCAGCTCCTGGGTGAGCTTCAGATAGTCGGCGAGTCCGTTGACCACCATCGCGGTCTGCTCAGTGGAATACCAGAAGCTTCCGCCGCTTCGATGGTCGGTGAGCCACAGAGCCGCTTTGGGGACCAGCGCATTCCGCGGGTCCTGATGGACCAGCAGCTTGAGGACGAATGCGGTGGTCTCGGGCGAAGAGTCGAACCAGATATCCAGGAGCGGGTCGGACTCCTCCGTCCACCATGCTTCGATGTCATTCTGCTTTGCTTCGGTCTCCAGATGCTGGGCAATGTCGTGCGCCCGCGGATCCTTCTTCTGGTCAAGCGTGAGGCCCAGCAGGGCCTCACCGTAGGGTGTCAGCTTCGCGCGATGCGTCCAGACGTCGTCCAGAGTGGCGGGGTCCAGCGAATCGGCCAGCGCGAGCGACCACGCCACGTACGCTTTCGAGTCGGCGACAAGGCGCGGTTCCCGGCCATAGAACGCTTTCAGCCACGCGGCGCCCTTCTGGACCGCTTCCGGCTTAATCGTCTGCCCGGCTGCCTGCGCCTGGGCCAGCCCGCTCACGACGTAGGCGGTCATGAACATGCTGCTGTCGTCGGTCTTCCACCAGCCCCAGCCACCATCCTCATGCTGGAAATCGTAGAGGCGGTCGAGGCCTTCTCCGATCTTCTGCTGGAGCGTGGCGGGATCCTGAGTCGATTTGAGGTTCAGGTCCTTCAGCGCACGAGAGACGACGATGTCCGGCAGGAAGCTGGACATGGTCTGCTCGGTGCAACCCCACGGATAGCTGGTCAGGTAATCGAGGGCGCCGAAGAGAGTCCCGGCGATGGACGGCGCGAGGCGAATCTCGATTCGCCGTGAGGCGGGCGCCACCTGGCCGGGGAAGGTCAGCCTGAACTCGGCATTGCCGCCTCCGTTCAGGGATCCGCTGCGCGCATCCGACAACTTCACGCCCTGGGGCCAGATGGGGATGGTGAGCTCCATCGCGTCGGATTCCTGATCAGTCAGGGCCTTGCCGGTGATCACAGCCTCGGTACCGGCGGGGACGCGCACGCGCCAGTCGAGCTTCACGTCGCCGCGGCTGGCCACGGTCACATCCTGAGTGGCTCCGCCAATGATCTCGAGGCCCCTGGCGTCCAGCGAAACGCGCGCGGTCTTCGCGTCGGGCAGGTAGTTATGAACCAGCACCGATAAGGTCATCTCGTCGCCCTGGGTGAAGAAGCGCGGCGTGACCAGGCGGACGATGATGTTTTTGCGGACGATGGTCTTCTCCACTGCGGCGCCGACCTTCGTGTCCGCTGTGACTCCGCGCGCGGTGGCGCGCCAGGTGGTGAGCGAATCGGGGAAGTCGAACTGCGCTTCGGCGTGGCCCTGCGCGTTGGTGGTCAGGTCCGCCGCCCAGTAAGCGGTATCGGGAAAGGCCTTGCGCACCTTCGGCTGTATCAGCCGCTCCGGCTTGAGCTGGGTCATGGGATGGCGGTGGGCGAAGAGCGCAGCGAGCTGCATGCGCCGCTTGCCGGCCTCGCCGCGGAACCAGTAGGAGAGCGAGGAATCGGTGTTGACGATGTTCCAGTCGCGGCCGTAGAAGAAGTTCAGGATGTCGGGTGTGGTGTCTTTGCGGATAGCGTAGATGGCCTCATCCACGACGCCGAGGCTGAACTCGGCGCCATTCACCGGCCTGCCTGCGCTGTCGCTCACATCGAGGTCGTAGACGGCGTGATCGCCCGGCTGGTACTGCGGTTTTCCACTGGCCAGCTTCACCGTCAGGCTGTCGGTGACGGGCGGAATCTTCAGCAGCTTGCTCCCCTGGTAGAACTGGTTCTTCTGGATGAAGGACGCGGTCACGTAGACGCTCGGCGCGTCGTCGCCGTGGATGGGCACGTCCACCGTAAACGAAGGCCCGCCGGCATCCATGACGCGCGTCCACTCGATCTGTTTGCCCTCGGCCGACACGAGCACCCGGGCGCGCGGGACTCCGGTAATTACCAGCACGTGCGCGGTGTCGCCATCCTTGTATTTCTTCTGGTCGGGAACGATGCGGATGTTCGCTTCCGGCTCGCCGAACAGGGCCGCGTAGCCGCCGTTGACCCAGAGGTACGCCTGATCCTGAACGGTCCGCTGCTCCGGGGTGGGGGCGGTCACCAGCACGCGCCACTCGCCGCCGTGCGGAATGGTGAACTCGACCTTCGCGTCACCGTTGGCGTCGGTGTCGGCTTCGGCGGTGGCGCGCGTGACGGCCCTGCGTTCTTCACCTTTCCTGACGGGCGTCCACTCCTGGAGTTCCGCCTTGACATGAGCGCGGACAGGCTTATCGTCGTAGTCGCGGGCGCCGATCTGGATGCGCGCCCGTCCGCCCACGGCGAAGACATAGCCGTCCGGCTGAGCGGTGAGATAGAAGCTGGTGTAGGTGGCGTTGAGCCAGCCCGTACCGGAGATCTCGCGATTGCCCTGATCGGTGACCTTCGCCTCGATGCGGTAGCGGTAGTCGCCGGCGTCTTTGGAAACCTGTGTGGGGAACGAGATGGTCAGGCGGCCGTTGTCATCGAGCCGGCCTTCCTGGTTTTGAAGCTGATCGCCGCTATCGCCCTCGTCGTCAGCCTGATCGCCGGTGTTGGCGTCCCCTCCTTCGGTCTGCTCCTGCTCGATATGCTTCAGCCACGCATCGCCGCGATAGACCGACCACACCACTTTGGCGTTCTTCACCGGCTCGCCGAAGTAGTAGCGCGCGTCGATGGTGGCCTGTACGGTCTCGCCCTCGATGACCCGCGGCTTTGCCGGGGTGACGCGCACTTCGTACTCCGGTTTTTTGTACTCCTCCACCTGGAATCCGCCCTGCATGTAGGCGTCTTCCTGATGGATCTGGATGGAGTAATAGCCGAGCGAGGCGCCCGCGGGAACGGTCAGGGAATCGTGAACCGTGCCCAGCTTCGAAACCGGAAGCTGCTTGTGGTAGATGGTCTTCTGGTCGGGATCATCTACGGTGATGTCGAGCTGGCGCGCCGAGGGGATCGTGTAGCCGTTGGCCGACTGGGTGCGGGCGATGGCGCGGAAATTCACGGTATGGCCGGGGCGATAGACGGGGCGGTCAGTGTAGATGTAGCCCGTCCAGTCCTGCTCGAGGCGGCCGCCGACGGAGTAGCCGGACAGGCTCGCGGCGGTGAAGTCGTCGCCGGAGCGGGCCAGCAGGCGGAGGTCGTCGTTCTTTGTGGCCTCGATTTTCGCGTCCACGATGCCGTCGGTATTCGTTTTCCACGACTGGGCCGCAGTCCGTTGCGTGCCGTTCCACAGGACTACGTCGGCGTTTGGAAGGGCAGCGCCGGTCTGGCGATCGACCAGCCAGGCCAGCACGCGGCCGGGCGCTGTCTTGGTGATCATGGCCGTTGCGGAGACGATCAGGATGGTGTAGGCGCGCAGGTCTTTATGGGCCGCCTCGACGAGGTAAACGCCCTTGCCGTGTGTTTCCACCGGTACGGTCTGCATGGACCAGCGATCGCGGCTGGTCACCTGCTGGCTCCACGTCGCGACTACCTGGCGCGAATTGAGCAACGGAGCTTCCGCGTAGCGGGCGACGTTGCGGGCCTGCGCACGGCGGGCCATGGCGTCGCGGATCATGGCGCGAGTGTCCGGGTCGTACTGCTCCCGGACGAAGTTGATCATGCGCATGCGCCAGCGGTGCTTGAATCGATGAAAGCGCTCGATGGCGGTCAGCTCGCGTTTCGGCTGCGGAGCCCGGCCGCCGAACGTGTGCGAATCGTCGAGCTGCTCGAAGAACTTCACCGGGTCGTCGACGTGATACACGCGGAAATCGAGAGCGTCGATTCCGTACGCGTTGAGCTGCACCGACGCGTTCTCGCCGGGCGCGAAGGTCTTCGCGCTGGACAGGGCGAAGTACGGTGTATCTTCGGTCTGTCCGATGCCCGGGGTGATGGCGGTGGCGAGAATCGCGGCCACCAACAATCGGTTCAGAGAATGTTCCATCGGAATACGCCCAGGAAGTTAGCGTTGCCTTCTACCGGGCGCCAGCGCGGCTCAGGGTGATGGAGGAGCTGTTCGGCTGTCAGGCGCCGGATCTCCCCTCGGCCACGGCCGAGCGGGCCGGTGTGATAGATGACGTAGTCGTTCGTGTTGCGCTCGAAGTGGCTGCGCCCGAGCCAGATCATGCTGTGAAATGGCAGGGCGCCGCCGGCCTGGCGAAAGAAGAGCAGATCGCCCGGGCGGGCCTGGCTCAGATCGCGCGAGATCCTGTGCGTGTTGTAGCGCTGTAGTGTCTTCGCGTCCGCGAACTGGGAGAACGCGCCATCGGTGAGGTCGGCGGGAATGAACGGGCCCGGCCGAGTGCGGAACAGATTCGCATGCAGCGGCGTGAATGGGTAGGCGTAGCGCGCCACGGGCGGGAGCGGCGGGACGATGGGCAGCTTCATGCGCGCGGCCCAAGCGTTGTCATGGCGGCTTAGCGCTTCACGGCAGGAGTATCGGATCAGCGCGGCGCAGTCGTCGATTTCGGTTGGCAGGTTGGCGCGGTAGTACTGGACCTCGGCGAGGAAGGTGAACCATTGGCGGAATGCAGCCGCGTCATCGGGGTTGAGGCGGAGGAAGTCGGGCGTGCCGTCGCCTGCGCGGTCGGTAAGGGGCACAGAGGCGGCCTGGGGCGACGCCGCACCGGGCAGGGGAGCCGAAGACAAAGATGGCGCGCGACCGGCGGAATGCCTGCCCGTATCGGACTCGTTGCAGCCGACCAGGCGGGCTGAGAGCCCGCCGCAGGCCGAGGGCCTGCCCCCCAAAAGAATACATGCACATACGAGTACAGAACCGCCTGCGGCGGCGAAGGTCCGGATGTGGTGCAAGCCAGATTATATGCTCACGACCAGGTTAGCGTCACTACCGATTCTGATGGGAGCACCACCGCGGTCTCGAGGTCTGCGAGGCGAACGGGAACGCGCTGCTCGGGGCCGGTATTGGCAAGGATCAGGGCCGATGTTCCGTCCGGGTTCGCGAAGGCTACATGCGAGATTCCGCTCAGCTCCCCAAGCGAGTCGAAGCGGCGCGCGCCCCGCCGGACCGTGCGGGAGTAATGCGCGAATGCCCAGTACTGCCCACTCCGGGTGATCTCCTTCGTGGCGGAATCAATGGTCACCAGTCCGCCGCAGTTGAACGGGCCGATGTTCGGCCGACCTTTCTCGTCGAGCGCAAGATTCCAGCCGATGATGCAGCGCGCCTGATTGCGAAGCACGCCGGCGAACGTCGCCGCCCATTTCGCCCATTCCGTCAGGTAGGCCGGATCGGTGTAATCGGGACCGCCCTCGGTCCAGTAGGCGTGCTTGTCGGGATACGCGTCATGAACGCGAGTCATGGCTTCGGGCGTGCCGGCGTAGCCATGCCAGGCGATGCCATCGGCGTAGCGATTCACGTCCGGATCGTCCAGTTCGCAGATGGCGCGGCCCCAGAGATTGTAGTTGTGGTCGAGGAGCCAGATCTTCGCAGGGATATTGTTGCGATGCAACTCGGGGCCGAGGTGTTTCCCCACGAACTCGATCTCGTATTCCTGGCCCCACAGGCAGGCGGGCATGCGGCCGTCCTGGTCGGCGTCCACCTCGTTCTGTGAGGTGACGGCATCGACGCGCACGCCCTCGGCTTCGTAGCCCTGCAGGAACTTCGCGAAGTAGCGGGCATAGGCCGGGAAGGACGGCTTGCGCATGGAGCCGCCCAGCATCGAGCCTCCTGCCTTCATCCAACCCGGTGGACTCCAGGGCGACGCCAAAAGGAACAGATCGGGATTGACCTTACGGGCGAGGCGCAGAGCGGGCAGGATATAGTCGCGGTCGTGAGCGATGGAGAAGCGGGTCAGATCGGGATCCGGGGCGCCCTCGTCGTAGCTGAATACGGTGCGCGAATAATCGCTGGCGCCCATACAGGTACGGCACACGCTCAAGCCCATCTGCGCCGGATCGAAGAGCTCGTGAAAGAGGCGCTCGCGTGCGTCTGCCGCAAGCTGGCTGAACATCCAGCAGGCAGCATCGGTGAACGCCGCGCCGAAGCCCAGCACTTCCTGGTGAGTGCGTGAGGGATCGAGCACGATGCCCTTCGCCGTTGGGGAGGCATGACGCCATTCCAGCGGCGGCTCCTGGGCGAGCCGCTTCGCGCCGGCGGTCAGCCGAACCTCGATGGGATTCGCGCCGGCGGCGCGCGTGAGGGCCGCGCCGGCGAGGCCGGCGGCGGTAAGCCGCAGCAGATCGCGCCGAGTCTGATGTGACATGCGCCTCCACCATATCGCCGGGCGCTGCGTCCCGCAACTGCCGTCGCGCTATCATGCCCCTTGTTGCTGCGACTGCTCACAGCCCTGGCGCTGTTCGCCCCGTTTGGTTCCGCGTACTCGGTGCTGACGCATGAAGCCGTGGTTGATTCGGCCTGGGACAAGAGCGTCAAACCGCTGCTGCTCCAGAAATTCCCGAATTCCACGCCGGATCAGCTCATCGAAGCGCACGGGTACGCCTACGGCGGCTGCATCATCCAGGACATGGGTTATTACCCGTTCGGCAGCAAGCTGTTCAGCGATCTGGTGCATTACGTGCGCAGCGCCGGGTTCGTGACGAATCTGATCGACGATTCGCAGACTCTGGACGAGTACGCATTCGCTCTCGGGGCGCTTGCCCATTACACATCGGATAACTACGGCCATCCTATTGGGGTGAATCGCGCTGAGCCGCTGGAATACCCGCACCTGGCGGAAAGATTCGGGGATGTGATCACTTATGAGCAGGATCCCGAAGACCATCTGAAGACGGAGTTCGGCTTCGACGTGGTGAACGTCGCCCAGGGTCATTACGCGTCGAAGGCGTATCACGATTTTATTGGCTTCAAGGTGGCTCGCCCGCTGCTGGAGCGCGCGTTCGAACAGACTTACTCGATCCCGCTCTCGAGCGTACTGTCGAAAGAGGGCCTTGCGTTCGGCACTTTCCGGTTCAGCGTCAGCAATCTCATTCCTGAGGCGACGAAGGCAGCGTGGGCGGCCAAGAAGAAGGACATCGTGGCCGCCGATCCGAGCATGACGAAGCGGCGGTTCATCTACAACATGAGGCGCAGCAGCTATCGGCGGGAGTGGGGGAAGGATTACCAGCGGCCGGGCTGGTTCGCGCGATTCATCGCGTTCATCTTTAAACTGATTCCGAAGATCGGGCCGTTCCGCGCGCTGGCGTTTCATCCTCCGAGCCCGGAGGCGGAGAAGCTTCTGATGGCCAGCTTCAACGCCACGCTGTCGCATTTCCGCGAGTACTGCGCTCAGCTGCAGGCGGGACACCTGACGATTCAGGACACGAATCTCGATACGGGGAAGCCGGAGATTCCCGGCAAGTACGGGTTAGCGCTGCGAGCGTACACGCAGTTGCTGGAGAAGATGGCGGACAAGAAAGTCAGCCCGTCTCCGGAACTGCGGAAGGTTATTCTGGGGTACTTCGTGAATGGCGTGACGCCCGGGTCGGAGAAGGCGGTCCAGGAACTTCAGCAAATCCGGCAGGCAGGCGAGGCGGGCTGAGAGCCCGCAATCGCACTTAAGTTTGCGGGTGGGGCAGGAGTGCAGTGCTGCTGCGGACCAGAGGCCGGATGAAATCCGTGCAAGCCAAAGGCTCGCACTACAAGTTCGAGCCGAACGTGAAAAGGCCGGCTGAGAGCCTGCGGCGCAAAAGCGACTATTTTTCGAGTTGGGCGATGCGCTGCTGCACCGTATCGGCGTCGGGGGCGTGCGGCGAGAGCTGGAGGTATTTCCTCATGTGCTCGACCGCGCCGGCGCGATCGCCTTTCATGGCCAGGATGCTGCCGAGCAGATCCTCGGCGCGGGGGATTTCGTGCGCCGCGTCGAGTTCGATAGCCCGGCGCGCGCTCTCCTCGGCGGCGTCCAGCCGATTCAGATTGAAATTCGCGACGGCGTTCAGGAAGTACAGCCCGGGAAATTCCCTCGGATTAATTTTGAGCGCTTCAGTGGTGATGTCCAGCGCTTCGCGGGGCTGCTTTTCCTGGAGATCGAGGCGCGCAAGCTGAAGGTAAGGCCGGATGTACTGCGGATCGGCTTTGCGGGCGTGCTCCCAGGCGTCGCGGGCCTGCTGCGGCTCGGACTGCTCGAGAAACGCTTGTCCGAGATCGGTCCATGCCTGCGCGTACTGGGGGTAGATGGCGACGGCGCGCTCGAGATCCTTCTGCGCCGCTGACCATTTCCTGTCGTAGATGTGCCCCATGCCCTTTTCATAGGCTTTCCGCGCGTCGGGCGGCGCTTCGATCTCGGTTTTTGAGATGGTAGAGCCTTCGTGGTCGCCGAGGCGTTTGAGCACGATCGTAGCGCCGTCGCGCAGAGTCGCAGTCGTTGGCCGGAAACCTTTTGCGCGGATGGTGACATCGCACTGATCCATAGTGTGCTCATCGAAGGGGCGCGAGCGCCAGTTGACGGCGTACTCGATCGTACCGTTCCCGAAGGTGTTCAGGATAAAGCAGCTTTGCATCAGCCGCTGCGACAGCGCAGGCGTGATTTGGGGGCTGGTGGGCAGCGCGGCGCCATCCTCGGAGACGATTTTGGCGTGATAGCGGAACTGCGCGATCGCGGCGCTGGCCGCGAACAGTGTCAGCAGGCACACCTTCATTGCATTGCTTCCCATTCAGATATTGGACGGCTGTAACGGTTATGCAGGTACATGGAAACCCAGTGCAGGGGTCAAACCGGAAATGCCGCGGGCGATCGTTGTTCTCTGCCTTGCGATCCTGCTGACGGCCTGTTCTGCTTCGCGTGCCATAGACGCCGAGGCTGCGGCCAATGCGCTGGTGCAGCGCATGAGCAGGGACGGGTACAGTTATACCGAAGTGACTGACGATCCCGTTTTCAAGGCCGGCGGCGGGCAGGTCGAGATGCGTTGCGCGGTCCGGTACGTCAACTCGCGAAGCATCCCGGGGTCGGCCGGGGTGCTGGCTACATTCCGTGCGGCTGATGGCGTGCTTCAACTGGAGAGTTACACTCTCGATCCAGAAGCGACGTTTCGAGCGCAGGTCGCGACGCCGGAGCGGTAAAGCGGCCGCGTCGGACGAGCGCGGCCGCGGGTTCCTTCAGGGGCGCTCGGCGGAATGCTGTCCGGCGGAAGCAGAACTGTCCAGACCGAGGCGACCTTGAAGCCGAAGGGGGGCCCGGTGCTCTCCGGTCCTCTTCAGCAGCTGCGACCAGAGGATGAAGAGCATGCCGGACCCAAGTGTGAGGACAGCGTTGCTGGCCTCGGTTCCTCTTCCTGCCGCGGCGACGTTCTGCCACATCATCACGGTTGAGATGAGCAGCAGGTACGCTGCGAACAGAAAAGAGTGCCGCACCAGGTTCGGCTGGAACATGACCGGAGAAACGGCGACCGAACGAGCGACGAGCACCAGATAAACAGCGAGCAAGGAGGTGATCAGCCGCTTGGCGGCAATGGTGAGGGGCAGCCACTTGGTCGCGTCAGGGTCGACAACAATCGCGTGGGCTTCAATGAAGGCCGAGACCAGCGCGATGAGCAGCGCCACCTGAGCCAGGAACATCAGCCGTGTCCGCCGAAACATGCCGTGGTACAGCGGGTGATGGGACGGAATACGATGGACGATCTCCCAGGTCGCTCCGGCGAGCGCGGCAAGGGCAACGGGTTCGCTAAAAACCCAGAACCAGCCGCTCGCTGTCGGTTGACTTCGGAGCGCGACCAGGACACCGGCGCGCAGCAGATCGACCACGAGGACGAGCGCAAAAAACCGGTATTCGCGCGAGGCCAGCGAAAAGACGCGAGCCAGTGCAGCGAGCTGACCAGCGATTAGAAAAGCCCAGAGTAGATGCGAAAGCACAACAGAGCTAGCCGTACTATGCCTCGGCAGGATAACACGAGGTCTGCCGATTACTCAAGCGGCTTTTGCTGTTGCGGCACCGATCATTTGGTGGGCGGTTTGGTGGGCGGGGACTTGCAGGGAAGACAGGGCGGCGTGGGCACATCGTTGAGCGTCGGCAGACCTGTTCCGGCGCCCGCTGCGAGGATGACTGCCATCCAGGCGATTCGGGTAAGTTGGTGCATGGAATCTCCTTCTTTGTGTTTCACACCACGGCGAAGGCGCAGTGTTCCTAGCAATCGTACCCCCTGCAGGGGGCGCCTGGGGGTCAGAGAATTCCGGATTTATCTGGTCAGTCCGAGCGCGGATTGCCGGCCTGAAATGAGGATTTAGAGCGGGCGATTTACAGGGGCAGGGCTTCCAGGCGAACGGGATCGAAGCGGATGCGGCGCTTCTGTTCGTAAGATTCCACGGCGAGCAACGGGCCCAGAATGGAGATGCTGGCCAGCTCGACATCGGCATTGGGCCGTTTTCGGCTGCGGACGCAGTCAAGGAAATTACGGACGTGGTCATCCGTAATATCGCCGGGAATCTTATTCGTGACCGGCTGGGCGTGGCGCTCGGCCGGGGTGAACTCGTAACGCTGGCGGTTGACGAAAAGGGCGCCGTGCTCGCCGTGGAAGGTCATCCCGTACTCGGCAGGCGACGTGTATGCGTTGGACTGGAACAGTACCGTGAAACCGTCATACTCGAACAGCGCGTTGCAGGTGTCCGGCGCGGTGCGACCATCGTGACGGTCGTAGAAGATTCCGGCGGCGGAGACGACCGAAGCGGGCGCACGCTCGCCGATGAACATATGTACCGTGTCCAGCCAGTGATGGCCGAAGTCGGTCATCTTACCGCCGTTGAAGTCGAGAAAAGCGCGGAAGTCGAGGTACTGGCCGGGATTCCAGTCGCGGTATCGCACCGGCCCGAGAAAGCGATTCCAGTCGAGATCGTCGGGCCTGGCGGCGGGTTCGGTGGGGAGCGGTTTGGGGATCCCGGTATGCCAGACGGCGTCAATGTGGCTGATGCGGCCGATGGCGCCCGAGGCGAAAAAGCGCTCTTTGGCCTCCAGGTAAATTCGGCCGGAGCGCTGCTGCATACCGACCTGGCAGACGCGCCCGTTCACGCGCGCGGCGCGCACCATCTCCGGCGCTTCGTCGCGGGTGCGGCAGAGGGGCTTCTCGG
>DASRCB010000201.1:0-2619 GCA_035653295.1 Bryobacteraceae bacterium
CTGGTCGGCGGCACGGGCGTGGCGTCGCAGATTATCGATGCCGCGATCGCGCACAAGAAGTCCGTCGTTACGGCGAATAAGGAGATCATGGCGGCCTGCGGTCCGGAGATCTGGGACCGCGCCATCGCGGCGCGCATCAATCTCGCGATGGAGGCGAGCGTCTGCGGCGGCATTCCGATCCACGCCGTGCTGCGCGAGGGCATCTCGGGCGACCGCGTGCAGGCGCTCTACGGCATTCTCAACGGCACTTGCAACTACATCCTCACCCGGATGGAAAAGACAGGACAGACGATGGAGGAGCTGGTCGCCGAATCGCAGCGGCTGGGCTACGCGGAGGCCGATCCGAGCGCCGATATCGACGGCTACGATGCGCGCTCGAAGCTCGTGCTGCTGGCCGCGCTCGCCTTCGGCGAGAAGATCACGCCCTCGGACATTTTCGTGGAGGGCATCCGGCGCATCACGCCGCTCGATTTCCGCTACGCGCGCGAGCTGGACCACACCATCCGGCTGATCTGCGGCGCGCGGCAGACGCACGAGGGGCTGATCCTTTCCGTGCGGCCGGCTCTGATCCCCTGTTCGACGATCCTGGCCGGCGTGCAGGGCCCGTATAACGCAGTTTGGGTGAAGGGCGCGTACGGCGAGGACACGTTTTATTACGGTTGGGGCGCCGGACATCCCACGGGCGTGGCAGTGGTCAGCGACCTGATGCGCGTGGCGCGCGAGATCCGCGCGGGCAGCCCGGAGCGCGTTTCGCCCTTCGCCCATCCGCGGCTCGGTGAATACCAGCCGGCCTCGGTGGCGCGGCAGAAGGGCGCTTATTATCTGCGCTTCCGCGTCGACGACCGGCCTGGAATTATCGCGAAGCTGGCCGGCATTCTCGCCAGCAAGCACATCGGTCTCGAGGCCGTGCTGCAGGAGCCCTGCAATACCAAGCACGACCTGCCGTTCGTCATCACCGTGGAGCCGACCTCGGAACAGGCGGTGCGCGAGGCGTTGGAGGAAATGTCTCAGCTCGATTTCATGCGGGAGGCGCCGCTGGCGCTGCCCATGGAGGCCGGTTTATGAAGTTCGTTGCGCCGGTGGCGCGGGCCCGTGGCCTGCGCGCGCGTGCAGGCTATGGGCCTGCAGCACAAGCTTTGCTGTGCGTTGTGTTCCTGGCTGCAGGCCTTTCGGCGCAGGTCGCCGGTAATGCCAATGCCGGCTACAAGACCCCGGAGCAGCGGCAGAGCGTGGCCGCCGGGCTCGGCAACCCGGAGCGCGACCAGACGCAGAAGCCTGGCCAGATCGTGCGCCTGATGGGAGTACAGAAGGGGATGACCGTGGCGGATATCGGGACCGGCATCGGCTATATGCTTCCGTTCCTGAGCAAGGCCGTGGGGCCGGACGGCCACGTCATCGCGGAAGACATTTTCGATGACTTCCTGGCCGCCGCGAAACAGCGCGCGCAGAACCAGAATCTCACCAATATCACCTTCGTGAAGGGAACGGAGTCCGATCCGAATCTCCCGGAGGCGCAGGTGGACGAGGCGCTGGTGCTCGATGCCTACCACCATTTCGATTATCCCGAGAAGATGCTGGCGTCGATTCACAAGGCTCTGAAGCCCGAAGGCAAGCTGGTGGTGGTGGAATATTACAAGCGTCCGGAGGCGATGCCGAACGGCCGCGCCATGACGCATATCCGGCTCGATATGCCGGATGTGATCAAGGAAATCGAAGCCAACCATTTCCATCTGGTGATGGAGAGGGAAACGATTCCCGATTCGCAGTACATGCTGGTGCTGGAAAGAAGATAGAACCATGAAGAAGTTTTTTGTATTCGCAAGCCTGGCCCTCGTGCCGCTCGGGGCGCAGCAGAGCGCGCCGGCGCAAGCCGAGCCGGGCATCACGCGGCAGCAGGCGGAGCAGATTCTGAACGAGCTGCGGCAGATCCGCCAGTTGCTGCAACAGCAGCAGGCCAAGGCCCCGGCAGCGCCGCAGCAGGAGCAGCCGCAGCGCGCCAAACTGAACCTCGACGGTTTCCAGATGCTCGGCAACAAAAGCGCGCCGCTCACGATCGTCGAGTTCACCGATTATCAGTGCCCCTTCTGCCAGCGCTTCCACACCGCCACATTCCCCGAGCTGAAGAAGAACTATATCGATACCGGCAAGGTGCGGTTCTACAGCCGCGACCTGCCGCTCGACAGCATCCACGCCAATGCCATGCGCGCCGCCGAAGCCGGCCGCTGCGCCGCGGACCAGGGCAAATTCTGGGAGCTGCGCAACGTGATGGGCTCGAATCCCGACAAGCTGGATCTGGAGCACCTGGTGGGCTTCGCGACCGACCTGAAGATGGACGGGGCCGCCTTCCGCGCTTGCGTCAGCGGCGGGAAATATAAGGAAGCGGTGCAGAGCGACGTCGTCGAAGCAATGAAGATCGGCGCCAACGGCACCCCGACCTTTGTCGTGGGCAAGAGCACCGAAGATGGCGTCGACGGCGAGATCATGGTGGGCGCGATGCCCTACGTCATGTTCGAAGACAAGCTCAAAGCGGCGAAGTAGCCCGCGCAAGCCGCTGCGGGCCGTTCGCGGGTTCACCGCCCGGCGGCTGCGGCGGTGACGAAACGCTCCTTGGAAGCCTGC